>NZ_JAUBPU010000002.1:186932-280156 GCF_036700885.1 Microcoleus sp. S13_B4
CGGCGTTGGCGTCGGAGGGACGGATATCGTCGGCGTTGGAGTAGGAGGGACGGATATCGTCGGCGTTGGCGTCGGAGTTGGCGTCGGAGTTGGCGGCGGCGGTGGCGCTACATCGTTATCCGTAATCGCCACTGTCACCCCTGGAACCACAACCACATTATACTTACCATCAGTGGTACTCACAGTGTGAGTGATATTGCCGCTGTGTGATCCTTCGACAACCGTATCATCAACAGCTTTTACCGTAACGGTTTTAGCACTATTCCAATTATCCGCAGTGAAAGTGATAGGTGCGATCGCTTCAATTTGCTCACCTGTTGTGAGAGTGATAGTAACAGGGGCGTAAGGCTGCGATGTTAATTTGAGCTCATAACTGCCATTCACACCCCCTTCAGCAGCAGTTGTGCTCGTAGGTGTAATGCTGACACCTGCTGTGTCGTTGTCGGTAATCGCTACATTGACATCCGGAATGGTCTGAGCGCTATACTTAGTGTCGGTACTGGTAACAGTGTGAGCGATCGTACCCGTGTGCGTACCTTCGGCTTTGCTATCGTCGGTAGCGGTGACAGTGACTGTTTTGGCAACATTCCAATTCGTGCTGTCAAAGATCACAGGGGCGATCGCATTTATTTGACTTCCGGTATTAAAGTTAATGGTAACAGGGGCGATCGGCTGCGATGTTAACTTGAGCGCATAACTGCCCGGCGCACCGCCTTCTGTAGCAGTTGTTGCTGTGGGAGTAATAGAAATACCAGCCGTATCATCGTCCTTATTGCTGAGGCTAACATCCGCTGCATCTAGCTTATAATTCGGATCGGTGCTAACAGCAAGCGCTGTGACAATTTTGTAGCCAATATTGCCGTCAACAATGCTATCGTTAACCCCTTTTACTGTCACCGGCTGCGGTTTATTCCAGTTAGCCGGAGTGAAAGTTATGCTAGCAGGGGAAACAGTTCCCTCCGCAACATTGTCACTGGTCAAACCGATAGTCACATCAGCAGTTGGTTGAGTATTTAGAACCACAGTAAAGTTAGCAGGGCTGCCATCTTCACCAGTAGTTAATCCCGCCGTCGGATTCACCGTAATTCCCGGAGTTTCATTGTCGCTGTTGATGACGGTGACATCTTCAGGATCGACGTTATTGTAATTAACATCGGTACTCACAGCAGCAGCCGTGACAATTTTGTAAGGTTGAGGGCCATCAGCTACTAAATCGTCAACACCACTCACCGTGATTGGTTGCGGTTGATCGTAGTTAGCAGTAGTGAAAGTTAAGCTATTAGTTGAAACTTTTCCTTCGGCCAGATTGGAACTGGTCAAACCGATGGTAACGTCAGCAGTAGGTTGAGAGTTAAGTTTGACAGTGAAGGTACCAGTGCCACCGACTTCACTTGTAGTTAATGCTGTTGGGTTAATAGTAAAGCCAGCTTTGTCATCATTAGTAATCGTTGTGGTAGCGGTAGCAGTGGTAATTGTCGGTGTTATGCCTGGGCTGGTGGGACTTGAAAGGGTGACGGCAATGGTTTCGTCGGGTTCAACTAGGGTGTCGCCTAATACGTCGAGAGTAATGGTTTTGGATGTTTCATCGGCGGCAAAATTAATGGTGCCAGTAGCAGCAGTTGCGCCAGAAGTGCCGCCGATGTTGTTGTAATCGCTGATGTTTGTAGCTGTTCCGGCGATCGTATAATTGACGCTACTTGCCCCGCCTGTGTTGCCGCTGCGAGTCGCGGTGAAAGTCAGAGGTTTTGTGCCAGTGTTGCCTTCATCCATGCTTGCAGTACCAGCGGCGATGGCATAAGAAACTGTACCGTTGGCTGCAATAGTTAATGTTGTTTGTTTTGTTGTACCTGCAATGCCTCCGGTGATTGCGCCAAAGTTGAGGATTGCTGTTTCGGCGTTTTCAGGGAGATTGTCGGGTTTGATCGTGACTGCAATATTCTTGGTGAGTGCCGCACCTGTTGCACCTGCGGGGAATGTAATCGAGGTAGGGGAAATGGTGTAGTCTGAATTAGGGGTGGCTGTGCTAGTGGGGTCGATCGCAATTGGTACAGTTACATCGCTGAAGGGAGTGCCACCGCTGAGGGTGACGGGAATATTAACTACTGTGTCGGTTGTTCCTTCTGTACCACTGTATGTTGCTGCACCGAAATTTACCGCCGGGGTTGTATTTAGCAGAATTGAAACATTGTCAGTCCAATAGTTCGACGTGGCTAGGTCAAGAGTCCCATCCGCATTCAAGTCTGCCGCAGTGACAGTCCAGGGATTTGACCCCAAGCTATAGTTGGTGGCAGGGCTAAAAGTACCAGTGCCTGTCCCCAACAGAACCGAGAGGTTATTAGCAACAGGAGCCTCAGTGGCAACACCGTTGGCCGTAGCTAAGTCAATTTTGCCGTCTGCGTTAAAGTCACCTACAGTAACGGAACGAGGCCCTGTCCCCACAGCAAAGTTAGTGTTAGCCCCAAAGCCACCTGTGCCATTTCCTAACAGTACGGATACATCATTAGAGCCTTCGTTGGCTGTGGCTATGTCAGGGTTGGCATCCCCATTAAAATCTTGCACAGCAACAGAATAGGGGTTTGTCCCCACAGTAAAATCCGTGGCAGTGCCAAAGCTGCCTGTGCCTGTGCCCAATAGAATCGAGACATTGTTTGAGTAAAAGTTCGCCGTAGCTAGGTCAAGTTTGCTGTCTTTGTTAAAGTCGCCTACAGATACAGACTGGGGTTGTGTCCCGACGATAAAGTTCGTGGGAGCACTAAAGCTGCCTGTACCTGTCCCTAATAGAATAGAGACATTGTTTGAGTCAATGTTGGCTGTGGCTAGGTCAATCTTTTTATCTCCATTGAAGTCGCCGGACGTAACTGACCAAGGACCCGACCCGACGTTAAAGTTGGTAGCTGTACCAAAACTGCCTGTCCCTGTTCCTAACAAAATTGAGACGTTATTACTCAGCCAGTTGGCAACGGCTAGGTCAAGCTTGGTGTCTCCATCAAAGTCTGCCACCGTGACAGCAAAGGCAGCTTGTCCCACAGTAAAATTAGTGGGAGCACTAAAGCTGCCTGTACCTGTCCCTAGTAGGATAGAAAGGTTATTGGCATCGGCACGATTCGGCACGGCTAAGTCAGGCTTGGTATCGCCGTTAAAGTCTCCTACACCGACGAATTGCGGTTGATTCCCCGCGCCAAAATTAGTCTCCGCACCAAAAGTAGGCAGAACATACTCGTAACCTGCTAATACTTCGGCTTCAAATACCAGCGGCGTTTCTATTTCCCCGGTTCTCACTTCCAGTTCCCAGTCGCCGCCCTTTGCTACACTTCCGGTGAGGTTTTGGGAAGCCGCAACAAAGGCCCCGGTTAACTCACTCAAGCGTTTGACAAATGCTTTACCTGTCTCGCCTGCTGCTACTGAGCACCCGTACAGCAGGATATTCGGTCGATTTTTGCATATTGAGTCGGTTTGTGGCGAAAACCATTGCTGTAGATCATCCCGATCGCACTCTATATCATCTAAACTAAAGCGAACGTCGCCGAGTTGCAAGCTGCCCGGAGCACCGTGAGAAACGATGTGAATGCTGTCAATATTGGTACGAAGAGCTAAAATTTGAGTAATTTGCTCGATCGCATCCCGGTTCCCATCCAAAACCACTACTTCCGTACCCGGTTTTACCCCGGCAATCAAACTTTGATAGTTTTCAACTTGAGTGTCGATAAAGGCGATCGCACTTGGTGAAACTTGATTATTTAAATTTGGCATACTGCACCTACTAATAGCTAAAAAAAGACAATAATTCCCCTGTTTCGCGACTGGCATCCGAAACTCTTTCTCAAGGTAGTAGTAACCATAACTGTTTTTTGAGAAAATCTCTATAAATTTTTCTTTATAAATCCCTATTTAATTAAAGTTTTGATAAAGTTGGGGAATTCTATTAAGTAATATTACGGATGAGCGAGCGCGAGGTGGCTCATATAACACAAAAAGAATTTAATCGCAAGTGTAATGAGACGGAAATATTAAGAGCAGGATTTTTGATACATATGTGCGAGGGGCGGGTTGATGTATAATGTTAGCGATTGCCAAGATTTATGGTAAAACCCGCCCCTACCAGTTATTCGTTACCATCTTTACGCGCGATCGTCGCACTTACTTCAAACCCCCATCTATCCCTGCTAAAATCTGCTCAGCTTGCCCGCACAAAGCAGCGTGACAGCAACCGTTACTCGCCAACAATCCCCCCCACTGACTCACATCTCCCCGGTTATATTGCAAAGCAGTACCGTCAAAACGAGTAAATTGACCGCCCGCTTCCGTCAAAATCAATTCCGGTGCCGCTAAATCCCAATCCTTCGGCGCAGACTTTCCCGAAAGCGCAATATAAACATCAGCCTTTTGTTCGACAATTGTCGCAATTTTACAGCCGATACTACCGACAGCTATTTGATTTTGACAAGGCAGTTTTTGTAACAATTGATTAAAGCGATCGCCCCGGTGACTGCGGCTGGTTACTATAGATAAATCTGCCACTATATTTCGCGCCGAAACCTGCAATTTGACCACAGAACCCTCCCGATTTTCCATAAAAGCACCCGCATCGCGGATTGCGTAATAAATCTTTTGCTGTTCGGGCCAAGCCACAACTGCCAATACCGGTCTTCCCTCGAACGCTAAAGCAATGTGAACAGCAAATTCACCTGTCCTGTCAATAAAATCTCGCGTTCCATCCAAAGGGTCAATAATCCAAACCCAACTTTGAGGTAAGGGAATTTGACCGTTTTTTTCTAAATAAGATTTGTAAGTTTCTTCGCT
This sequence comes from Microcoleus sp. S13_B4, assembly GCF_036700885.1. Lineage (NCBI taxonomy): Bacteria > Bacillati > Cyanobacteriota > Cyanophyceae > Oscillatoriales > Microcoleaceae > Microcoleus > Microcoleus sp. S13_B4. The sequence continues at coordinate 191,733 of NZ_JAUBPU010000002.1, forward strand.
GAGATAGCCAAATTCTGCATTCCCTAAAGCCGACTGCAATTCGTCGAGAATGTAAGAATTGACAGCGACATCGGCGGCGGTGACGGGGCCATCTTTTTTCTCTTGGATGTCAAGGTTAGGAGTGTTGGAATCCTGCCGATAATAGGATTGTAGGATATCTGATGCACTCCAGGCGATCGATCGGGCAATTTCGCTGATTTCTTCGAGAGTTTTCATGAATTTCTTTTTTTTGAACCGCAGATGAACGCCGATTAACGCAGATTTCTGGGCATTGCATATTTGCAGGATGATTGGGAATTTTATCAAAGCTGAAAACCCTTATTTTTCCGGCGGGTTCTGGGGTTCACCCCACAAGATTCATCCCAAAATTATGCAATGCCGATTTATGTAGGGGCGGCGCCCCCGTGCCCGCCCCTGGGAACCATAAATTAGCAGTTACCAATTAATATGAGGATATTTCCATTCATAATAATTGGGAAACACAAAATTAGTAAACGAAACCGAAATACTAACCTCCAAGGATTTTACATGGTGCCACCAACCGACCGGAATAAAGATAGCCTCTCCCGGTTCCAAAATTACTTCAATAATTTTCGCCTCTCTGTAAAGCGGATATTTGTCATAATCGGGATTTTCGCCGTCAACCTTGCTGAAAACTCCGACGTGATTATAAAGCAGAGGTGTTTGTTGCGGAGAAATCAATTTAATTAGTTTGCGACCAGACACTTGAGCTAAAATTAAATTAACTGGGTCATGGTGCAGCGGTGTAATCGTTCCTTTTGGGCCGAACCAAAAGAAAACTCTGCCTTTTGTATCAGCAGGATTGAGGTATTCTGGAAATATTTCAATGTCGTTAAATAGCGGTTTAAATTCCTCTCTTTCCAAAGTTTGGTTGTTAGCAACCATGTAACAATCGTTGCTAGACCCGCCATTGACTACAATATCTACATATTCACGGAATAAAACAGTTTTTTTGTGGTTGTGAATTTTAATTTCATATTCCGGGTCGGAGTTGCGGTTGGCTTGTATTTGCACCTCTGCATCGCCGTATTTTTCCTGCAAATACTCCGGCGTCCACAACTGCAAAGCTTTCCAGTTGTGCATAATGTTGGTAATAATTACTGGAGTATTTTTGGCGTAGTAATTTTCGAGAAAATACTCTCGGGAAAGGCTACTTTTGCGTTCGATTGTGCCAAACTTGGAAGACAATGCAGCTAATTGATTGTTGATCCTGAGATGCGATTCTAATTTCTGCAATAACTGCACGTACTGACTGCCTGCTTGAAAGTAGGGATGAGATGATATTTCCGTAACTTCTGCGGTGGCTGTTTCCGCATCTATGCCTGTACTTATTAGCGCTTGAATGATTTCTTCGTCGGGTTTATTTAATAATTTGTTAGCCGCCACCCACTGTTTCATATTGTCGGGAACTTCTTGTTTGCTTGGCGCTGCGAGTAGATTGGGCAAGTTTTGTGTCAGCCATTCTAGGTTAACTTGCTGTTGTTCTGTTAGAGTAATCCGCAAAGGGGGAAGGGTGATACTTAGAGGTTGGGTGTCAGGCATGATTAGGATATGTTGTTTTGGAAGTGTTTTGTGTGACTTTAACTTGTCTTACTAATATAGCAATTTTGTTAACGAACTGCGAAGGCGCTAAGGGTACGAAGAAAGAGAAGAGGGAAGTTCACAAACTTTGTCGATATTGCTGTCAGCATTTTAACTTAACAAGTGTTGCCAGTTCCATTTTTCTAGCTTTGAGCGGTTTTAACCGGATAGTTTGGTTAATTTTAAATTAAAATTAAGCCTTATTCATCCATGCGCGGGTTCCGAATTTTTTGCAGGAATGGGAAGCAATTTTAGCCGCTGCGGTGAGAGTATCGGTAAAGTTATTGTGCAAAATGTAGTGACAGAAAGCCCCGTGAAAGATGTCACCAGCGCCTAAAGTATCTGTGGCTTGAATTAGAGGTACTTCTATAGTGCCGTAAGTGCCATTGCTGAAGTATAAAATTGATTTTTCGCCGCGAGTGATGGCAATATGGGAAATTCCGGTCGCTGAGAGATAAGCAAACACTTCGTCGGAAGTGTAGCAGTTAGGTGGACGAAAATTCTCGGAACATACCGCCCATTCAATGAAAGGCAATATTTCTTCTAATCCGGGTTTCCAACTGCCGCCGTCGAGGACAATGGGAATGTTTTTTGAATTGGCAAGTTGAGCAATTTCTGTGCTGGCTGCGATTTGATGTCCGTCAAGCAGTACAATACTAACTGATGTTAAAATATCATGGTTAATTGTTTGACTGTCAACTTGCGATTTCGTAGCATTGATGGAAATTACTGATCGATCGCCCGTTGCTTCAGTTACAATAATCGAGGAAACTGGTGGCGAGTGCGATCGCCCGGGCTCCAAATCAATTATCCTGACATTATACTCCGCTAAGTCTGCACGAATTAATTGGGCGATCGCGTGAGTGCCCAAAACACCAGCCCATACCGCCGCATTCCCCAAATAGCTAAAAGTGACCGCAGCATTGGCCGCCGGCCCGCCCGCAGCAATGGTACAATCAGAAGCAACAACTTTCTGATTTTCACCCGGAGGCTTCTCGGCCAAATAAACTAAATCTAAAGTCGCCAATCCCAAAAACAATCCGGTTTTCATATCTTCTTAAATATGTGGCATGGGCGTCCCGCCCGTGCTTTATCTGCGGTTAAAAACTTCAAAATATCAAAATGCAAGCAAATCCCAATACAGGAACACTTTACATCGTAGGAACCCCGATCGGCAACCTCGAAGACATGACATTTCGCGCCATCCGAATTTTGCAAACAGTAGACTTCATCGCCGCCGAAGATACCCGCCATACAGGCAAACTTTTGCACCATTTCCAAATCAAAACCCCTCAAATCAGCTATCACGAACACAACCAACACCAGCGACTCCCCGAACTCCTCGACAAACTGCATTTAGGCAAAGATATCGCCATCGTCACCGATGCCGGAATGCCGGGAATTTCTGACCCCGGTTCCGAGTTAGTCAAAGCTTGCGCCGATGCTAATATTAACATTATTCCGATTCCCGGCCCGACCGCCTGCATTGTTGGGATAACTGCATCAGGATTACCCACAGAGAGATTTGTATTTGAAGGTTTCTTACCCGTGAAAGGTCAAGAACGCCAACAGAGTTTAGAAGCTTTGCAAATAGAATCCCGCACTATAATATTATACGAATCTCCCCACCGATTGCGGCAAACTTTACAAGATTTAGCAAATACTTTGGGAAGCGACAGACAGATTGTGCTGGCGAGAGAGTTAACTAAAATGCACGAAGAGTTTTGGCGTGGTAGTATGGAAAGTGCGATCGAGCTTTACACCAATCGCGAACCCCAGGGAGAATTTACCCTCGTAATTGCCGGCATCCAAACAGCAGCCCCAATATTTTCCGAAGACGCCATCAAAGCAGAATTGCAAACATTAATTGCCGAAGGCATAAGTCGTTCCCAAGCCAGCCGCCAACTAGCGCAACAAACATCCCTCCCCCGCCGCCAAATCTACCAACTCGCCCTCACAATTGGCGACAATGAATCATTATAACAAGCCGTGGATGACTTGTGAATATTTCTCTTCTCTGCGCCATCTGCGGTTAAATAAAAAAAGTTAGATACTCACACTCAGAATTATATGGTACGCGGAAACTACGATCGACAAAAACCATATTTACGTAACCCCCACATCAACAAACCAATCGCCGAAATTTATGCAGACTTAGACGCCTTTAGCTGGGAGATATTTGAAGACCAACCCCACCGCTTCGATACCGTCAGTTTCTACGTCTTGCTTCCCCCACTGTTTTACGAAGGGCGTTTCATCAAAGGAATTTACTTCAGCGAAGCAGTCGAACTCATCAACAAACTATTTCCCCAACTTTCCTCAGTATTTTTCTCCTTCACCTATTCCCCCGGCACATCCTATTCCTGGGCACCGGTAGCGGACGCCTACTCCAGTTTATACAAAAACCCGCAGCGGGATAAGTGGTTTCGCGAAACTTATGTCGATCGCGCCCACAAACCAATCATACCCCTACAAGACACCGACTTCATCAACGAATACTTAATTTCCCCGCGCAACGTCCCCGCCAAAGACATAGACTTGCTAGCCGTAGCCCGAATTTCCGAAGAAAAAAATTTGCCAATCATAGCCAAAGCCTTAAAAGTTTACCGCCAAAAATATCCGCAAAAACCGATAAAATTAACAGTAGTCAGCGGTCACGAATTTGATGCTAGCAACCTGAAAACTCTCGACCAGTACGCCTTACAAGAATGGCGACAAGTAGAGGAAATTTTAACCAATCCCTCCGACTACATTAACTTAGTGCCGAGAGTTGACTACTACAGCGAAATCCCCACATATTATTCGCGAGCACAAGCATTCGTCCTCGGTTCCCTCCTCGAAGGAAAAAACCGGGGAATTACCGAAGCAATGAGTTGCAACGTACCAGTAATTTGTTTTGAAGAATTCAACCAATACGCCAGAGGAAACTCGCCAGTTTTCCCCGAAGGTGCAGGTCTTTACGCCAAATTTGACCCGGAATCATTAGCCGATACTATATATACAGTATTGGAAAATCCAACAGAATTCAAACCGCGACATCAGTATTTAAAGCATTGCGGACGTAAAAACTTTTTCAATACTTGTATAGACAGTTTTCCTTACTATCAGCACAACATTCCCGACTACAAACCCGGAGCTGCGATTAACAATTTGTGGCTAGATTTAGCAGTTCAACAAAATTATCAAGTTAGTTTGAATAGCTTTTTGTACGGAGGTTCTCCCTTGTCTCATATTCGCGGAACAAATGCGATTCAGCAGAACCTCGGCGAGTTAACAAAATTCAAATAACAGATGAAAATAGCCTGAGTCTACTCGCCCTAAGATTGTGCTTTTGCAAGAGATTTACTTTCTACATCAGGCGTTAATTTCCATTCAGAAGCTAATAAACTTAATGGAGTTGGATATTCAGTTTGATTTATAATTGTCTTCAAACTGGCTTTTTGATATTCTTTAATATCTTCATGTATCTTGCTTGCTAGTACCTCCGCTAACTTAACAGGCACGGCATTTCCAACCATCTTGTAGCCATCAATAATATTTTGATATTTCAAAATAAAATCATCCGGGAACGTCTGTATTCTCGCACATTCTCTCACAGAAAGCCTGCGGTAAGGCACAGGCGAATTGGGGTCGAAAATGCGTTTGTCTTTGCCAACGACAATCATTTTGCTAGATTGAGGGTGAAGAGGTGCGTGTCTGCCACTAGCCTGGATTGTAAAAGAAGGTTCTAACCAACTCCTGACTCTATTTCGGGACATATAAATACTAGAAAATCCCGTATCTAGATATTCATGGTTGGGAACTTTAAGGTTAGAGCCTTTTGGTTTCTCCTTATGTGTAACTTTCAAGGGTTTTATAGATGCCAAATCGTCGATAACATCCCTAAGAGTTAAAATTTTACTTCTCGCTTCGGGAAACTCAAAAAAAGCACTCATTTTTTCATGATAGCCAATGATGATTACTCTTTGACGATCTTGAGGAACTTCAAAGTTTTTAGCATTCAGTAATTTGTATGCAATTTGATATCCTATATCTTTAAACTGAGATAAGATATTAGCGAAAGCCTGTTTGTGCTTGGCTGCTAATATGCCACTCACATTTTCAGCAAGAAAAAACAAGGGTTGTTTTTCTTGTACAATTCTAATGTAGTCATAGAATAGCTGACCCCGACTGTCATTAATACCTCTGTGAGCACCGGCTTCGCTCCAGCTTTGGCAAGGTGGTCCACCTATTATGCCTATGCAGTCCGGTATTTCCTCAGATTTAATGTTTCTAATATCTCTATTGTCTAGTTGAGTGCCAGGATGGTTATATTCATAAGTATCCCAAATAGATCGATCGTACTCATTCGCCCAAACAATATTAAATCCTGCTTGTCGAAAACCCAAATCCAGCCCACCACATCCTGCAAACAGAGATATGATATCCATAATGCCTTTGCCTTTAGTGTTAGATTTTGTACGTAATAATTTTAGCAGGTATGAGGTTTACAGGATTATCGGGACATTTAATCGACTGAGTATTAATATTAAAGCCGGGAACTGAGATGGATTCGATCTTTGTTCTGCTGTCAAGTGGAAAAGACAAATATTTACTTTCCTTCATTATAGCGATTATCTGAAAATTTTTCTTAGGGTCATATCCTTGATCTAGATAATCAAAAATATTGGAAGGATGATTTATCACCCACATTCCTCTAATTCTTAAGGATGTTATATTTAACGGGTCTACTTTATTTACTCTACCTAACTCTTCTGTTTCACTAGATTCGACATCAGAAATTGCATTAATTCCACTGGCTATCTGATCTTTAATCCCTTCATAATATTCTGGGCTAGCAGCATAGCAGTCACCATAAATAAGCCATAGGCTTTTCATATTTTCTTTTGTATTGTCCTTACTGGTGACTCCAATTGCATAAAGAATATCCTTTTCCGTCCATGTTTCACACTCACGACAAGCTAAGGTAATTTGTGGATTGTCAGAAAATAATTTTGATTTGGGATAGGAACTATTTAATTGAATCCGACCGCTGAAAGTTTTTATTTTATTGACTTCTATGACATCGCCATTTCTGAGCATTAAATTTGGAGGATTACTCTGATTGCTACGATTCCAAGAAAATACTTCATCGTACTTTTCATGTTTGCTGGGTTCCGGTTCATTTATAGTATTGGCAAAAGCATCCTTGACAAAAGACTCGAATGCTTTAGAACTGAGTAAGTCAGGTATAGGGTGATTAATAATTGTAGCGATCGCTTCCAGTATATTAGTCATTGGCTATAAAAAATAGAGAACCCAATTAAACCAGAGTTCATCATAGCAGAGATCCTTAATGAATGCAAACTCCATCCTTCAATCTTACCAACACTTCGGCGTCCATCTTGGCCTAGAAAGAATTCACCAACTTCTCCAAAAACTAGACAACCCCCACCAACAAGTACCCATTATCCACATTGCCGGCACCAATGGCAAAGGTTCCGTTTGCGCTTATCTCTCTTCCGTACTAACAGAAGCAGGCTATCGAGTTGGACGCTACACATCCCCGCACTTAATCGATTGGACAGAAAGAATTTGCATCAACCAAAAACGGATTTCCCCAACAGAATTGCAACAGTGTCTAGAACGAGTTGTCGCCGCCACCGAAAACACCACCGAAACTCCGACTCAATTTGAAATAATCACCGCCGCAGCTTGGCTGTATTTCGCCCAACAAAAAGCAGATATTGCAGTCATAGAAACTGGATTGGGCGGTAGATTAGACGCGACTAACGTTTGCGAAACACCTCTCGCTAGCGTCATCACTTCTATCAGCCTTGACCACTGGCAAATACTCGGCCCCACTGTCGCCGATATTGCTGGGGAAAAAGCGGGAATTCTTAAAGCAAAATGTCCGGCAGTTATCGGAGAATTGCCAGAATTAGCTAGAATAGTAGTAGAAAAACGCATTCAAGAATTAGACTGTCCGGCAACTTGGGTAAAACCCGCGATAGATTTAGGACAAGGATTCGCAGAATATCAGTTAAATCAAAATGCGGTTAAAATAAAATATCAATTGCCGCTGCTGGGAAAAATTCAACTAATGAATTCAGCAATTGCGATCGCAACTTTGCAAACTCTCCAAAACCAAGGATGGCAAATTTCCCCAACCGCCATCGAAAACGGTATCGCCAAAACCCAATGGCCCGGAAGACTCCAGCAGACAACTTGGAAAAACCGCAATATATTAATTGACGGCGCGCACAACCCCGCCGCAGCGATCGCCCTGCGTGAATATGTCGATCACCTGAACAATCACCCGTCACCGATTAACTGGGTAATCGGCATTCTTACGACTAAAGACTGCGATGATATTTTGAAAGCATTACTCAAAAAGGGCGATCGACTTTACCTAGTACCGGTACCCGATCCCAAATCATCATCCCCCGCAGAATTAGCCACCCTAGCTCAAACTATCTGCCTCGAATTAAGTCTCTGTCAAGCCTTCTCCGACTTAAAAACAGCTTTAGATGCTGCTGTTACAGGTGACAACCTAACAATACTTTGCGGTTCCCTTTATCTCGTCGGCTATTTTCTGCAACAACAACAATCCCAAGCTTAAACGCATCAGAATTGTGTTTCTTCCTCCGTAAAGATAGGAGGCCACAATTCCGAAACGGGCAATTCCCAACCGGGAAAAAGTTCTGCTAATGTTAAGATATCGCCATTTCCTAAAACAGTCGGTTCACCTGTAGAGCGATAAATAGTCACGGTTTCTTCATCAGGATCGATCAGAATTCCGACGATCGCACCCAATTCTATAAACTTCAAAACCTTGGTTTCTATAGGCTTAATGCGATCGCTCAAAGATTTAATCTCAACCACCAAATCGGGGACAAGTTCTCCAAAATAACGCGGACTTTGGCGCAAGCGGGCGGCGCGCACAAAAGAAACATCCGGTGCTTTGACATTCGTATCCGGCATGATGAAACCGCCTGCGGAGTCAAAGACTCTCCCCAAGCGACGGGGATAAACCCAGTTACCCAGCAAGCGAATCAAAATACTGCTGATTTCACTGGATACGATGTCTGATGGCCCCACAATTGAAAGTCTCCCGTCTTCTAGTTCAATTTTGTAATCTAAACCCGCTTCGGAAAAAAGGGTTTGAACTTGGTTTAAATCTTTGAGTGTCATCGCTGGCATAAGAATTTTCTCCTATTCCGATCAGAGCTTTGATTTTAACACAAGTCAAATTTCTGAATATTTGAGAAATTGAGGCTATATTCCTACAAATCATCAATCAAGCTGAATTGATAAAGGCTATCGCACGGGATAAAGAAACCAGTTTTTTGGGATGAGCGATCGTTCTTATCTACAAACATTTACCTCTAAAATAGTCCAGATTGACTTATCCAGATTTCTCCTCCGACTCCGCGTTGTGAAGAGGCGGTAATTTCATCATTCGATAAGAACTTAAAAGCTGATATCTGCTTATATATGGCGGCACAGATTCCCATTATTTAAAAATACGTCAACTAGCCCAAAAAAGCAAGGGCGATCTCAAAAAGATTCCGCCCCAGCTTCAACTAAAAACTACCTTTGATCCCAAGCCTTAGCCGCATCAGCCACAGCTTGGTCTACCGACTTCTCATCCAACATTGCCGCCTGCAAATTGTCATAAATCGCCTTTTGCAACTTCTTAACATCCTTTAAAGGCGGAATCAATAGCTCGGCGGAACTCAACCCAGAAGCACTAACAACCCGAGCTCGATCGGCTGCTGGAGCATCAGTCGGAACGCTCTTAAAATAATCGTCCTGCAAAGCCTCAACCGTAGAAGGCAAAACATTAGCAGCCTTTGCAAAAGCCAACTGATTTTGAGAATTAGTCACGTACAAAGCAAACTTGATAGCATCATCAGGGCGCTTGCTGTCGCGGGGCACAACCAAATTCATCACCGCCACAGTCTTCTTACCTGTTTCCCCCGTAATTTGAGGCGCAGCAGCCGAAACAGCACCAATACTCGGCGCATTCTCAGCAATCGCCTTCAAAAACTGAGGTCCGGAAGCTAAAAAAGTAGTTTCCCCAGCTTGATAAAGCTCGATCGCCCTGCGATGTCCCTGCACCAAAACATCCTGCGGCAAAAGTCCGCCCTTGTACAAATCAACCCAATACTGAAAAACAGCTTTGCCCTTAGCAGTATTAAAAGCAGCCTTGCCTTTAGCGTCAACCAAAGGCACGCCCATCTGCACGAAAGATTGCAAAACCTCCGCCGAATCTTCCGGCACAAAAGTCACAAAAAAAGCAAACTTACCAGTCTTCTCCTTCACCTGTTTCGCAACAGTCGCCAACTCGGCATAAGTAGCAGGAGGCTTAGCAATTCCCGCCTTCTTTAACAACTCCGTATTGTAAATTGTCACCCCAGTCGTGAGATACCAAGGAATGCCAAAAGTCTTGCCGTCGAGTACACTAGCTTTCCAGATATTTGGGAGATAGAGCGATCGAACTTGCTGCGGAATCCGAGAATCCAAATCCAGCCAAGCATTGCGTCCCGCCAACAGCGAAGCAAAATCGGGATTCAGGTTAACCACATCCGGCGCAGTTTTCGCCGAAACAGCCCCCAAAATCTTGCTTTCCATCGCCGACCAAGGAACGTCCACCCAGCGCACCTTCACCCCCGGATTTTCGGCTTCAAAACCAGCGATCGTCTTGTTGAAATACTCAGTAAACTGAGGTTGAAGCTGCATAGTCCAGAACTCGATTTCCTGCGTATTATTGGCCTGGGAATTAACAGCAGGCTTGCCACAACTTACCACAGCAGCCAGCAGCAGCCCCACCAACCCAAAAACAGCAAACAGTTGCCAAGATTTACGTTTCATAGAATAAAATTTGAGAGTTATGGGAACCGTTAGACAAAAAAGCGTGAAGCGAAGCTATCCCGGAGGGAATCGCCCGAATCAAGCGCGATCAAGTGCGAGAGAGAGTTTTGTAGCCGGGCCCCCGAGCGAGATAGTCTGTTTTTGTGCAAAATCGACAGGTTTTCGGTCGATCGAGCTGGAATTTATTGACATTCGCAGCAGAATAGCTATTGTCAAGTAAATTGGATAGCATAAAATCGGAACTAGCGATCGCGCAACACAGACCGAGCTGCGTAGCTACGGCGGGATACCGAGATTACAGCTCTCTTTCGGCAGTTGGAACCCAACCCTCCAACACGCCTGCGCGCTGAATCAGGCTGGCCAACTACAAAAGAAAAAAATAGCAATTACCGACGACCCAATCACATGGTTAACTTTTTCAAAGGTCTACTTTCCCAACGCCAGCCAGGAATCGGGATCGAAATAGCCCCAGACCGCATCAACATCATTCAGCTCGAAAAGAAAGCTCAGGCATTAAAATTAGGCATCCTAGCCTCAATAGAAGTTCCAGAAGACTATGTACAAGAAGGACAAATAGTAGATCCGCCAGGAATGGCAGAACTAATAAAAGCCGTCCTCGCCGAAAACAAAATCAAAGCCAAGCGAGTAGCCACAGCCATTCCCGGCCGCGAAGCCGTCATCCGCTTAATCCCTGTTCCCGCAGAGCTCAACGAAGAAGAACTGAGGGATTACATGAACGCAGAAGCAGGACTGTACTTGCCGTTTCCCAGAGAAGACGCCGACGTAGACTATCAAAAAATAGGCCTTTTTGTAGATGACGACGGAGTAGAAAAAGTGCAAGTCGTGTTAGTAGCCACCCGCCGAGAAGTTACCGACACATACATCGAAACCTTCAAAGAAGCCGGACTGATTATAGACGTACTAGAAGTAACCAGTTTTGCCCTAATCCGCACCCTCAAAGAACAACTGCAACAATTTTCCTCCCAAGAAGCCGCAGTTCTCACCGCCATAGAATTTGACAGCACCGAGTTAGCTATAGTAGTGGACGGTATACCTCAGTTCAACCGTACCATCCCGATCGGCACCTACCAAATCCAGACCGCCCTCAACCAAGCCATGAACCTGCCGCCAACCAGAGACACCAGCGAACTGCAAGGCATGACCCTGCCAGTCACAGATACAATGGGCGCATCGGGAGACGCCAATCCCGGCACAAATGCGATGATTAAAGTATTGGGAGAACTAGCAGACGAACTGCGCCGCTCAGTAGACTTTTACCTCAACCAGAGCGAAGAACTCGAAGTAGCGCAACTGCTGCTAGCAGGCCCGGGAGCTGCGATCGGCAAACTAGACGAATTTTTTATGCAAAGATTAAGCTTGCCCGCATCTCAAGTCGATCCCATCGAAACCCTAGGACTCGAAATCAGCCAAGAAATTACCCCAGAACAGCGAGCAGGTTTAGGAGTCGCCCTAGGTTTAGGACTAAGGGAGGTTATGTGAACTAACAGTTTTAGATGAGAGAAAAACCGATTTGAGAATTTTAGGTAAAAACCCCTGCCAAAAGAAGAAGGCAGAAAGCAGAAGGTAAAATATTGGAGGTAGAAGGTAGAAGGTAAAAGGTAGAATATATCTGAGGTAGAAGCAGCCCCTTCCTTCAGTAGAAGGCAGCAAGTTGTTTCTTTCTTCCCTAAATAAATCCTTCACTTCTACCAGCAATCTTGGGTTCAGTCTAAAATCTCAAATTTCAAATTTAAATCTATAGCAACAGCCAAGACTGTTAGAACCTTCTTAATTGCTGAAACATAAGCGGTAGATCACTTTTTCCTTCTACCTTCTACCTTCTATCTCCTGCGTTATACCTTATACCTTGTGCCTTCTGCCTTCTTCCTTCTGCTATAAAAACGAGTGAAGCCATGTACAGCCTAGATATTAATTTTCTCAACGACCGTCCGGACTACAAACCAGTCACAGCAGCCAAAAGCTCAGCTAAAAAAAGTTCCGGTGGAGCCAAAGACCAACTGCCCATATTTGGGGCGGTGCTGTTTGCCCTTGGCATCAACGCCGCAGTCATGGGCGCCTGGTGGTGGGCGACTAACGACAATAACAACTTGGCCACACAACAAGCAGCCATGGACCAAGAACTGGCCAAGTTAAACACTCAAGCCAGCACCATCAAAGCCATCAACGCCGAAACCGACAAAGTTACCGCCGAATACAAAGCATTAGCTGGAGTATTCGACCAAATTAAACCTTGGTCGGCGATGCTGCAAGACCTCAGTGCCCGTACTCCGGCGGGAGTGCAAATTGGCAAAATCGAGCAAATCGACCCGAGTCCCTCCCCCGTTGCAGCAGCACCCCCACCCCCCGCAGCCACCCCCGCAGCCAGCCCGTCCCCAGGGGTGAGTCCGTCCCCAGCCAGCCCTACCCCGGCTGCCGCTCCCCCCCCGCCCGTCGTCCCGCAGCAGGCAGCAAAAGTACAAATTTCAGGGATAGCCAGTACCTTTGCTCAAGTTAACGACTTTATGTTGCTAGTCCAGCGCTCTCCTTTCTTCCTTAACACCGATACCAAACTGATAGCGGCCACATTAAAAAACAACCCCGCACAATTACAAGTGCGTAACCAAAACGCAGCACCACCAGAACTTCCCAAACTGCGACCGGTGGTGGAATATAAAATTGAAACGACGCTCAGCCCGACGGGAGCCTCCGAGTTGCTCCCCGAGCTCCGCAGCAAGCAAGCAGACGGGCTAGCAATACGGATAGAAACACTTCAAGAAAAAGGAGTGCTAGAAACACAAAAACCAGAGGTGAAAAAATAATGACAGCCAATCAGTTTATTCCCAGCGGCGCACAAGCAGAAGAGACAGGGGCTCAGGAAATATTCGGCATTAAGCTGACACCCCAAGCCCAAGCAATCGGAATCGCGGTTCTCGGCCTCCTCATTGCCGGCGGCCTTGGCTACCAGTTCGTACTTCCAGAATTCCAAAAAAGCGGCGAATTCAAGCAAAAACTTAGCGAAAGCAAGCAAACGCAACTGCAATTGCAAACTCAAATTCAAAGAAAGGCAGAAGCAGAAGCAAAGCAAGAAGAAGCAAAACAGCGCCGGGCTAACGTGACGGCAATGTTTGCCAGCGACGCCAGCGCCAACACGCTTTTGCTTGACATGACGCAACTCGTTAATAGAATCAACGCCGGCGTGCAAGGAGATGACCTCAAGGCTAAAATTACCAAGTTTGAGCCGGATATGCCCCCAGCAGCAGCAACCGCCGCGCCGGGAGCTCCAGACCCTGATATTCTGGCAGATACCTCCTTCGGGCCGTCCCTGGCTGGCAAGCTCAGACGCAAAAAATTTAAGGTAGAGTTTGAAGGCACTTTCGCTCAAACCCGCAATTTTATGCGTAACTTGGAATTGATGCAGTCGCTGTTGGTAGTTAGGAATTTGAAATCTGAATTGCTAGCATCAAATCAGCCAATTGAAGTTGACTTTTTGAAAGGGAAAATAGTTCCTGTGGAGCAGCCACCAACTAAAATTAAAACTGCTTTTGACTTGCACGCACTGCTGCCGTTAAAGCAAGAAGAAAAACCGCCAACTCCGGCTCCGAGCCCTGGTGCTAAGTAGCGGTAGTTGGGCGGGTAGATATTAGCTATTGTTCCAAACTAGCTTTTTCACAAAAAGGCAGAAGGCAGAAGGTTGAAATGGGAAGATTGAAGGTAGAAGTCAAAAAAATATGAGTGCCAGAAAATTATTTTTTATATGGCAATCAACAATTGGCTCTACAACCTAATTTCTTCTAATACCCGTCTCAAAAATTAATGGAACTGTATAGCAATCCTTGCGGGAGTCGTAATTTTTTGACCCCACCCCAACCCTCCCCGAACCCGGGGGGAGGGAGTAAGAAATCCACAAATGATGCGAGGATTGCTGTAGGATAGCTTCTAACCCTTATGTCATCTGTTATTCCCAATCGAAAATCGCAAATCGAAAAGGGCATAACTTCTTCCTTTAAAAAGGCTCGAATCGAGAATATTTTAGTCAGTTTAGCAGCTAGCGACAAAAGACTGCGGACAACAAATAACAAAGTGTAGTTGAGGAGAGAACGTGAAACAGCATCTACGGTTAAGTGGAGGACTCTTATGCAGCGTTGCAGGAGTTCTGATCACCCAAGCCCCCGTCTTGGCAGCGCCGACTCAAGTCACAGGAGTGCAAGTAAGTCAAGGCAATAATGGCGTAAATATTGTGATGGCGACAGAAAAGGGCGATCGCCCGCAAGTTTTCGCCATCAATAACGGCAATACTTACCAAGCCACCATTATCAACACCCAGCTTCGCTTGCCACAAGGCAACAGCTTCCGTCAAGATAACCCCGCTCCGGGAATTTCTTCAGTAGAAATCAGCCAGGTAGAGGCTAACAGCATCCGCGTTGTGGTAGCCGGCACAAACGGAGTTCCCAACGGACAAATTGTGCCAGGACAAGGCCAAAGCATCGTTCTCAGCGTTGCAGGAGAGGGCGGTACAGCACAGTCTGCCCAAACTTTACCCCCGCCGCCTCCGGGACTGCCGCTGAGCCAAACAGCTCCCCGGCCCGCTCCCCAAGTCCGCACCTCGCAAAACCCAGGCGTGCTGCTGCCAAATCCCGAAATTACTGTTACCAGAAACGATCGCCCGCCCCTCCCCAGCGAAATACAACCCCAGGCAAATCAGGCTGCGCCTTTCCTACCGCGGGCAGTTGCTCCGCCCTTGGGAGATATCGCAGTGTCTAACATCGCCCCTGGCGTGGGAAATATTGAACTGAGTTCGGGAGAACGCATCCCCCGCTTGGTCTTACGGGATGCCCCAGTCCGGGACGTTCTGGCTCTGCTGGCCCGTGCTGCGGGCTTGAACATTGCTTTTACAGGTGGCGGGGCCCCTGGTCAAGCCGGGCAGCCCGCAGTGCCTGGTCAGCCGGGAGCCTCCGGTTCAGATGAAGGGCCGAAGATTTCTTTGGACATCGAAAATGAGTCGGTGCAAGATGTCTTTAATTACGTGCTGCGGCTCAGCGGATTGCAAGCTAACCGCCAGGGGCGGACGATTTTTGTAGGGACTAGCTTGCCGATCGACTCGCGCAATATTATCATTCGGACTCTGCGGCTCAATCAAGTTCGCTCTACGGATGCAGCTAACTTTTTGAGCGCTCAAGGCGCGGAAAGTCAACTGCCGATTACTCGGGTGACGATTCAAAGCGTGGGCCAGGGAAATGCGGCGCGGGATGTGGAAATTAGGGAACCGGACATTAAGGCGATCGGCGCTACCCAAGGCACTGGGCCGCTCTTGCTGAGGGGACTGTCGGTGCTGGCGGATGCGAGGCTCAATTCCATCACTTTGGTGGGCGACCCGCGCAAAGTTGACATGGCTGTGGCTTTCTTGACACAGCTAGATTTGCGTCGTCGTCAAGTCGCTGTCAACGTCAAGGTGATCGATATCAACTTATTGGGAAACAACACCACCAACAGCAGTTTCTCTTTCGGGATTAATAACAATTTCTTCGTCAATGACAATGGGGCTGCAAGTCTCAATTTTGGTGGTATCAATCCGCCCACTGGCCAGGATGTAAGTAGTGGCATAGCTAATCGGCCGATTATTGAGAACCGAGACATTCCCCAAGTATACAGGGACGCGCCTTTCTACGATGCGAACGGCCGGCGTATCGTGCCGTTTACAGGTCAAGGTCTCGAAGGCCCCGGCAAAGGTGTGTTCCTCCAGCCGACAGCCCCAGTTACTAATGACCCCTCGCGAGTTGGACTTACGGATTACGAGCCTGGCTCGGCAACCGCTTCAGGAAGTGCAGCTTTCGGCCTGTTCCCGCTGTTCCAGTATCCGAGGAGGTTCCTGTCGGCGTTGCAGGCCACTATTCTGAGCCAGAATGCCAAAATCCTGACCGATCCGACTCTGGTGGTTCAAGAAGGAGAAACGGCGAATGTGAATATTACTGATGAGGTGATCACTAACATCACGTCCCAAACGCAGACTACCGGAAATACAAGTACCCAAACTGTGACGGCTGTCAAAGACAGGGCTGGTTTGCAGTTGGGGGTGGCGATCGACCGGGTTGACGATAATGGCTTTGTCTCTCTGCGGGTGAACCCGATTATCAGGACACCCGGCGGCGTTCAAAACCTGGCCACAGGCGCGAACACCAATCAGATCAGGCTGCTGGGCGAGCGCTCGTTGCAATCGGGGCTAATTCGCCTGCGGGACGGTCAGACTTTGATTGTTTCGGGGATTATCCGAGACGAAGAACGGACTACAGCGAACAAAATTCCGATTTTGGGAGATTTGCCGATTATCGGTTCGCTATTCAGGAGTACCAATAAGGCTAACCAGCGGGCAGAGTTGATTGTATTGCTGACACCGCAGATTTTGGATGATAGCGATCGATCGAACTTTGGCTACCAAAACAACATCAGTCCCGACGCCCGCCAACTGTTGCAGCGCAGTCAGCCCGTCCAACCGAGACAATAGGAACGAAGGAAAAATGCCTGGCTGTCAACTTTCCACGCTCTTTCCCCTGAGTCCGACAGTCCCACAGGGGTTGAAACCCCTGGCTCAAAGCTATAGTCCTCTAAAAGAGGACTAAAGAACTCATAAGTTCTATGAAAGAGGACTATAAATCACTCTTTCAGTCGTCATCAGACGACTTCAGCTAGGAGACAGGGACTTCAGTCCCTGGCGGGTTTGGGGAGAATGAAACAGCCCTGCCCCACGGGGGAAAGAAAGAGGGGAAAGAAATAAGGAAGAAGGAAAAACTTTTCCTTTAGCCCTTGACAAATGACATTTTATTCCTTCTATTTCTCCTTTTGTGCTTTCAAATCCACCGACGCGAGAAATCTTCTCTCCAAGGTGGTATTTTTTTACCTAAATTTTGGGATTAATTAAAAAAAATTAGCAAGTTCCATATAAATTAAAGGTTCCACCGATCCATAACGGTCGGCAAGACTTTAGAATAATGCAGTGAAAATTAGATGCTGTGGGGTTTTCAGCAGTTAGAAACAAAAATTCCTTTTCTGACCAATTACCCTAGGGTAATTGGTATTCAGCAGGAGTTGTGATTAGGGGAAGCGGACGGGAGCAATCGGGAACCACCCAAACCTCCCAATCCACACCTCAATCCAGTTGATAACTCACAGCTAATAGTTGAACTAACTCTGTTTAACGTAATTTTGCAAATCCAGAAGGAGTTCGCAATGAACAAAGGTGAATTGGTTGATGCAGTGGCGGAAAAGGCTAGCGTGACGAAAAAACAGGCAGATGCTGTTTTGAGTGCCGCCCTTGAAGCAATCATGGAAGCTGTCTCCGACGGCGACAAGGTAACGCTGGTCGGTTTTGGCTCGTTTGAGTCGCGGGAACGCAAGGCCCGCGAGGGTCGCAATCCCAAAACTGGCGACAAGATGGAAATCCCGGCAACTCGAGTTCCTGCATTTTCCGCAGGGAAGTTGTTTAAGGACAGAGTTGCACCGCCGAAAAACGCGGAATAGCTGGCGAACTGAGTCTTGATTAGGCCTGTACACGGTGGGAATTTAGCTTGGGCAGCTGCACTGGCAGGCTGCCCTGCCTCTGCTATTGTCGATTTTTCTGCCAGTATCAGTCCTTTGGGCCCTCCTGAGTCGGCCTTGAATGCGATTCAAGCTCACTTGAGCAGTCTGACGGCTTACCCAGACCCGGATTATGGGGATCTCAGGACTGCTTTGGGGGAGGCATTGAATGTTGACCGGGATTGGATTTTGCCGGGGAATGGTTCGGCGGAATTGTTGACTTGGGCGGCTTGGGATTTGTCGAAGCTGGAGGCGACTTATTTGGTGACTCCGGCTTTTGGCGATTACGGGCGGGCTCTTTCTGCTTTCGGCGCGCAGGTGCTGAAATGTCCTTTGGATCTCCAATCTTGCACCATTGTCAAAAACGGGCAAGATGCCCATTCCACAAGAGATGAATTTTCTTGTGGAACAGGCAAGATGCCTGTTCCTAAACAAGTAATTGAGGATGGTGCAACATCTCAGTTGGAACTGAAATCGTTGGACGCTGGGGCAGGAAATGAGTTAGTAACCGATGATTTGTCGGTTTCTAACCGTTCCCTTGTCTCCCCTTCTGTCCGTCTCCCGGTTCCTCTTGCTCTCGATGCCCCCTCTCGACGAGGTTTGCTCCTGAACAACCCGCACAATCCTACGGGTTTGCTGTTTGCTAGGGAGGCGATTTTGCCTTATGTGAAGCAGTTAGGTATGGTGGTGGTGGATGAGGCCTTTATGGACTTTCTACCGCCTTCTGAGCAGGAAACTTTGATCGATGCTGTTGAGGAGTTTCCGAATTTGGTGATTTTACGATCGCTCACTAAATTCTATTCTCTGCCGGGACTGCGGTTGGGCTGTGCGATCGCCCATCCCGATATTCTGCGCCGCTGGCAGTTGCTGCGCGATCCTTGGCCTGTGAATGCTTTGGCTGCTGCTGCTGCTGGTGCTGTGGTTCGAGATGCGGCTTTTGAGCGGCAAACCTGGGATTGGCTGCCTGTTGCTCGCCGAGAGCTATTTGAGGGTTTGGCTAATTTACCGGGTTTACAGCCTTTTGCCGGGGCGGCTAATTTCTTGTTGGTTGAGTCGTCGATGTCGGTTTCTCTGATTCAAAAAAGTCTCTTGGAACGACACCGGATTTTGATTCGGGATTGTTTGAGTTTTCCTGAGTTGGGCGATCGGTTTTTTCGGGTAGCTGTGCGCTCCAGGGCGGACAATCTGCGGCTGATTGCTGGACTTGCGGATGTTATTAGTTAGCTGACTGTTGACAGTTGACTGTTGACAGTTGACTGTTGACTGTTTACAACAAATAAGTACACAAACAGAAATATTTACACAGATATAATTTTGTAAGGCTCATAGGAAGAGAATTTCAGATTCTATTTTGTGTAATTAATTCTGTCCGTGTACTTAACAAATAACAAATAACAAATAGCAAATAACAAAAAACTAGCAACTAGCAACTAGCAATTAGCAACTGACTACTGACTTTTTTATTTATGCTTGATTATGATTTAGTGATTATTGGTGGAACTCCGGCCGGACGCTATGCTGCTTTGACTGCAACTAATTTCCCGGCTCGCGTTGCTTTGGTGGAACCGCTAAGTAATTCGCAAGATTTGCCGACTGGGGGGAAAGAGTCGATCGACCTTGGTTTGAGATACAGCCAAACTTTGAGGGAGGCTGCTCGTTTTGCCCAGCAGATCAGCCGCCAGCAGTTGGGGGTTCGCTGGGAAGTCGCTAATTCCTCTATGCCGATGAAATTGGGGTTTGGCGGGGTTCTAAAGTGGGCCGAGGCTGTTGTTTCTAATTTGTCAGAAATTGATGATATCGGCGTTTTGGCTGCTCGCGGTGTCGATGTTATTTTTGGCAGCGGCGAGTTTGTGGCGAAACCGGATTTAGCTTTTGTTGTCGGCGGGCGAAAATTGCGATCGATCTGTTATTTGCTGGCTTGTCCAACTCTGCCGGCGATTCCCAATATTGAAGGACTTTCATCTGCTGGCTTTTTTACTTCGGAAACTGTCGCGGAATTAGCACAACTTCCACAGTTGCCTAAAAGTTTGGCTGTAATCGGCGCCGATCCCAGCGGTGTCGAAGTGGGTCAGACTTTTGCTCGGCTGGGGGTTGCTGTCACTTTGGTGGTGAAAAGTTCGCACATTTTGGCTAAAGAAGACCGGGAGGCTGCTGGGTTAGTTCAAGCTGCAATGGAAGCTGAGGGAGTGCGGATTCTAACTGCTACTGAGGTGACTCAAGCGAGGGTGATTGAGGGTAAAAAGTGGATTCAAGCAGGGCCAAGGGCGATCGAAGCTGAGGAGATTTTTCTGGCCGCCGGTAGAGGACACAATTTTTCATCGTTAAATCTCGAAGCGGCTGGGGTTAAATTCAGCGATCGGGGGGTAATTTTAAATGAAAAGCTGCAAACAACTAATCGCCGCATTTACGCGATCGGCGATCTTGCTGGGGGTTATCCGTTCCCTCACATCGCTAATTTCGAAGCTGCGGTTGCTGTGAAAAATGCTTTGTTTTTGCCGATGTTTCAAATAGATTATCGCGGGATTCCTTGGGCGATTTTTTCTGACCCGCAGTTGGCGAGGGTTGGCTTGACTGAAGCACAAGCAAGGCGCCGTTTTGGAGACGATCTTATTGTTTGTCGGGAATATTTCAAGAATGTTGAAAGAGCTCAAATGTCCGGGGATACAACTGGTTTTTGTAAGATTGTCGGGCGTCGCAACGGGGAGATTTTGGGAGCGAGTATTGTGGGGCCGCAAGCTGCTGAGTTGATTCACGCGATCGCCTTGGCTGTGCGTCACGGAATGAAGGTTGAGGCGATCGCCGAACTTCCTTATATTTGGTCGAGTTTTTCGGCAATTAACGGTCAAACTGCTGCTGTTTGGGAGTCGCAGCGCTTGGGCAGCAACACTTTTATGCAGAATTTGTGGGAGAATTTGTTTCACTGGCGCAGGTATTGGAAGTGAAACCATCAAAGGGGTAATGGGTAATGTGTAATTGGTAAGTATGTGAGTGCCAAAATATAATTGACTTGGGCTAATTCCAGAGTCTGCTTCTGCATTTTGGCATTAAATGCCTGATTCACTTATTAGAGTGGGTCAGCTTGTTGTTGCATCTGGACAAATAATTCGGCTTGGAGACTATGACTCTCTACCGATTCGCCATCGGGCGCACAAACTCGATTTCCTCTGCTTCTTGCTTTAAATGCAGAGTCGCCCGAATTGTATTGATGAGATTAAATTCGGAGCCAAACTGGACATTAGATTTAATAGGCGATCGCATACAAGCATAGGTTTCACAAATACTTTTAATTACCTGATTAGCCTCTTCAATTCCTTTTCTCTCAACTGCTGTCCTTCAATCAGCCTTAGCTTTGTTCATTTTCTACTTAGTCTTAACTCAAGTATAAACAGCTCTTACATAAACAATTCAACTCTTGTTTTAAACTCCTGCTTTCATCAGTAGAGCGACCAAGTATATTAAGAAAAATGTAATTCACTGAATACTACAGCAGAGCGAGGGAAAATAGTAGATAGTAACTCTAAAAAGTTTCAGGCTTGACAAAAACAGTAGGAATACGTAGATATGGCTGACATCACAAATCTTTTTCTAGGATATCACATTAACGAGCAAATATACGCAGGAAATCGAACTCTAGTTTATCGTGGCATTCGCACTTCAAATGGGCAGCCCGTCGTGATTAAAGTGCTGCGAAATGACTTTCCCCGCTTCAACGAACTGGTTCACTTCCGCAACCAGTACATCATTGCTAAAAACTTAGAGATCCCCGGCAGTGTCAAGGCATACAGCCTGGAGACTTACCATAACCACTATGCTCTGGTGATGGAAGACTTTGGCGGCATTTCCTTAAGTAGCTACCTCGATCTTCTAACATCCGCTAGCAACGAACCCCTAGAAGGATTGCCCGTTAACGAGTTTCTTCCCATTGCAATTCAAATTGCTAACTCGCTCGACGGACTTTATCGCCATCATGTCATCCATAAAGACCTCAAACCCGCCAACATTCTAATTAACCCCAGCAGCAAAGAAGTCAAGCTGATTGACTTCAGCATCGCTTCCCTGCTACCCCGCGAAACCCAAGAAATTCAAAATCCCAACGTCCTTGAAGGCACCTTACCCTACATATCTCCCGAACAAACTGGGCGAATGAACCGAGGCATTGATTACCGCACAGATTTCTACTCGCTGGGAGTCACATTTTACGAATTACTAACAGGAAAGTTACCCTTTCAGACGGATGACCCAATGGATTTGGTACACTGCCACCTTGCCAAACAACCTATCCCAGTCTCAATTGTTAACCAGAGCGTTCCATTGGTGCTGTCGGAGATTGTCAGCAAACTGATGGCGAAGAATGCGGAAGCTCGCTATCAAAGTGCCCTAGGACTCAAGTTTGATTTGGAAACTTGTTTATCCGAGTGGCAAGAGACAGGAGCGCTGACTAACTTTACCATAGGGGAGCGAGATTTGTGCGATCGCTTTACTATCCCCGAAAAATTATACGGTAGAGAAAGCGAAGTATTCTCCCTCCTAGAAGCATTTGACCGCGTGAGTGCCGGAAGCACCGAAATGATGCTCGTTGCCGGTTTCTCCGGCATTGGCAAAACCGCTATTGTCAACGAAGTTCACAAACCCATTGTCCGGCAGCGTGGCTACTTTATTAAAGGCAAGTTTGACCAATTTCAACGCACCCTGCCTTTTTCAGCATTTGTTCAAGCTTTTCGCGATTTAATGGGGCAATTGCTGTCGGAAACAGATGCAAAAATCGAGCAGTGGAAATTAGAAATTTTAACAGCTTTAGGCGATAGCGCTCAAGTGATAGTTGAAGTCATTCCCGAACTACAAAAAATTATAGGAGAACAACCGCCAGCCCCAGAACTTTCGGGCAGTGCGGGACAAAATCGCTTCAATTTGTTGTTTGAAAATTTTATTCAAGTCTTCACAACAAAAGAACACCCTTTAGTAATTTTCTTGGATGATTTGCAATGGGCAGACTCAGCATCTTTAAAATTAATTCAACTGCTGATGAGTGCTACTGATAACCGCTATCTCCTATTAATTGGAGCTTATCGGGATAACGAAGTGTTTCCAGCGCATCCATTAATGCTGACGTTAGCAGATATTCAAAAAACTGAAGCAAAGGTGAATACTATTACCTTAGCTCCCCTCGATCGAGCAGACGTAAATAGTTTAGTTGCCGATACTCTAGCTTGTTCTACAGCGTTGGCTCTGCCTTTAACAGAACTCGTTTATCAGAAAACTGTAGGCAATCCATTTTTTAGCACACAATTCCTCAAATCTTTGCATGAAGATGGGCTAATTGAATTTAATTTTGAAGCTCGGTATTGGCAGTGCGATATCGTCCGAGTGCGAACCTTGGCACTAACGGATGATGTAGTAGAATTCATGGCACTTCAGTTGCGAAAGTTGCCAACCCGGACACAGGAAGTTTTAAAGTTAGCCGCTTGTATTGGCAATCAGTTCGATTTGGCGACGTTAGCCATTGTTGATGAGAATTCGCCAGTAGAAACCGCAACAGCTCTATGGAAGGCGCTGCAAGAAGGACTAATTTTACCTGTTAGCGAGGTTTACAAGTTTTATCAAGCAGAGGGGAATAGCGAGTCGGTAGTGGGTAATGGAAAGGAATTTGACCAATTATCAATTACCCACTACCAAGTACCCAAATATAAGTTTTTACACGATCGCGTCCAACAAGCAGCCTATTCTCTGATTCCTGAAGACCAAAAGCGCTCTACTCACTTAAAAATTGGTCAACTGTTATTAAAGAATACGCCCGAAGCCGATCGAGAAGAAAGAATCTTTGATATTGTCAATCACTTAAATGTGGGAGTTGAGCTAATTACCCAGGAAGCAGAACGGGAGCAATTAGCACGGTTGAATCTGGTTGCCGGAAAGAAAGGCAAAGCTGCTACTGCCTATTCTGCTGCGGTTGAATATTTCAATATGGGCAGAAAATTAGTGGCAGTAAATAGTTGGGAGAATCAATACGAACTAACATTAGCGCTGCATACCGAAGCAGCAGAGGCCGCATATCTCATCGGTGACTTTGAGCGGATGGATAGATTAGCATCAGTGGTGGAAAGCTGCGCCAAAATGCTACTGGACAAAGTGAAGGTATATGAAGTACAGATAGAAGCTTATATGGCGCAAAATAAGCTACAGGAAGCGCTGAATACGGGACTACAAGTTTTAAAACTGTTGGGGGTAGAGTTTCCCTCCGAGCCAAATCCGTCTGATATTGGGCAGGCATTAGGGGAAACCGCGGCAATTTTGAACGGCAAGCGAATTGAGGATTTAATTGAGCTGCCTCAAATGAGGGAGCCCTATAAACTAGCAGCCATAAGACTTTTATCAAGTATCTTTGCTACTGCATACCTTGCTGCTCCTGCACTGTTGCCTTTGACTGTGTGCAAACAAGTACAATTATCCCTCCAATATGGGAATGCTTCCGTTTCTCCCTTTGCTTACGCCAATTATGGTTTTCTTCTTTGTGGAGTTGTGGGAGATATTGATTCAGGTTATCAGTTCGGTCAATTGGCTTTAAGTCTAGTGTCAAAGTTAAATTCTAAAGAAATCAAAGCCAAGACAGCCTTCGTAGTAAATTTCTTGATCAGACATTGCAAAGAGCATCTCAGAGAAACCTTAGAGCCTTTGGTGTCAGCTTATTCAAGCGGAATGGAGACAGGAGATATAGAATATGCAGCCTATAATTTATTACAGTATTCCTGTTCAGCTTACTATAGTGGCAAAGAACTGACTGTCCTTGAAAGAGAGATAGCAAGAAACAGAGATGCTATTGATAAAATTAAGCAAGAAAAACCGCTTAATTATATAGAAATTCATTGGCAGGCTATCTTGAATATGCTGGGTAAAAGTAAAAATTCTGGCATTCTCCAGGGTGAAGCCTACGATGAGCATATCAAGTTGCCACTTTACCAACAAACAAACGACCAAACGGGATTTGCCTACATATATTTAAACAAGATTTTACTTTGTTATTGGTTTGAAAAATACTCAGAAGCGATTGATAATATCGCTATGGCAGAGAACTATTTAAATGCAGTAATAGGAATGCCCATTGTTCCTGTTTTCCATTTCTACGATTCTTTGGTGCGGTTGGCGGTATATTTGGACACTCCACAGTCAGAACAACAGAAACTTCTCGACAGAGTACAAGCTAATCAAGAAAAAATGCAAAACTGGGCGCATCATGCCCCCATGAATCATCTGCATAAATTCTATCTAGTGGAGGCAGAACGGCATCGGGTTTTAGACGAAAAAATAGAGGCGATCGAGATGTACGACAAGGCGATCGCACTTGCTAAAGAAAACGAATACGTCAACGAAGAAGCTTTAGCTAACGAACTCGCGGCTAAATTCTACTTAGAATGGGGAAAAGAAAAACTGGCAAAACCCTATTTAATTGATGCTTACTATGCCTACGCTCGTTGGGGAGCAAAAGCAAAGATTGACCATCTAGAACAGCGCTATCCCCAATTGCTTGCTTTTATCCTGCAACAGGAGCCAACTCGCCAGTATCCGAGCGAAACAATTCACACCTCCAGCAATAGTGAATCATCCCTATCTACCGCGAATAGAACACTTATCGGTAGCACCAGCAGTTGGGGGTTAGTAGATTTGCCGACCGTTATCAAAGCTTCTCAAGCTCTCTCTAGCGAAATAAAACTCGATCAATTGCTGACTACCGTCATGCAAGTGGTGGTGAAGAATGCCGGAGCACAAACCGGAGCATTAATTTTGAATGAAGAGGGAAACTGGAGGATAAACATCCACTGCACAAACCGTCAAGACTGCCTTCTGCAATCTATTCCGGTTGAGGAGAGCGAAGTAATTCCTCTAACCCTGATCAACTACGTCAAACGTACAAAAGAAACCCTAGTGTTTGATGATGCTAGCACTCAACCAAGATTTGCATCTGACCCCTACATTATCCAACAGCAACCTCACAGCCTGCTTTGCACTCCGATCACCGAGCGAGGGAAAATGATGGGGATTTTGTATTTGGAAAATAATTTAGCAACAGGAGTATTCACGCGCGATCGCGTGGCCATCCTCAATATCCTGTGCTCGCAAGCTGCAATTTCCTTACAGAACGCCCGACTGTATCAGCAATCCCAGGATCATGCCCAAAAACTAGAGCTTTATCTTCACGATCTCAAACAGATGCAACTGCAATTGGTGCAGGGTGAAAAGATGTCTGCTCTCGGAAATTTAGTCGCAGGGGTAGCTCACGAAATTAACAATCCCGTAGGCTTTATCGCCGGCAATTTGCAACCGGCTCAAGAATATCTACAAGATTTATTCGAGCTAATCGATCTCTATCAAGATTGTTTTCCCAAGCCAGGAGCTAAAATTGAAGAAAAAATTGAGGATATAGACTTGGAGTATTTGCGAGAAGATTTACCGAAATTGATTAGCTCAATGAACGAGGGAGTCGAGCGCATTCGCAATATCAGTACGAGTTTGAGAACGTTTTCCAGGGCTGATAGCGATCGACCAGTTTCTTTCAATATTCACGACGGACTCGAAAGCACTCTGCTAATTCTCAAGCACCGTTTAAAAGCCAGCGAGTTCCGCCCTGCTATTGAAGTTGTGAAAGACTATGGTAAATTGCCCCTAGTGAAATGCTTTCCCGGCCAGTTAAACCAGGTGTTTATGAATGTGCTGGCTAATGCGATTGACGCTCTGGAGGAGTCAAATAAGGAGCGCAGTTTTCAGGAAATTAAAGCCAGACCTAATCAAATCACGGTTCAAACCGCTCTGAGCGAATCCAACAATCAGGTGTTGATTCGCATTAAGGATAATGGAGTGGGGATGTCAGCGGAAGTCAAGGAAAACATCTTTAACCACTTATTCACCACCAAGTCTGTGGGTCAAGGAACCGGATTAGGATTGTCTATAGCCCACCAAATTGTGGTGGAAAAACATGGAGGTACATTAGTGGTCAATTCTTCCCTCGGTCAGGGTTCGGAGTTTGTTATTTCTATTCCGGTATGAGCAGTTCGTGCTAGGCTTTAGCGCAATTAGCGCCGCCTCGAAACTACGATATCAGTTATTAGAAGAAACAGGGAACGAGCAACAGGGTATCTTTCTTCCTAGGAACTACGGAGTAGGAAAACACAGAATGTAGGCTAATTCCTCCATCCTCCGCCCGCATCTTATTCGTGATTGAGACAGCAGTTTGCAACCTCCTGCTTTACAAACACTATTCCCTGTTTTTGTTCCCGGTTTCGAGTTAAGAGTTCCCTGGAGATTCTCAGCATCTACCTTACCGACATGAAAACGGCTATCATGCTACTGAGATTGTGGAGTTAAATTTTATAGCTGAAAACTCTCTTTGAATTAACTAATGTTGCATAGGGCGATCGCTAACATCATAATGTGCGCTGCGCGGCCCTAGATTAAAGTTTGGGTTAGATACGCAGCGCGCACCCTACATTAATAAGGTGCGCGCTTGACGCTTGACGCTTAGATGTACGGAGAGGGTGGGATTTGAACCCACGTTAGAGTTACCCCTAAAGTAGATTTCGAGTCTACCGCATTCAACCGCTCTGCCACCTCTCCAATTGACTTGAGATGCGAGCTAAAAGTATTTTACCGCACAGTGCGCCAGATTGTAAATCTTTATAAAAAAGAAGTTTGATTTTCTTCAGATTCCAAAGTGGTCTTAAATCCCCCTGCTGGAGTCCACTGGAGAGCTCCGTCGCGCCCTGTCCAGAAGATCTGGGTTTTGCTTTGGCGTAGTTGGGCAGCGGTTTCTGGGTCGATTTCGTCAGCAGATGCGATCGCCACTTGCGGCCCCACTGCGCCCAATAACTCAGCCGTCAAGGTTTTTCCTGACCACCACAGCACTTGAGCCGGCTTCAAGGTTCCCGTTGCTGCCAATTTTTTTTGCGCTTCCGGTGTCATTTCACCGACGAGCAACCAAGTTCTATTGCCCACGAGCAATTCTACCACCGGAATCTCCGCATTCACCAACTGCAACCGCGTCGAACCCAGATCAACTGTACTGTTAGTTTCTAAAGGAAAGTAAACGCCTTGGCGAGATTGCACAGCCGTCATAAATTCCTGATTGCTGCCACGGTGAATTTGTTTTGGAGCAGGGTTATCATAAAATGTTTTAATTGGCAAGCGTTCTAGTAATTTTCCCCAACCACTGCTCAAACCTAAATGACCGTGAGTGGCGATCGCAAAATTCACAGAATTAACTCCTTGCTGCTGTAAAAAAGGCAACACTGTAAACCTTACGGTA
Organism: Microcoleus sp. S13_B4; assembly: GCF_036700885.1. Classification (NCBI taxonomy): domain Bacteria; kingdom Bacillati; phylum Cyanobacteriota; class Cyanophyceae; order Oscillatoriales; family Microcoleaceae; genus Microcoleus; species Microcoleus sp. S13_B4. The sequence continues at coordinate 220,051 of NZ_JAUBPU010000002.1, forward strand.
TTTTCATCACCACTATTGATCAGCGCCACTTTTCCCCTATCTTGAATTACTAAAACTGGATCGCCCGATGTCGCCAGCAAAGTAACTTGAAATAAAGATGACTGAACGTGCCAAGCTGGCAAAACAATGATACTTATTCCCGCCACAACCGCCAGCGGTAAAATCCAAGAATATGAAAAACTCGGCAGCGAAATAACTCTACTTTTCCCCTTATTCTTTCTTCCTTTTTCCTTATTCCCTCTTCCTTCTTCCTTCTTCCTTCTTCCTTCTTCCTTATTCCCTCTTCCTTCTTCCTTATTCCCTCTTCCTTCTTCCTTATTCCCTCTTCCTTCTTCCTTCTTCCTTCTTCCCCCAATCCCAACCCAGCAAATTAAACTGTAAAGCGCGATTAGTTGAAACACCGATACTTGGCCGACAGCTACCGAATTACCAGGTAATTGCGAGAAATATTCGGCGATCGCAATTAACCCTTTCGCCGGATAGTCCAGCAGTTGCGCTAAAACACTGCCAGCCGGCGGAAAAATCAATCCAGCTAAAGCGCTAACCATCCCTCCAATACTCAAAATCCACAGCAAAGGAGCTGCAATAATATTAACTAAAATGCTGTAAGGCGATACGACACTAAAAACGTAAAGTAGCAGCGGCAATACCCAAACTGAAGCGGCGATCGGAACCACAACAATCGAAGCGATCGCGGGTGGCATCCAGTCCAACTTTGCCATCAGTGGTGGCGTTGTCACTATTAACCCCAAAGTCGCCAAAAAACTCAGTTGAAAACCTAAATCCCAAATCCACAAGGGGTTAACCAGGAGTAAAATAGTAGCAGCGATTAACAGCAATCCCAGCGGCTTAACTTGGCGGCTCAGCACCAAAGCAAATAGTGTTCCAAATCCCATCAAAGCGGCGCGGCATACTGATGGTTCAAAGCCAGTTAGCCCCACGAGCAAAAATAAAGCACCGACGCCAAAACTAAATTGTAATTGTTTGGAAAAACGCCTGGTTAAAGCTAGAACTAAAGCCAAAACCATCGAAACTTGAGTGCCGGAAGCTGCGATCGCGTGGGCCAATCCAGCCTGCACAAAATAGTCACGGATGTTATAAGGTAAATCGACTGCTTGTTTGCCGAGGGCGATCGCACTGATCAAGGGCCCTTCGGGAACATTTAATTGCGATAGTTGCGATCGCACGATCCGCTGCCGCATCGCTTGAATTTTCGAGGGCTGCATCCCGCTTGGTTCCAAGAAAGCAGCCGTTTGGCTGTTAACTCGATTAACATCCGCGATCGCATTTTCTCTCGTCCAGTCAATTTGACGCCCTTTGAGTCCTGCAAAAGCCCCTTCTCTGGCTAAATATGCTTGAAAATCAAAAGCCCCCGGATTCGACGGCGGCTGCGGTTTGTACAAGGAACCCACAACTGCGATCGTATTGTCGGCATACAAACCCGTTGCTTGCAGCAGCGGCACTGTAACGTAGAGTTTGCCGGATACTGGGCGGTTTACGAGTGATCCTCCCTCGCCGCCGTTGATGTCGCTCACTAAATCTGTTTCTAGCCAAAATTGCGATCGACCCGATCGAGTCAATCGAGGCGTACTGACCACTCTACCCCGAACTGTCACTGCCACTTCTTGAGTGTTCCCGCCAGCGGGAATCAGTTTGCTGATGTCATCTATTGCCGGTTGGGGCGATCGAACTGCAAAATAAACGCTAGCTAGAAATGCCAGCAAGCCCGCAACTGCCCACACCCATTTCGCTCTCGGCAGCATCTCGAACAAACTCAACTCTTCCCTCGCATCTAAGGGTTCTTCCAGAGCATTTTCTTTTTGTCTGCTGCGTCTTTTCTTGGTGACTTTGACAGAAGTTTTAGTAAATTTTCGCAACAATTTCGGCAGGGCGATCGCCGCCGCTATTCCCAAAGCAAGTATCCCGTATCTACCCCAAAAAACCGCTGTAGAAATCAATCCCAGAATATAGGCAAGACAGAAAATGACACCCGTTGCTTGATTCATTAATTAGTAATTCAGAGGGGGAATATTTCAGGGAAACCGATGCGGGACGTATGCACTCCTTACCAAAAAAACCCGGTTTTTAAACCTAGATAAAAAGCTAAACGCTGTGTATTTAGATAAAAAACCCAGTTTCTGGCTACCCGTGCCTAAGTTATGGCAAAATTTCTTTCCTTACATTCTTTCCCTTCCCCTTCCCCTTCCTCTTCCTCTTCTAAATAGACAGCCCCAATTTTAAACCGAAAGCCGCGTGCAGTACCATAAGTGCAAGAGCCGTCGTGCCTAAATAAGCGTGAACCGCGCGCAGTGCTAGCTTATTGCCCCCAAAACCCGTGAGCGAAATCAAGCTGCCAACAGCCAGTAAAACCAGCACTGCCGAACCTGTCCAAAAATGCGGACTTTCCATGACTGGCTGGTGCTGCATCACCAGCGACAGCAAGCCGCCTGTATAGCCCAAAGCTAGAAACAGAAACATCCAGGGTGCAAGCTTGCGGTGATCCGAGCGACTTTTGAGTGCGACATCTTTATCGGCGGCCAAACGTCCCTGCCATCCGGTATACCCGACAAAACTGCCCATCGCAACTACCACGATCCCCATCATTACAGGGTGTCCCCAATGGGTAATTGGTTCGGGAATTCCCAGACTGCGAAATTGACTGGCGATGGGTTCTAGTAGTTCGCTTAAATTTACCATTTGATGCTGACTCCAAACTGGGCGATAAATATTTTAGGACTAATCATTAAAATATTATAAAATATTAGTGTAGCAACCGCGATCGCGCACTTCAAAGAGCCCTTTAACCTGATGGCCAAACATTGCCCAGAAGCCTAGATATAGGCAAAACTTAGCCGACTAAAGCCGGCTGTGAGATTTTTACAGCAGTGATGCTGCTTCAAGTTAATTGTTAGCCTTAAAGGCTACATCCAATGGCAAAATCAAGGCAAATCACCCCTAGGCCAAACCCTGGGACTGCCCTTTGCCCCATTTTCACAGCCCCATCCTCACTCTGGATGTTTAATTTTACTACCCTACTCAAAGTTAATTTCAAGTCTGTTGACTTCTGAATACCTTTAACAACTATTCTTTTGTCCGCACACCAGCAAGAGGAAGCGATGATTAAGCCTTACCGATTTTTGCAGCGAATTGCTCAACTGTTCGCCTACGCCTACTCAACACTGATTGCCGGCTATCTGATACTGAGACTTATCTTTTGGGACAGTCTGTGGCCGGTTGCCTTGATGGGGGATTTTGTTCCTTGGATTTTCTTGCCAATCTTCCTGCTGCCAATTCTAGGGTTTTTTCTCATAAAGAAACGCTGGTTCGCGATTGTTTCATCTGTGGCTTGCCTCTGCCTGCTGGGTTGGCTACACATCACCTACTTTTCTCCCCAGCCGGCGAACATCAGTGACTCCCAGCCAACCCTGAAGGTTTTTTCTCTCAACCTCGGCTGGCATCACAAATCCCCACAAGCTTTGGTTAACCTAATTCAGGAAGAAAAACCAGACCTCATTTGTTTGCAAGAAATTAACGAGGATTACGCCAAAGAAGTCTTCTCTAAATTGGCCGCATTATACCCGCACCAGCGGGGGCGCGGATACCATGTAATTCTCAGCAGATACCCGATTCGCTCTTTCCAAAGCTTACACCTAGCGCGTGGGAACGAACCACAGGAACGAGCTATTATCGAAATGAACCAGCAAGATCTAGTTCTTTATAACATTTCAACAACCCCACCGTGGTTTCGCAAGCATAAAATTTTGCCTTTCCTCAAAATCCCAGTTTACGAGTACGGCGACCGACCGGCACAAATTCAAGATTTAGTGCGACAACTCCAGAAAGAAACGCTGCCGACTATTGCCGCCGGGGACTTTAATCTGACTGACCAGTCTCAAGACTACTATTATTTGAAAGCGGTTATGCAAGATGCTTTCCGAACAGCAGGAGTGGGTTTTGGCTTTACTTTTCCTCACGGATGGGATCTGAGTTTACTGGTTAAACAGTTAAACTGGAAATTAACTTTTCCCCTGGTAAGGCTTGACTATGTTTGGTATTCTCACCACTGGGGGGCTAAATCAGCCAAGGTTTTACCGCCAATTGGTTCAGAGCATCTGCCGCTGTCGGCCCAACTACGGATGCAACCGGAATTTGGACGAGTGTAGGGGCTTGGCAACACTTTGGTGGGGCGACCACAAGGGCATTGGTGTCAATTTAAGCTTGGGGCGAAGGTCATGATGCTGTTGGCGAATCCGTGAAGGGTGACACTTCACATTTGCTCCCGTCACACCCCTCTTAGATCGTGTTCGGATAATTGCCCGCCATTAATTTTTCTATTTTTATTCCTCTTTCTTCTTCCTTTTTGGCGTATTTGGCCTTTTGGCGGTTCATTATTAAACCCCCCAAAGAAACAAAATATTGATTCGCCAACAGTCTCATGGAATTCGCGACTATACAAACAGGAAATTTTAGACAAATGAAGATGTTTTCAACCCAGCACAGACTAATGGCTTGAATTAAGCCTTACTGGCTTTGCACTTGACTGCTGAATCGCCCGTATGCCATAGCCCCCGGTCTGCACTTCACCCAATTCTCACAGCCTCATCCTCACTCGGGATGTTAAATCCTACCTGCCTGCTCAAAGTTAATTTCAATTCCTTGAGTTTTGAATGGCAAAGTGAGAAATTAACATCGCAGGCGACGAGCAGTCACACTTCTACATTTTGCTAATCGCTCTCAAGGGAGAATCAACTTCTGGAAAAAAAACTAGAGGTTCCAAGTTTGAGACTTCTGCCATAAAGTATGCCGTCTGCCCAGGCTCACTTCGATCGACTGAGCGCTAAACCGTCTGAAGGCACCCTGAAAGCACCCTTGTCTGTTGAGCAGCCATCGCTGTGTACCTAAATGAACCCTCTCAACTAACTCGCTGGGGATTCGGTTGTAGCAGACAAGCAGTGACTTTCGCTGTCCCCTTCCTCGGAACCGTGCAATCGCTAAACTCACTGCGCCGTCGCTAAAGTAGCTTCTGAAGGTTGGATTTGATACTTTACGAGATTTGCCAGTTCCTGTAACTGATTAATCGCTTCTGCACCTTCTAGTTTCATGAGTTCGCGGTCGTCCCGCATCTCAGTCCAAGTGATACCGTAATCTGACACTAAAAATCGAATCAGATGGTTGTCCGTCAAACTGACCATAAATGAGGCACTGTTCATCTGACCCCCGCAAGTGTAGCAGGATGCCAGATAACCCCGATGCTCTAGCACGATCGCTAAAGCTTGAAGGTTCATTACCAAATCTTGAACGAATTTACGGTGTTGTTCTGCAAGTCTCAGAAACACAGTTCTCCTCCTATCACCACACCGTGTATTTTACATCCCATTTAATAATTTCTTAATAAGTGGGTATTTAGGTGCTGGTTCAGTATACGTTTAGTATGCTCAAAAAAAATCGGATTAGCGACCTCTTCAGCCTACCTATACTAGATTAACCGAGTTGTGCTCGAAACGAAGTATCAGCAGCGACATTCAGCCAAAACAGGCTCTCGTGGGGGACTCCAGCCTGAAAATTTGCCTGCTGTCAGAGGGGATTCAGCCGTCGGAGAGCCCAAAGATACAAATAACTAATGATAGTAATCAAATTAGTTAAGTATAAGAGTTCAATCGCCCTGGGGATACTCGTCCCAAAGCGTCGTCGTCTGCCGCAAGCTCCGAAAATCGCCATTCCCCAAAATCAAGTGATCGAGCAGCGGAATCGACAAAAACTGCGCTCCCGCCAGCAACTGTCGCGTCAAAGCAATATCCTCCGGGCTTGGCTCCACAATCCCGGAGGGGTGATTGTGCGAGATAATCGCCCGCGTCGCCCCCTGGCGGATCACCTCGCGAAAAATATCCCGTGGGTGAGCCAAAGTTTCCGTTGCTGTGCCGATCGTAATTACCTGAGTTCCCAGCAGCCGATTTTTCACATCCAGCAGCACCACAGCAAAGCGTTCCTGAGACTGCCACATCAAATCCTGACTCAGGGCATCCGCCGCCGCTTGCGGAGAGTCAACCACAGCCATTTCCGGCGGCCGCGACTGAAATACCCGCTTCCCCAACTCCACTGCCGCCAAAATCGAAGTTGCCTTGGCCGGGCCAATCCCGTGAATCTGCGTCAACTCCTGAACGCTAATAGTGCGTAGCACAGCCACAGGATCGCGGGAATGCAAACTCAACTGATTTAAAATATACTGTCCGAGCCCGACGGCGGAAAGTTTGCCGGGTCCCTGACCAGTACCCAGGAGAATCGCAATCAATTCTGCAGTCGCCAAACTTTTCGGGCCACCCGCCATCAGCCGTTCCCGTGGCCGTTCACTCGTTGGCAAATCGACAATTCTCAAGCTGTAAGTCATAGCTGCACCCGCACCGCAAGCTCAACAATTACACAATTTTAGCCGATCGATTTGCGTTCTTCAATTCGTACAATCACCCAAAAAAGCCTTCATCATTAACCGAGGCTGTTGGCAGATAAAATCTAAGGCAATGTTTCACAAGCGATCGAGTCTTTATCTCGATCGAGCTTAAACGGATCGCCCGGATATGCCTCTAAAACTCGCTGCGCTTCGGCTTGAGTCGCAAAGTCAGAACAGTTGCCATCCGAGTTAACGCAACTGGGAAAATCGGCACTTTTAACCTTCGGTTTAGAAGACTCGTAAATAACTTTCTTGGTGTCTTCCTTTGGCTGCTGTGCATCAAGAGCAATCTCTGCGGTTCTTTCAACAGATTTGACTGAAGATGGCAATTTGCGATCGGGCCCTGGTTTGGCAAGTGTAGGTGCTGGAGCAGAAATTGCAGGTTTCGGTGTTGGTGTCGGCGTTTTCACAGTCTCCGGCTTGGGTGTCGGCGCAGCCGAAAGCAGTGACGGCTTAGCGGTTTGAGATGATACTAGCGGATCGGTTGGAACCGGAAGCGCCACTGAAACTTCCTGAGACGGAGGGGGTGCGGTGACGCCAACAAGCACAAACGAAGCCGCCATCAACCCGCTGTACATCGCGATCGATCGCTTGCGGGTTGGTGCGCCCACCCATTTCGGATTAACAATACCCAGAAAGAAGGCAGGGATCGACAATAGAAAGCTTAAGACGAAAAAATTAAACATAGCGACCTTTACCAGTAAAAAAGAGAAGTAGCCCAGGACGCAGAAACCGGGTTTCTTTTACCAAAATCCGAGGTGAAGCACGAAGGATATTTGTTTAAAAAACCCGATTTCTTTAATTTCTGTGCGTAAGTCCTGAGAAGTTAACTTCCTTAGTTATCGGCAGGCAACTCACAAATCCGTAGGATTTAGGAAGTAAATATAACCCTAGACACGGGACGCTGGTAAAACTCGGTTTGTGAGTTTATTTGTCCTTACTAAACCCACGATTTTTTCCTACCGTTCGCGATCGCACTCCGACGCCGAGAAACCGGGGTTTTTAATTGCAGTAAATGAGTAGAACCAACTATTGTTCTTAAAAAACTAGGTTTCTCGCCCCAACCGGGCGTAAGTCCTGCTAAAATTTCTTGTAACGCTGCCAGAAAAGTGAAGTGCATACCCAGCTACGTTCAGCGCAAAGGTGCGCTTACCCTAAATTCTGACCATTCTGTTGAGGCAAGCAGCCCCGAAGAAACTGGTTGAGGCGGCTTAGGTGCTGTAACCCCAAGCAAAACGAACGAAACTGCCATCAACCCGCCGTACAAGGCAGCCGATCGCTTGCGAGTTCCCAGTCCCACCCATTTAGGATTTAGGACACCCAAACAAAAGGCCGGTGTGGAAAACATGAAAGTTAATACAAACAAGCTGGACATCACACACCTCCGACTACCGAATTGCAGCGATTAATTACTTTTATCTCCAATTAATAGCTCACAAATCCGCTTAAAAAAGTTGCAATGTAAGATTTATAACTTGAGAATTATTGCTGTTAATCGAACAATAATAAAAAAGTTTAAAATCTCTTACTTTAGGTAGTTGTTAAAAAAATAAGAGCTTTCTAGACAGTCAGAAAATCTAGCTTAAAATAGACACTAAATTCCTTAATCAAAATATGAAAGTCCGCTTTAATGTAGTGCGCCAAAATCAAAACGAGGCTCCCCGCGTTCACACTTACACCCTAGATGTGGAAGAGAGCAATACCATCCTCGACTGCCTCAACAGTATCAAGTGGGAACACGACGGCACTTTAGCTTTTCGCAAAAATTGCCGCAATACAATTTGCGGCAGTTGTTCTATGCGAATTAACGGTCGATCGGCATTAGCTTGCAAAGAAAATGTAGCCAGCGAACTCGCAAGACTGCAAAAAATAGCTGATTCCAGCTCAGCAGAAATGCCTACCAATTTCATCCCAGAAATCACCGTCGCCCCAATGGGAAATATGCCCGTTATTAAAGATTTGGTTGTTGACATGACCAGTTTTTGGGACAATCTAGAAGCAGTTGAACCATATATCAGCACAGCCTCGCGAGCAATTCCAGAACGCGAATTTCTGCAAACTCCAGAAGAGCGATCGAAACTCGACCAAACCGGCAACTGCATCCTCTGTGGTGCGTGCTATTCTGAGTGCAACGCCCGCGAAGTCAACCCGGAATTTGTCGGCCCCCACGCCCTCGCCAAAGCTTACCGCACGATCGCCGACTCCCGCGACAGCGAAACCGAAAATCGACTGGAGAAATACAACGAAGGCACCGCAGGCGTCTGGGGATGCACCCGCTGTTACTACTGCAACTCGGTTTGTCCGATGGAAGTCGCGCCGATGGATCAAATTGGTAAGATTAAACAGGAGATTCTCGATCGCAAAGACGACCAAGCCAGTCGATCGATCCGCCACCGCAAAGTTTTAATCGATCTCGTCAAAGAAGGCGGCTGGATAGACGAGCGCAAGTTTGGCATCGAAGTAGTAGGAAACTACTTCCGGGACGTTAAAGGTTTGCTGAGTCTGGGCCCGTTGGGTTTGAGAATGATCGCTCGCGGCAAGTTCCCGCTGTTTTTTGAGCCTTCAGAAGGTACCGAAACCGTGCGAAATCTGATCGAATCGGTTCAAAGTTTAGAAAAGTCAGCAGATTAGCGAGCGGCTGTCATTTTCCTGGTAAATTACAAGTTGTGCGATCGTAAAGCTTCCCAAAAGTCACTACTCAAAACTCAAAACTCAAAACTTTTAAATGACTGCTAAAACTCCTCCATCCCCAAAACCGACAGCCCCAAATACCCCAAAACCAGAACCCGCGTTTGGGTGGAATGCCTATGCAGAACAAATCAACGGCCGATTTGCTATGGTGGGATTCGTGGGACTTTTGCTGCTAGAATTCTTCACCCGCCAGGATTTTTTTACCTGGCTGGGTTTCCGTTAAATTAATCTAAATCAAGAATGGAAGTTGAAAATTTATCGCTCTTTCAACTTCCATTATACTTTTAAGAGTTATTTAAAATACGGTTTATCAAATTATAAATACAAAATTATGAGTTTTCTAGTTTCAGATAACACATGAATGTACCAAAGTCGATCGCACTTACTTGGAGTGCGATCGTCCTTGAATTATAGGGACACGGCATTGCCGTGCCCTGGCTCCCAAGTTTCGTTCAAACTAATTTCCAGTTGTTTCGCGCACTCTCAAACTGTACTTGCCTCTACCTTTTGGAGGCGGATCGTAAGCATTGACAATGACCCGATAGCGACCGTTCGCAGACAAGGTAACAGTAAGCTCTGAATTGGAATTTTGCTGCGTGGCATCATCATTTTCTGCAAGTAGCTCGCCCTGGGAGTTGAAAATAGCGAGATAAGTATCAAACTCGGTACTTTCTACTGTAACAACCACTTTCTGACCCTGAGTCCCTTCAAAGGTATACTCATCGTACAAACTGCTGTCCGAGGGCAGTACAGAAGACTTAGCAGGGGTGAGTTCTCCGTTTTGCTCTAAAATGACTTTAGATGAACCCGCATCAGGACTCGGCCGAGGTTCTACAGTTGGGCTCTGAGTTGGCGAGCTCTGTGGTGATGGCGATGGCTTGGGGCTTGCTTGAGCTAAAACCGCCTTGCCAGCAGGCTTCGCATTAGTTAAATTTTGAGGAAATTCTGCTGAAAGGAGGGTGAAACTACTGTTAGCAACTCCACCTAAATTTGAAACTGGCAGGGAGAGAGTCGGCTTACCAGAAAAAGTAGCTAGTAGAGCAATTGGCGCGATCGCCCAAAATCTAACTTGACGCATGAATTACCTCGATTTGCAACGAAGAAGGAAGTTCGGCAACGGATTCTGTAACGGATTTAACGGATGGAAGAAGGAACTTCGGTAACGGATGAGTGTAAAGGATTTAACGGGTGGAAGAAGGAACTTCGGCAACGAGCACTGTACAAGATTTAATGGATGCACGGAAGCTGGAAGCAGAATAATTCGACTAATTACCAATGCCCAATGCCCAATTTTCACCGGACAGTTAGAGTGTAACGACCCCGGCCCGAAGCATCGTAAGCATTGACAATTACGCGGTAGCGACCCGTAGCGGGCAAAGTAACGCTCAGAAACGCATTTTTAGTCGAATCACTCGCATCGTCATTTTCTGCCACTAATCGGCTATTAGGGTCAAAGATAGCAACATAGGGATCAAAATCTGTGCTTTCGAGGGAAATGGCTACAGACTGACCTGATCGACCTTCAAAAGTATACTCGCGATACAGACTGTTGTCAGACGGCAATACTGGGCCGCCTGCGACTAAAGCGCCTTCTTCTTGCAAAATAGCCCGAGAAGGCGCGGTAGGAGCACTCGCTTTCAGTTCTAACGTATAAGCCCCTGACTGCCTAGCTTGGTAGGAATTTGCCACTAACGTGTAAGTCCCGTCTGCTGGCAGCCTGACTGTAATTCTGGCGTCTTTACTGCCTGCCCCGTCATCATCTTGCGCGATTTCGCGCTGGTTGGGCCCGAGCAAAATTAAATAAGGGTCAATTTCTTGACTTTTCATTTCTATTGTGATTTGCTGGCCGGCTTTTCCTTCAAAGGAGTAGAGGTCAAAAAAGCTGTTGTCGGTGGGTAGAACGCTAGACTTGTCGGTGAGGAGGCCGCTGACGGCGGGCCCGTTTAACGGAACTTTTTGAGGTGATTTGTTGCCAAAGGGCGATCGGGCTTGAGCCACGCGGGGAGCCCGCCCTTCTCGTACCGCTGTCAGGAAAGCGGGTACTTTGTCTGCTGAAATTGCAAAACCGATACCGATATTACCTCCGCCCCGACCACGAGTAAAAATAGAAGTATTGACGCCGATTAATTCTCCTGAACTGTTTAGCAGTGGGCCTCCTGAATTGCCGGGATTGATGGCGGCATCGGTTTGAATTAAGCCCCGCTGCTGGTCGATGCGGCTGACGATTCCGACTGTAAAAGTACCTTGAAATTGACCGAATGGATTGCCGATCGCAAATGCTTGTTGCCCGACTTTCACCGAACCTGGACGGGCTAAAGGAATAGTGGGCAAATTGTTTTGACCCCGAATCTTCACCACGGCTAAGTCTAGACCTTCTTCGCCGAATCCGACGACATCGGCCACAAGTTTTTTGCCGTCTGACAAAATGATATTGACGGTACCGCCTGCCGAAACCACGTGGGCGTTAGTTAACACCATGCCGTCGGGGCTGATAATTGTGCCGCTGCCGTTAGATTTATCTGTATCGACGGTAACAACAGCCGGACTAGCCTTTTCGTAGACTCGAATATTGGTTTGTTCTTCGACATTTTGGGCGATCGCACCCTGGGAATGCACCGAGTTAAATTCCGTTAAATCTGTTGATTGCCGCACAGGGGATGCTGTAACAACCGCAGTAGCGCTGGCTGTTACCCCTACCGTTAAAATTCCCGATACTGCTAAACTTAGAAGTTTGAAATTCATGGCGATCGATTATTATTTAGCGATCGGTAGCTACGAATTAGGTTTTGTGGCTAACCGCTAACTACCTTCTGTAATTATTTTAGGACTTGCACCACGCTAGTGACATTCCTCACGCCGGTTCTCCTTTTCGGGAATCTGAATCAGCAGCTAAATACTTAAAATTAGCTTCTCGTACCGCAGCGTCCTCATTACCGTAGAAAAAAGACAGCAAAGCAAAGCGCTGACCACTAATCACGGCAGTGGCTTCATGCAGCAAAGAACACGAAAAAATAATAGCCGTGCCCGCATCCCCTCTATAACCGTGGGGCGCGTACTCTGGAAACCGTAAAAATCCCCCCGTGTACTCTCCCACATTCAAGTTTAGCGTCATCGCAAACCTGCGGTGCAGCGTAGCTTTGCTAGTGTTGTCGCGGTGCGGTCGAAAATAACCGCCGCTGTCAGCATCGTAACAACCTATTAAATACCGTTCAAACCTGGTAATTGTAAACTGAAAAGCTTTCTCTACTTCCGGCATCACCCGGCGCAGAATAATCGCACTCAATTCTCGCTGGAAATCCTCGTCTTCAATAAAGAAATCTCGACGCTTCTTGAAAGTCTCGTCGTACAGGCAAACTGTTTTCCCCTCTATTTGCCTCATAAAGCCCGAGGGAGTGCCACCCTTAGCTTTGTACATATCGATCAAACTACGGCAAAATGCTTTGTTTAAAACGTTAGGAATTACCAACACGGGGGCATGAGCAGTAATGGGTCGAGCTTCCTCAATTGGGGGCAAAGTTTTGAGAAAATCTAATACTTGCTGGGCGTGTAGGTGCGGTTCGCCCATCTGCAAAATGTTAATTACCTGAAGGTTTTCGTTGAGTACAAAAGTTTGGGGTGCATAGTGAACTCCGGCAACTCCATTTTGTTCGACATCTTGGGAAACACCGTATTTCTGACTGACTGTTTTATCCAAGTCCCAGAAAAAGATGAATGACGGAGCAATTGTTGTCGGTCTGTTTTGTTCTTTGTCTGCTGGGTCAACGCTCACTCCCAACCGCTCTACTTGCAAGCTTTGGAATTCCTCTGATAGCTCTTGAAAGCTTTTGAGGATAACTTGGATTTGTTCAAAAGCTGCGCTGCCAAAGAAAAACAGCACGACTCGCTGGCCACCAACCGTCGAGAAATGAAATAAGGGGTTATTTGTAGAAGGGATGGAAAACCAGGGAGCCGGATCTCCTATTTCTAGTAATGGCATCTTGCTGATTTTAGATTGGGGATTTTATATTTAGATTATTATGCTGTCGATTAGTTCCAGAGGTTGGGTATGTTAGGATTTTTTTACAAAAAATTAGGTTTTATCTGTGTATATCTACGTTTGTCTGCGGTTTCACACTCGCAATTTACAGTCTTTTTAATAAGTCTAATATCTGATAATAAGTAGATGGGTATCAATAAACGCAACTTAGAGTTTTGCTGTGTCCCAAGCCGGAGCTGGGCGATAAATGTTTAGTTTCACCCACCTACTTATGTTTGCCTATTTGTCGAAACTGGGGGAATTATCCGGTTGGTCTTCCGGGTATTCTACAGGTCGATACTCCACGTAATCTGACGGCGGTGCTTCTACGTCGCGGTTGCTGGGGCGAGACCTGGATGATTCCGTAGGACGGGGTTTTTTGGTTCTCGGCGGCGTATCGGAACTGCGGTTTTCCGAAGCAGGGGGGCGACTGCTGCGGCTGCGGGTCGGTCTTTCTTCGGGGTTGTCTGAAACGTCCCAGTTGTCAGACTCTTGGGCAGGCGGGGCTTCTGGGCGAGAGGGACGTTTGCGCGACGCTCTTTCGGGCGAGTCGGGCCTGGAGGTGTTAACGCTGCCGTTGCGATTCGAGGGGCGGCGGCGGGGTTCGTCGTCGTAGGCTTCCCGAGAGGAACGGTAGTCTTGGCTGCCTCTAATCCGGGGACGCGGCGGATAGTCTTCCTCTGGTTCTAGCTGCTCCATTTCGGCATCGTAGCCGTCGTAACCGTAGGCGTTGCTGACCGGTCGCTCTTCATCTACGTATTGGGCGCGAGTTTTGGCTTGGGCTGTGGTCGCTCCTCGCAGTTTAATGCTTTCTGCTGCAAAAAATATGGCGGAACCGGTGAGCAGAAATTGACCGAATGCCAGAATTGGGTCAAGCCGCCATCCTTGAAATAACAGAATACCGCCGCACAGCAGGCCGACTGCTGCAAAAAAAATATCGTGGTCTCGGGCTAGTTTGGGACGCCACGATCGCAGAAAATACAGTCCTGCCCCTGCAACTGCTAGGATGATCCCTAACAGGCTGCTCCAGTTCAATCCTAAATTGACCATTAGCCTATCTCCTATGTCTTTCCTATGTTAGCGAGTTAGATTTTACATCTATCATTAAGTCTGTCAGCCCGACTGTGCTTTCTGGGGCAGCGTCCGGTCAGGGTTTCAGCTTGGGAAGTGAGTATAATAATGAGTTTAACGGGAAAAAACCTCAGCTTGGCAGTCAACCGAAGGTTTTGCCTTAACAGTTGCTGGCAGCCGAGGTTTCTCGGATCGGGGAAATGCCCGACTTGTAGCCCACAATTGACTTGCAGCGCCGGACTTAGACACCCGCTGACTTGTTAGGTGCGCTTGATTTTGTCTTTTTGGCTGATGAAGATCAGGCCGATCGTTGCTGGAATCACTACCAGCGCAACACCCACCAGCAGGCTGTACAAAAAGTTCGCGAGAGAAGGAGTCATAGATTCCAAGCCTTTGTTACAACAATTTGATTTTTATTAATTTTATACTTTCGATCGCACCTGTGAAACGGTTAAAATTATGAACGGCTGACTTAACAAAACTTAAAATTTCGAGATAAGACCCATGACTGGTATTACCGTTGCAAGTTGGATTCTGGGATCTGTCCTAGTCGTGATGACCTTGCTGTTTATTTTTCGGATCGTCTTGACTTGGTATCCCGAGGTGAACCTGAGCAAGTTGCCGTTGAGTCTGATTGCTTGGCCGACGGAACCTTTTTTAGCCGTAACTAGAAAGATTGTACCGCCGATCGGCGGGGTGGACATTACGCCGATTATTTGGGTGGGTATCTGTAGCTTGCTGCGAGAAATGATTCTCGGTCAGCAAGGGCTGCTGACAATGATGATGTAATAGTCAGTTGGCGGGCATCGGGCATCGGGCATCGCGCATCGCGCATGGATTAGTTGCCACCAACTGCCAACTGCCAACTGACTACTGACTACTGACTATTGTTCAAGAACTGTTCGACGAAATTGGTGTAAACTTCGCCGCTGAGAAACTCAGGGGAATCAAGGATTTTTTGGTGAAAGCCCAGGGTGGTGGGGACGCCGGTGATGGCACACTCCCGCAATGCCCGTTTCATCCTGCGGATGGCTGTCGGTCGATCGCGCCCCCATACAATTACTTTACCGATTAAAGAATCGTAGTAAGCGGGTATTTCGTAATCGGTGTAAACGTGAGAGTCCATCCGCACGCCGGGGCCACCGGGAGGCAAATAACCGCTGATTATGCCGGGGTGGGGCCGGAAATTGCGATCGGGGTCTTCAGCATTGATGCGACACTCGATCGCGTGACCGTTGAGAATTACTTGGTTTTGCTTGATTTGCAGTTTTTCTCCTTGGGCGATGCGAATTTGTTCGGCTATCAAGTCGAGGCCTGTAATCATCTCGGTGACGGGATGTTCTACTTGGATGCGAGTGTTCATTTCCATAAAGTAGAATTTGCCGGATTTGTCAAGCAGAAATTCGACTGTACCCGCACCCGTGTAGTTGATGGATTTGGCGGCGGCAATGGCGGCGTGACCCATTTGATCTCGCAGTTTCTGGCTGAGGGCTGGGCTGGGGGCTTCTTCGAGGAGTTTTTGGTGTCGGCGCTGAATCGAACAATCTCTCTCACCGAGATGGATGACGTTACCGTAGTTGTCGGCGAGGATTTGGATTTCGATGTGCCGGGGTTTTTCGATGAATTTTTCGAGGTAAAGTCCGGGGTTGCCGAAGGCTGCGTCGGCTTCGCCTTGGGCTGCTGAGAATAGTTTGGGGAGTTCCGAGGGTTCTCTAACTAGCCTCATCCCCCGACCACCACCGCCGGCTGTGGCTTTGATCATCACAGGATAGCCAATGTCGCGGGCGATCGACAAAGCTTCGCGATCGTCGGCCAGCAATCCCTCGCTACCGGGAACTGTAGGGACTTTCACTCGCTGCATCGTTTCTTTGGCGGTGGATTTGTCGCCCATCGCCCGCATCGCGGCAGGAGAAGGGCCGATGAAGGTAATTTGATGGTCGGCGCAGATTTCGGCAAATCGGGCGTTTTCGGCGAGGAAGCCGTAACCGGGGTGAATGGCTGCGGCGTTGCGTGTCAGGGCAGCCGCGATGATGTTGGGGATGTTTAAATAGCTTTTGCTGCTGGTGGGGGGGCCGATGCAAACGGCTTCGTCTGCCAACTGGACGTGCAAGGCGTGTTTATCTACGGTGGAGTGTACGGCGACCGTGGCAATCCCCATTTCCTCGCAGGTCCGCAATATGCGGAGAGCTATTTCTCCCCGATTAGCGATTAAAATTTTCGAGAACCCCATCTTCGCTGCTTAATTCACTCAATATTCTGTACAATAATGCCTTTCGGTATGTTCTGGATAATCGTTTTGCAGAAATTGTTCACAAAAATTTATTTTACATTTTGCTGGTAGTGGTGCTATGATTTTAAATCGGCGGTGTCAAAGGGCAAGTCACAAGTTAAATGTCAGGAACCTCAACCTGTAAATCTTTAACTGGTAACGCAAAAATCCCGGAGATTGCTAGAAAGAGCGGATGTGGCGGAATTGGTATACGCGCACGCTTGAGGTGCGTGTGGCATTATGTCCTTGCGAGTTCGAGTCTCGCCATCCGCATTGAATATATAAAACAACTGTTGACGGTTTTGGCTGTCGGCAGTTGTTTTATATGGGGTGGTTTTTCTAGAAAGTCGATCGAGTACCGTAGGCTGCGGATTCATCAGACATCTTTAAGTGCGATCGAACTTCTGACAGATCCGCACCATACAAAATACTGTTTAACTGTCGATCGACAATTGTGTTTGAATTAAAAACATAGATACTTATCGTTTGTCAAGTAGAATGGGGTTAGTTAGGTTCCGAATCCGAGAGTTGGCTGACGAAAAAGGATGGACGCTAAAGGATGTTGCCGATCGATCCGAGGTTCCGTACAGCACAGTCAGGCACTATGCTCGATCGGAAGGACTAGCAACGGTTGATATCACATCCATTCAAAAGATAGCTCGCACCCTCGATGTTTTGATTGAGGAGTTGATGGAAGTTGTCAAAGAGTAAACAGATTTATCAGTAAGTCGCGAGAATTTGACTGCGAAAATGTAATTAACAAAGAAAGCAGAGGGCGAATACCCATCCCCAGAGGGAAGTTGATTTTGGGGACTAGGTAAACTTGTCTGCGCGAATGATAGTTTTAACACTTTACGAGCAATTAGCAAAGCAACCCCTCCCAAGACTCCGCCACCTAAGCAACTAAATATAATGGCACTAAAGAAGGGATGAAGTTTCTTTGTTTGTGTAGCTGCGGTTTCAACCGCCGGGTTTCTACACAAAAGAACTGCAATAATTATGGCAAAATAAGAATTACTCATTTAATCGCTCGCCATTATCCCAATGATTACCGTTACCCAAGCAGAAATTGAACAGTATCGCTCCCAATTACAAGAATATCCCGATGCTCTAAAAGATCTTGATGTACTTGAAGAGTGTGAAGGCGATTTAGAATATGCAGCCGAAACCTTAGCAATTAAGTCAGGAGAATTAGACAACGATCTAGATGCAAAAAACCCAAATGAGCCTAGCTGGTTAGAAAAATCAGCCGAGAAATTGCGTCCTCATATTTGTACGCAAGCTTTTAAAGACGTATTGAGTCAAGGTTTTGCTGTTGCATTGGGTTCGCTAATAACTGCTGGCGTTTACCCAGGAGTACCATTAACACTGGTACTTATTTACATAAGCACGAAAAATTTGGACAATTTTTGTCAGGGGATTGCTAAACGCCGATCGCAGTGAAGCCAGCCCAGTAATGAGGTTCAGCAAAAGGAAACGGCTTGCGGTTCAGTGCGCCATCCAGAGGAGCATTAACAAAGCGTGTGCGTTCTTTTTTGGGCAACAGTTTAAATGTTTGATCGATTTGCGGTTTGAGGCATTTTAATAATGTTTCAAGCCCCTCTGAGGTCAGATTCCGCAGCCATTGTTGTGCCTCATTGAGAGCAGTAACCGTTGATAGAGTTTCTAGGTTTTCATAGAACCGAATCAGTAACAAAGTGCTGGCGAGTTCATCCACTTTCCAAAGGGTACTTACCATACTAGGGCTACCTGCTAAGAGAAATCCGAAAGGTAAGCCAATATATTCATCGCTGGTTCTGGATTCTGTCAATCCAGTTTCGCAGGCGGAGAGAGTGACAATACGACATTGATTTAGGTCAAGATTAAAGATTTCCAACAGTGTCAAACGTTCTTTATTGGCGAATACTAGGGATGATTCCAAAGGCGAGTCAGGCTCGAACTTGCCGTGACAACCGAAATGGGCGCAGTTGGCAAAGCTGAGTTTCGCCTTTAGAATTGCGTTCTTATTAGCATCATCTTTTGCCAAGAAATCATTAGACTTGAATTTGTGACGGATGTTAGCGGCTTGCAGTTCAAGTAAGTAGCGGTCTTTGGTAGGATTGGCAATAGCAAATAGGTGAGAGAAATTAGGGCGTTGTCGCTGTTTCGCCTGTTGCAGTAGTTGGCAACTGGGGGCATAGCTGACTCCACCAGGAAAGCAGTCTAACAGATAAGGATTGGGGGGTGAGGAATCGCTGTTTGGGTTAAACTGCAACCAAGTTTCTTGGCTAACAGATAGGGCGTGCAGGGGGAAAAGATGCAGGAAGCGATGGGGAATTAAAATCAGTCGATCGCACGGTTTCGGAATATTCTTTAAAATCCGATCGAGATGCAAAATCTCAGCTAGGTTTTGGAGGCGGGAGGCTAGTTTTTGCTTCCATTGGGGTTTGCTCTCTTTGTAGTTTTTCTGATACTCGTTATCCCAATTTACTAAGGCTTCAAAGTCTGCTGTTGAAGATTGCCAGACTGTAGGAGTTGGTGATTGAGGAGTGATGGTGAAGGTAAGGAATTTGTCGCCCAGGATGTACCACTGAAGGATAGCAGTATTTTCTGCTGTGAGGGCTTGAATATCGCTGTAGGAAATGTTTTTAACTTTTTGAGTCAGCAGGAAGTCAGGGTCAATGGGTTGGATGTCGCGGACGAGAAGTTCGTCGAGTTGTTGCCGCAATTGGGTGAGATTGGTAGAATCGCGGCTGGTGGTTTGTAGGCTGTCGATTTGGAGGCTGCGTTCTCCCGATATTGTGCCACCGTTGTTGTTACGATTTGTCTGTTGGATTTCCACTCGTCGCTCTTCGGTATCAATTGCTCGACGCAGGCGCGAGAGTTCGTTGATAACGGTTTCGGGAATATCGCCTTTGGGGTATAAGTCGCGGGTGGCTAGGAGTTCGACGAGGTTGCGGGCTTTGCTGCGTTCGACGTATTCTATAGCTTTAGTGTAGTTTTTTCGCTTTACGCAAACTTCCACCATTCTTAGATAAAGATTATTCCATTCTTCGGCTAATTTTTGCTTACTTTCATCTCCAGAATGAATCTCACCCCGCAGAAATTCTACGGTATCAATGGCGGCGGCAAAAGTATTGTAAGCTAGCTGTAAATTGGGAACTACTAAATAGGCAAGCCCTAGAGTAAATAAGGTTACAGCATGGTATTGGGGAAATGCTTCGCGGGTGTAGACTTCTAATGAAGCAGTGTAAAAGGCGATCGTAATTTCGATGTTCTTTACTTCTCCCCTGATTCTATTAAAGTAGGCAGTTGCGAGATAACTTTGTATCATTGCCCAATCTTCTGGAAAGGCTTCGCGGGTGTAGACTTCTAATGAAGCTGTGTAAAAGGCAATCGCAATTTCTATATTCTCAGCTTTCTCTCCCCTGATTCTATTACAGTAGGCAAGTGCCAAAGTATTTTGCGTCATCGCCCAATTTTCTGGAAAGGCTTCGCGGGTGTAGACTTCTTCTAATGCAGCCGTGCAAAATGCGATCGCAATTTCGATATTCTCAGCTTTCTCTTCTTTGATTCTGTTTATGTAGGCACTTGCCAAATTATTTTGCGTCATCGCCCAATTTTCAGGGAAATCTTCAAGCGTACGAACTTTTAAAGCCTTCTTGTGAAAGTCAATCGCCCGTTCCAGATTATCCGCCCTTGAGCCTTTGATTCGGTCACTGTAGGCAACAGCTAGATTATTTTGTGTCCCCGCCCAATCTTCAGGGAAATCTTCAAGGGTACGAACTATTAAAGCCCTCTCGTAACAGTCAATCGCCCGTTCCAGATTATCCGCCCGTGAGCCTTTGATTCTGTTACTGTAGGCAGCAGCCAGATTATTTTGAGTCCCCGCCCAATCTTCAGGAAAATCTTCAAGGGTACGAACTATTAAAGCCCTCTCGTAACAGTCAATCGCCCGTTCCAGATTGTCCGCCCGTGAGCCTTTGATTCTGTTACTGTAGGCCATACCTAGGTCATTTTGAGTCAGTGCCCATTTTTCACGGAAATCCTCAAGGGTACGAACTGTTAAAGTCGCCTCATAACAGTCGATCGCCCGTTCCAGATTATCCGCCCGCGAACCGTTGATTCTGTCACTGTAGGCATTAGCTAGGTTATTTTGAGTATCGGCCCATTGTTCAGGGAAATCCTCAAGGGTACGAACTGTTAAAGCAGCTTCATAAAACCCGATCGCCCGTTCCCGATTATCGGCACGTGAGCCTTTGATCCTGTTACTGTAGGCAGCAGCTAGGTTATTTTGAGTATCTGCCCATTTTTCAGGGAAATCCTCAAGTGTACGAACTGTTAAAGTCGCTTCATAACAGTCGATCGCCCGTTCCAGATTATCCGCCCGCAAACCGTTGATTCTGTATAAGTAGGCCATGCCTAAGCTATTTTGAGTCGTTGCCCATTGTTCACGGAAATCCTCAAGGGTATAAACTTTTAAAGCTGCCTCACAAAAGCCGATCGCCCGTTCCAAATTTTCCGCCCGTGAGCCTTTGATTCTGTTACTGTAGGCAATAGCTAGGTTATTTTGAGTCCCTGCCCATTTTTCAGGCAAATCTTCAAGGGTACGAACTATTAAAGTCTTCTCGTAACAGTCAATCGCCCGTTCCAGATTATCCGCCTGTGAGCCTTTGATTCTGTTACTGTAGGCAATGCCTAAGCTATTTTGAGTCGTTGCCCATTTTTCAGGCAAATCCTCAAGGGTATAAACTTTTAAAGCTGCCTCACAAAAGCCGATCGCCCGTTCCAGATTATCCGCCCGCGAACCGTTGATTCTATTACTGTAGGCAATAGCTAGGTTATTTTGAATCATTGCCCAATCTTCAGGCAAATTTTCAAGGGTATAGACTGTTAAAGCTGCCTCAAAAAACCCGATCGCCCGTTCCAGATTATCCGCCCGCGAACCGTTGATTCTATCACTGTAGGCAATAGCTAGGTTATTTTGAGTATCTGCCCATTTTTCACGGAAATCCTCAAGGTTAGGAACTGTTAAGGCCGCGTCATAACAGCCGATCGCACGTTCCTGATTTTCCGCCCGTGAGCCCTTGATTCTTTTTCTGTAGGCATTACCCAGGTTATTTTGAGTTATAGCAAACTTTTCGCTCCCCGGTTCCCGATTACTTAAAGCTATTTGATAACCAGTAATTGCAATTTCAATATTATTCGCTTTTTTGCCAATAGGAGCTTTATTAATATGACCACTTAAATTTTCAATGAGGCCGACAATGAACCCAATTTCTTCTGGATGTTCAGTAATTAAATTCTGGGCTACTTGCTGTAAAACATCTGCAAAACGAGCAGTGAGGAGATGTTTATGTCGAGCAAGCATGGAGTAAATTACTGTAAAATCCTTATTGCTTTCTTCTTCTGCTTGTAATAAATCTAGTATAAACTCTCTATAATTTTCTGAATTTTCACCTTCATAATTATCGGTATTTCTCTTATCATTAATACCCAATGATTCCCCTAATTCACGGGCAAGATTTCGGAAAAAATGAGCTCTAGTTTCCTTTCCTAGCTCTACCAACATTGTCGCTACCACCTCGCAAGCTTGCAGAAACCCCTGATCCAGTAATTCTGAGTTAGCCTCATTTAAAATCTCCGGTTCCTTACCGCTAGGACACGTCAGTAGCGCGTTAATTAATTGCCAATAAACTTGGGCGCGGGTTTCGTCCATTGTGGGGAGTGGTCAATAACACGGATGTTTATTTTATCACGATTGGTGGTTTGGCGGTTGACGCTCCCCCGTATCAATTTCTACCCCATCCCGAACAAGTAATCGAAATTACCCTCTCCCACAGAGTTTTTAAGCGTATTGATAATTTTCCTTGTATTATCGTGAGGCCCTTCAATATAACAAGGTTTTCCATTGCGACCGAATTTCAAGCCAATTTCGCTGGTTGATTCTCCTAAATGAGCCTTCGACTGCTCGAAATCGCGATGCGGTTCAAAGCCTAATGTTTTGGCATAGGCGATCGCACCCCAAACCAGGGCTTGTGCTTGCTCTAAACTAATCTCCTCGTACTCTTGCATAAACTGCGAGTAACAAAGCTGAACGAAATTTTTATATTGGCTATCGTTGCAGTTACGTGGCGGGATGGCATCCTTAACTCCCAAACACCAGTAGTCGATCAAATAAGAGGCTGTAACAAAACGATTGTATCCCTTGGAACGGGTAACCACCACTAAACCCAAACCGCTCGTTTCAGAGGTTTCATTCCCCAACAATACCTTCGCAAAATTTACATCCACGAGACATTGAGCAACGGGCAATAACTCTCCTTTTTCGGCGCTAGCGAGGGCTGTTTGTTCTGCATGAGATTGAAGAAAGGTACTGACTTCGGATGCTTTCAATCCTAACTTCCGGGCAATTTGTTTGGGCGTTAATTGGCGATCGCGCAGGTTGAGAATTTCTTGTTCTTGTTCGGGCTGCATAGTTTTTCTATTGCCGTCAGGGCTGGGTTCAAGCTGAGTCGATCATTGTACCGCGTTTTTGCGACCAACTTCGTAACATTGCAAAGATTGAGGAAAAAACCCGGTTTCTTTGATGGTGCGAGTGGCGAGAAACCTCGGTTAGCCCGATAGTCCGCCAGGGGTTTCAACCCCTGTCTCATAGCAAAAGTCCTCTTAAAGAGGACTAAAGAGTTTTTCATTTTTATCTCAGCTTTTCAGTCGGTTTCAACCGACTTTCGCTATTAGCCAGGGGTTTGAACCCCTGGCGGATGTGGCGACACCACTTTATTTTATACTTCTCGTAAAATGCGACTATTCAAACGCTCATATTCATCCTCTAGCAGCCACATTTTAGCCGCTTCGTAATTGTCACTATAAAAAATAACTTTATAGTTTTGTGCAGGATTATGGATGCAAAATTTCCCTGAATTTTCCTTAACTAGCATCAGGATATAAGGAGGAGATATCAGAGTATCCGCCCAGATTTCCGCAAACTCCCACTCAGTCTCTTGCTCTGATTCTTGACTAATTTTAGTAGCTTGTGCGGGGTCTTGTGCGAGGTATGACATGGTATTTACCTGTAGTTTTTTTAATCTTTATTTCACCGTAATTTAGTGGTATCCGAGTACCGTCTGCTTTTAGTATATAACCAATTGGTTCTGAAAAGTACAATCCATAGCGTTCATAATTGTCCTCTACATCGTCCTCTCCTGTGCGTTCCCCTCTTAGCTTAATTTCTGCGGCCACTCTTTCCATTGTTTCTCTATCATTAAAGAGATGGACGATTCCTTCGCTTTCAAATTCACTTTGGGCTTTTTGGGTTCCGGGGAGATGTTTATCAATGAGACTGGTTCGAGTTTCTAGAGTAATTTCACGGTCAATTCCACTCATAGCTCTGTTCAATCTTAATTATATACCATTCATCGATGAATTTAGTTTAGTCTTGGAACCACGGGTGGCCATAAACCGGGTTTTTGCGACAGACTTGGTGACCGTGCAAAGATTTGGAAAAAACCCGGTTTCTTTGATGGTTGGTGGGTGTACAAACCTAATTTTTGGCTAATTCGGGCGGCCGGCCCATTAAACCAGTCATCAGCCGCAAGGCTAAAAACCTCACTGGGGGAATTGTCCGCAAACACCACAATCCGAAGCGGCGAAATGCTACAATTGGCAGCCAAGTATTGGAAAATAATCTGTCTAGAAAATCGGTAAATCCTAACACGATTAAATTCTCTTTTTTGCGCCAGTTGTGATACCGTTTCAATACTCGCAAATCGCCGATGTCTTCGCCTTTTTGGTGCGCTTGCTGCAAGATTTGGGCGATCGCCCCTGCGTCTCGAATGCCCATATTTAATCCCTGGCCCCCCACGGGATGGCAGCAGTGGGCCGCATCGCCAATTAGTGCTAATCTGGGCAAAACGTAGCGATCGCTCTGCATTAACTGCACGGGAAACAAAAAGCGATCGCTCTCCAATTCCAAACGCCCCAAAAGCCCGCCCGTGCGCTGTTCCAACAAAGTCAAAAACTCTGTTTCATCCATTTGTTGCAAAGCTTTCGCTTCCGCGTGGGGTGCTGTCCAAACTACTTGACAACGGTTGCCAGGTAATGGTAAAACTCCCATCGGGCCGCTCGGCCAAAAGCGCTCAAAAGCGATATCATTGTGCGGTTTTTCTGCTTTAATAGTGATAGCAACGCAGGATTGCCAGTATTTCCAGCCGCGAGTGCTGATGTTGGCTTCGGTGCGGATGCGCGAT
Organism: Microcoleus sp. S13_B4; assembly: GCF_036700885.1. Taxonomy (NCBI): domain Bacteria; kingdom Bacillati; phylum Cyanobacteriota; class Cyanophyceae; order Oscillatoriales; family Microcoleaceae; genus Microcoleus; species Microcoleus sp. S13_B4. The sequence goes on from NZ_JAUBPU010000002.1 coordinate 244,770, forward strand.
CGCGAACCGTCGGCGGCGACTAATAATTTGGTGCGAATTGTCCGAGTTTCGCCGTTTTGTTTGACTTCTATTTCGGCGCAATCGGTTAAATATTTTACCTCGACTACTTCTGCCGGACAAACCCAACTAAAATTCGGGTTTTTTGCCAAAGATTCTTGCAAAGCTGACAGCATGACTCGGTGCTCGCCAACGTAACCTAAAGCTGTTTTTGGTACGGGCAATTTGCCAGTATTTCCCAAATCCGGGCGGTGGAATTCGACGACGCCGGGATAGTCGCCGTCGCAGAGGCTAATTTGCTCGAAGGTGGTGATTTGTGGCAAGATTTGCTGCCACACGCCGATACCTTCTAAGATCATTCCTGATAGCAGGGTGATTGCATAGGCTTGTTTTTTGGCGGCGGCGGCGGCGGGGAGTTGGGTTTCAATTATAGCGATTTTTAATCCAGAATCTTTTAAGGCGCTGGCTAATGTGGCCCCGACTATGCCACCTCCGACGATGGCTATGTCAAAGTCGAGTGTCGCTGTTTGCGTGGAGGCTGTGGTTGGAGAAAGTTGGTTTACAGGCATTTTCAAGGGATTTTGTCAAAGTTAATTGGATTGTTACTTTTTTATTGTAAAGAATTATTTCAATTTAGGGCGATCGAGCGACGGAGACGAAAGATGGGGAGACGGGGAGACGTTGAGAAATTTATGATTAATGACAACCATCAACGATCAACTGCCCACTATCAACTGCCAACTGCCAACAGTCAACAGTCAACAGTCAACAGTCTAATGACTAATGACTAATGAATGCTGACCATTTCCTTGGTGTTTTCGGCAGGCAGCGTTGATACTTCCTGGCAAATAGGAATCTCGATGACAAACTCTGCACCTTCCCCAGGCGTGGAAATACACTGCAATTTGCCCCGGTGTTTTTCAACTATAATCTGATAGCTGATAGACAGCCCCAAGCCTGTGCCTTTGCCGACGGGTTTAGTAGTAAAAAATGGGTCGAATAACTTGTGAATAACTTCTTGATTGATTCCCATCCCGTTGTCGGCAATCCGAATTGTTACTGTGTCTGAATTCGCACTGGTGCTAATCCGGATTCTGTTGCGGTGAGAATATATCTCTTTTGAAGAATGAGCGTTATTGTACTCTTCGAGGGCGTCGATCGCATTTCCTAAAAGATTCATAAATACTTGATTGAGCTGACCTACATAGCACTCAACTTTTGGAAAATTGCCGTATTCTTTGATAATCTCAATCGCGGGACGAAGTACATTAGCTTTGATCCGGTGCTGCAAAATTAGCAAAGTGCTTTCGATTCCTTCGTGAATGTCTACTCGCTTCATCTGCGATTCGTCGAGTCTGGAAAAGTTGCGTAAGGATACAACTAAGTCGCGGATGCGATCGGCGCCTACCTTCATTGATTCCAAAATCTTTGTAAAGTCCTCCATTAAGAAATCGACTTCAATATCTTCGGCTGCTTCTACAATTTCCGGGACGGGATTTGGGTATTTTTCCTGGTAAAGGTGGAGCAAGCCGAGCAAGTCTGTGGCGTATTGGGTGGCGTGGGTAATGTTGCCGTAGATGAAGTTAATCGGATTGTTAATTTCGTGGGCGACGCCGGCGACTAGCTGCCCGAGAGAAGAGATTTTTTCGGTTTGGATTAGTTGAGTTTGAGTTTGGTGCAACTCGTAGACAGCTTTTTCGAGCTCGGTTGCTTGCGATCGATACTGTCCCTCCGACTGCTTGAGTGCTTCCAAAACTTGGACGCGCTCGCTAATATCGGTGTGAGTTCCCACCCATTCGCGAATGCTGCCGTCGGCTGCCAAAATGGGGACGCCCCGCACCCAGAAGTGTCTGTAGCTGCCGTCTGCGGCCCGCAAGCGGTGCTCGATTTCATAGAGACTTTTTGCTTCGACTGCGCGCATCCAAGCTTGTGCCGTGATCGGACGATCGTCTGGGTGAATTGCCGAAACCCAGTTTTCTGTAGCTTCCTCCAAACTTTGACCTGTATATGCCATCCAGTCGATCGGTGCGATCGGCTTTCCCTGAGCGTCTGTCATCCATACCAGTTGCGCGGTGGCCATTGCCAGCGATCGGTATCTTTCCTCGCTCAGACGCACAAATTCTTCGGCTTGTCGGCTCGCCGTCACGTCGCGCAAAATTGCTGTGAATATAATTTGACCTGCAACTTCGAGTTTGGAAATAGAAGCTTCGGCGGGAAATTGCGTACCGTCTCGGCGGCGGGCGAAAATTTCTTTGCGGCTGCCCATTTTTCGGGCTTGTTTAACGTCGCCGCCGAAATTGCTGACGAGGTGGCTGTGAGGGGCGGCAAAAGCTTCGGGTAACAGCAGGCTCAGGGATTGCCCGATCGCCTCCGCTGCACTCCACCCGAAAATCCGTTCTGCACCTTGGTTGAACAGGATAATTTTTTGGTCAGCATCCACGGAAATAATCGCGTCGTCGGCAATTTCTACAATGCCGGCGAAACGAGCTTGAGACATTTGCAGCGCTTTTTCGGCTTCTTTGCGATCACTAATGTCGCGGGCGATCGTCGAAATGTATGTGAGTTTGTCGTCCAGTGCGGAGTGGGAGATGATGACTTGGCTGACGGGAATTTCAAGTCCCGAGGCTGACACGAAGGCGGTTTCTCCGCTCCAAACGCCCCCGGAAACAGCAGTGGCGCTCGCTTGATTCAAAGTGCTGCGGGCTGACGCTGCCGTGAATTCTGGAAATTGTCGGTTGGATATATCTTCGTTTTCGTCTATACCCACCATTTTTCTGCCTGCTTTGTTGATGTAAACCGCGCGTCCTTCGAGGTCGCAGATACCTACAAAATCCGGCGTAGCTTCCAGAATTGCTGCCAGACTTCTGTTGGCGATTTCGGCTTGTTTGCTCTCAGTAATATCCCGCGAAATGGTAACTATACCGCTAATATTTCCTACTCCGTCCCGGTAAGCACTTTTTGTAGAAAGAAATGTCCTCAAATTTCCTTTGACTGGCAGGTCTTCTTCGATCGCTTGCGTTTGGCCGGCTGTCATAATTGGGCGATCGGTTTTCCTAATATTCCCCGCAATTTCCGGTGGAAATAACTCGCTGTCATCTCTGCCGATAATGTCGTCTACAGACTTGCCAATTATACTAACTCCCGCAGCATTTAGCATCAGATAACGGCCTTGAATATCTTTGACAAATAGGGCGGCCGGCGTACTATTGATGACGGCAAGCAACAGGTTGTAGTTTTTTTGAAGTGCCTGCTTAGTTGTTTGAGTGTCGAAAATTTGCTCCTGCAATTGCTCATTGGCGAGTTGCAGTTGGATAGTCCGTTTCTCAACTTGAGTTTCTAAGTCTAATTTAGCTTTCCTCAGTCCCAGTTCCGCTCGATAGCGCTTCCGGTCGGCCGTGCAGAGAGTTTTTGCATTCTGCCAAATCAGAACTGTAAAAATAATCACGTTCAATACGCTTAACAGCGATATCCCTACCTCCGGCGTGTAGGCTTGTAACCGCTCTCCCGAGAGGATGAAATAACCTACTAAAGGCGGGATAATAATTGCCCGTGGTAACAAGCGCCGCGCCATGATGCCGCCCGCGCGATCGCTCGTCATGACTGCGATCAATCCTCGCTCTGGGCTGGCAAATAAAATGCCGACGCTCAGCAACATAAATGCTGCGGAGGTGTGCAAAGCCATCCCTGTATTATTGCCAATTTGGTAAAATAAAGCTTTGTCGTAGAGGTAGCCTATCAAACCCGTAAATGCAATTAAAAATGCACAACAGCTTAAGATTTGAATCCGCAGGTATTTAGGGCGACGTTCTGACAGCAGCAGCAGCGCTGTTCCCAGCAATAAAAAAGCACCAGCAGTATTCGGAGCCATGCGTCCTGGTATTCCGGCGCTTGTCAAGGTGTAACTTTCTTCAAAGAGCAGTTGGTCGATGCCTAAGTCTAAATTAAAAGTATATTGAACTAGGGTTAATAGGCTAATTAATATAATTAAAAATGAACAGCTATAAATTAAACAATTAGGATTTTTTTGATGCTTTCTTGCCCTTAATTCTACGCGCCGCCGCTGTTGGATGAACAGAGAACACCCGCCCAAAATAAAGCAGATCGCAGTATTGGCTTTCATTGTCACGAGTCCGGGCAGAATGCTTTTTAACGGTTGCAGATGGAATATCCAACCCAAAAGGACTGTACAGCCGATCGCGATTACTGCAATACTCGCTTTTTTGGAAAAAGACTGAACTGCTGCCATTCGGGTTGAGGGCCTGTGCAGTTGTTGTGCTCGTTCAAAAAGTTCCAATTTCTCGATCCCTCAAGTTATTTGGGTTTCTACGTATCTAAGGTAACAATAAATACTGTAGTCATATTGTTGCCCACTATACAAAGCTGCTTAAGACTTTCTTAAAACCGCTAAGCATAAAATATGAATTATTTTATCTAACTTTAGAGATATAGTCAACTGAAGGTTGAAGGCTCTTATGTAGAAGGCATTCGGCAGAATTCAATAATTTTTCTTGCTGGTAAGTTAAAACAAAAAATTCCTTGTTGCTTGTTCGTTGTCCCTTCGGTCTCGGAAATTAGCGCCCCATCGCTCGGCAAGACCGAGTGTTTTTACTCAGTACATCAAGGCGTAATAGTAGCGGATTAGTCAATCGGCAACACGATCGCTCGGATTGTCAAGCGGCTGCTGTGGCTGTGGGAAATGCGATCGGCAGAACAGATAAGACTCGGCGCTTGAAACCGCTACTACAAAAACAAAGTCCGCCTGCGCGGACTAAAGAGGGGATATTAAAGTCGGATTTGGTAACTGTCAACTGTCAACAGTCAACTGACAACAGACAACAGTCAACTAACTCCCAAGTTTTGAACTGCTTGCAAAGCTTCGGTTGCTGAGGGGTAACGCTGGGGGAAAGCGTAGAGCACCATCTTTTCTAAAACGCTAGCAAACTGCGGGGTGACAGTTGCATTTTTCTGCCAGATAAGATTGCCTAAATTATCAACTCTGAGTTGTTTCGGGCGCATTCCTGTCAAGGCTTGAATCCCGATGAGCCCGACAGCATAGATGTCGCTGCACAGTTTCGGGGAACCGATGGCTTGTTCGGGAGGAATATAATCTTGCTGAGTCCCACCGCGCGATTTCGTTTGACCGATACTGTTTAGTGAAGTGTTGATTTCTTTAACTGCCCCAAAGTCAATTAATACAATTTTGTTATCAGATGTGCGCCTGATTAAGTTTTGAGGGTGAACGTCGCGGTGAATTACATCTTGTTTGTGAACAAAGACAAGGACTTCCAAGATATCTTTCAACAAAGCAATAACCTGATGTTCTTCCCAAGGTTGACCTTCGAGTAGTTCTTGATACAAGGGTTGCCCTTCGATGAATTGATAGACTAAATAAAAATATCCATCTTCTTCAAAGCGAGCTAACAATTCTGGTATCCGATCGTGTTGACCCAATCGATATAAAAGCCGCGTTTCTCGATCGAATAGGTGCCTGGTTCTCTCACACTGGCTTTTGAGGCGCTTGACGAGGCATAAAGGTCGATCGGGCAAATTTTCATCTTCAGCCAGATATGTATCGCTGTACTCAGTGCTGACCAAATGTTCTCTGATTCGGTAACGCATCTGCAGCAGTTTTTGCAAGATCGGATCGACATAATTAGCGGGTTGTGTGCCTTTTTCTACAGCTCTCATGATGCAGTCCCAAAGATTTGCTCCGACTACTCTTTCTTCTTGTCCAATAATTCCTGCTTGCTTCAGTACCTTGGTGAGGTCTTTCCACAAGTTGTAGCCGACATACCGCCCCAGGTAGCCCACTGTGTACCCGCGGGCGATCGGATCGTTTTGCTGAATTTGTTGGTACGTCAAACCCCCTACAACGCCTCGAATTATCGACTGTTGCAAGCGACTCAGGTGTTTTTCCGTTTGTTCGTATACCAGATTGTCCAAAAAAATTATTGCTTCTTCTACCGTCATAGCTTCATATTTTAAGTGACTTGTACAGGAGATATACATTTTTTGACCCCTAGATTTCTGTTACATATGATTTAACTTGACTTTGATAGCTTTGTCTACTGATTGAAATATATTTTTATAAATATGACTTTTATGACTTTAAGTTATGACTTTTATGAATTGACATTATCCACAGTTGCGATTATTGTATCAATTACAAGTTTTAACTACGGAATATATTCCCAAATTAGCACGTTGCAAATTTGACTTTACCCAATTCAAGCAAAATATTTAGAGCTGTATCATGGCAAACTCAATCGCTCAGACAATTACAAAGTCGATCGCATTTATCGACAGTGCCGTACCCGAATCCCAAACCTTAGCCAACGGCATCCACCCAGAAACCGAAGTCATTCAACTAGATGCCCGTCGTAATGGCATCGAACAAATTGCCGAAGCCTTGCAAAATCGCAGTGTCTCAGCAATTCACATAATTTCCCACGGATCGCCGGGCTGCTTGCAATTGGGCAGCAGCAACTTGAATGCAGACAGCATCGAGTGCGATCGCACTTCTTTACAGCAGTGGTTCTCGACACAAATGGGCGCGATCGAAAATTCGCCGCCTTCAAGCCTTGGGGAAGAAAGAATTCAACCAGAAATTCTGCTTTATGGCTGCCAAGTAGCAGCAGGCGACACAGGTATTGCCTTCGTAAAAAGGCTAAGCGAACTAACCGGAGCCAGCGTTGCCGCCTCCCAGAATCTAACAGGAAGTGCGGCCAAGGGTGGCGATTGGGAACTCGAAGTCAAAACAGGAAAAATCAAAACACCTTTAGCCTTAAAACCAGAGGTATTGGCAACTTACAGCCACGTTCTCTCACTCTTTAAAATTAATGACTACGATCCAGAAATCTACGTCACCAATGTCACCTCCGGAGACTTTAACGGTGACGGTAAGCCTGACGTAGCCACTATGGATCTTTTGTCAAACAACATTGGCATTCTCTTTGGAAATGGCAATGGCACATTTAACTTTGGCCCCAAAATTAATTTAGGAGTAGCTCCTTACGACTTTGCTGCAGGAGACTTTAATGGTGACAGCAAGCTGGATTTAGGCATTACTAACTTGAGTTCTAAAAACTTTTCTATTTTATTAGGAGACGGCAAAGGCAGCTTTAGTCCGGCCACCAACTTTGATTTGGGTTCATCTTTCACCGGCGTCTTTTGGGGAGACTTTAACGGCGATGACAAGCTTGATCTAGTTACTCGTAACTCCGACTCTAACAACATATCTATACTCTTGGCAGATGGCAAGGGCGGCTATGGCAAACCCACTAACTTTAGTGTGGGAACATTTCCCAGCAGCATCGTTGTGGGAGACTTTAACGGCGATAAAAAGGTCGATTTAGCAACTGCCAACCAGAACTCTAATAATATTTCCGTACTTTTAGGAGATGGCAAAGGCAGTTTCGGCAAAGCCACGAATTTTGATGTAGGAAAATCCCCCACTTCTCTAGATGTGGGAGACGTGAACAACGACGGCAACCTTGACTTAGTAACTGCAAATAGCGGCTCTAACAGCGTTTCTATTTTATTTGGAGATGGCAAAGGCAGCTTTGGTTCTACCACCAGTGCTTATGGAGGAGTGAACCCCTCTTCACTTACCCTGGCAGACTTTAATGCTGATAGCAAACTTGATTTAGCAGTTTCTGATGTCATTTCGACCTTCATTTTGTGGGGAGACGGTACGGGCGGCTTCAACACTTACGACGAGGTTCCCTACGCTGGTCTCAACCCTGTCATAGTAGACCTTAACGCAGATAAACAGGCCGATATAGTTGGCAACACCCTTGGAGATATCAGGGTTTTGCTCAACGATTTAGACGCTAATCAGGCCGTTTCTTACGCTATTACTATCAATGGTGCTAGCGATACTGAAGGCAACACGGGTGTAAAAAATCCCATTTTCACGGTGACTCGCAGTGGCAATCTTGAATTTAGCAGCAGTGTTAGTTATGACATTACTGGCAATGCTACTAACGGCAGCGATTACAACAATATTGGCGGGACTTCTGGGGCAACTGGTGTCAAAGGCCAAATCAAATTTCTTCCGGGCGAAACATCCAAAACCCTGATTATGGATGTCTTGGGCGATACATTACCAGAAAGCGATGAAGACATTATTGTTACTTTGTCAAATCCGATCGCACCCGGCCCCAAACCTACCATTACTACTGCTACCGTTAAGGGTACGATTATAGACGATGACACTCCTGGCAACACGTCCACTACGCCAACACCAACACCAACTCCAACTCCAACTACATCCGCTACTCCAACACCAACTCCAACACCAACTACATCCGCTACTCCAACACCAACTCCAACACCAACTACGTCCGCTACGCCGACACCCACACCAACGCCAGTGACGCCAACGTCAGTGACGCCGACGCCGACGCCAGTGACGCCCACACCAGTGACGCCCACACCAGTGACGCCCACACCAGTGACGCCGACGCCTGCAGAAGTGACGCCCCCACTGATACTTGCAAGTCCAGAGATTATTATTAATCCAACATCGGGATTAGTCACTACAGAAGCAGGTGGCACAGATCAATTCACTATCAAACTCAACAGCCGACCTACTGCTGATGTGAGTATTAATTTTGGTAGCAATAATGTGGAAGAAGGAGTAATTCTCAGGCCAACTGTTACCTTCAATTCTACTAATTGGAATCGAGAGCAGACGGTGACGGTAGAAGGCGTTGATGATAGTGTATTTGATGGAAATCAAAATTACTCTATTATTGCCGACCATGCTGTTAGCGCCGATCCCAATTACTCCGGGTTAAATGCACCAATTGTTTTCGTTACCAATAATGACGATGACGAGCTTGCTCAGACCATTTTTAGTTTGATCGACGAAGGCGCCGTTATTGATGGTTACATCTCCGGTGCAACCATCTTCCTTGATGCTAACAAAAATGGCATAAAAGATAGTAACGAACCATCAACTACTACTGACTTTAACGGTGAATATCAGCTCGATATTCCCTTGGAGACTTTCGACAAAAATAAAAATGGGAAAATCGATGCAGATGAAGGCAATTTAGTTGCTTTTGGCGGGACGGATACTGCGACAGGTTTGCCACTGGAAACTCCTGTTTCTGCACCTGCGGATGCCGCTGTGGTTACTCTATTAACCAGTTTGGTAACTGATTTGATGGATGGGGGAATGACGCAGAGTGAAGCCGAGTCAAAAGTTAAATCTACTCTGTCTATTCCTGCGGGAGTTGACTTATTAGACTTAGATCCGATCGCCTCTACAGCCAAAAATGAACCGGGCGGCGTTGAAACTCTAGTCGCCATGACAAAAGTCCAAAATGTAATTACCCAAACCAGCAGCCTCATAGACGGTGCATCTACGGCTGATAATGCTGCGATCGTCAAAGCTGTTGTCGGGGCAATTAACAGTAAAATCAAATCCGGCGGTTCCCTGGATTTGAGCGATTCGGCACAGGTAGAAAGCATTATCCAGCAATCTGTTGCCAACGTCAAAAAAATTGACACCAATCTCAACACTCAACAGCTTTCTCAAATTACCCCGGAAGCAGCGAAGGTAATGGTTGAGGCAAATCAAAGCACGGATAAAGTTAAATCTAACTTTTTGCCTGAGTTTATTCCTTCGGAAATTGCCAAAGTCCAAAAGGTGACATTAGGTGAAAGTTCGATCGCCCTCGAAGAAGCGGCGGCTGGCACAAAACCAATCGCACAGGTAGTTTCCGAAAATACGGGCGAATTTTTAACTGCCAAAATTCAAGGTAATCCAGCACCTTCTCAACCCGCTACTCCGATTGTCCAAGGCGATATTGAAATTGTCAATACTTCTCCTGAAATTCTCGGTGTTGAGGGCCAAAATCTTGTCGGTACTGATGATAGCGATACTTTAATCGGCGGCAGCGGTAACGATTTTATCAGCGGCAGAAAAGCTAGTGATTCCCTCGATGGTGGCGCTGGTAATGACAGCATTTACGGTGGCCGGGGACTCGATACGCTGACAGGTGGCAGTGGCGATGATATCCTATTTGGAGGCCGCGGTACTGACAGTTTGGACGGCGGTATCGGCAATGACAGTTTGTACGGTGGCAAGGGAGATGATACTTTGCTTGGCGGTTTGGGAGATGATTTTCTCAGCGGCGAAAATGGCAACGATTTTCTGATTGGAGGTAGCGGGAGCGATCGCTTTTTGTTAACTCCAGGTGGCGGCTCGGATACGGTGGTTGATTTTGAGGTGGGTATCGATAAATTTGCGATCGATAACGGTTTGACTTTCCAGCAGTTAGAAATTACCCAAACTGCGGGAGGAACGCTGCTGAAAGTTGCCTCAACTAATCAAGTTTTGGCAACGGTGACTGGGTTGAATAGTTCGATTACTGAATCGGATTTTGTGTTGCTTTAGATCCAACTCCAGCGTAGGGGCAATCCTGTGATTGCCCTTCTAAATGAGGTAGGCACTAAAAACGAATCATTTGTTAAATCACTTTTACTGGGAGGAGCATCATGTTTAAATTTGGAAAAATGACCCTAGTATTCATCACCGCATCTGTTGCTGTTTTGCAGCCAGCTTTTTCAGCTAGCGCCCAAGAAACCAGCAGCGAATTCAGGCAACTGCAAACCTTATTAGAAGCTAAGAAATGGGACGACGCCGATCGCGAAACCGTCTCTCTACTCCGCAACAACCCCACGTCTTGTCCTAACCTCCGCGCGATCGACCAATTGTGGATGCAACACAGCAATAACAAATACGGCTTGACCCCGCAGTTAGAGATTTGGCAGAAGACGAGCAACGGTTTAAATTGTAAAACTTGCGAAGGTGAAATTAAAGAATTTAGCGAAAAGGTAGGATGGAAACTAGGCCCGCAAGCAACTCCTATGCTAGGGGATTTTCCAGCTCAGTACCCAACTGTTGCTGCATTAGGTTGGCAAAGCTACGTGGATGGAGATGCAACTATGCAGATTCTTTTTGGCACCCGGAATACATGGCAAGCGTGGAAAGTTCAAGGTTATAACTTGTTCTCTACTTTTGCTAATTGCGGCAAGTAAGTAGACCCACATAAAAAAACAATACCCAGATACCCGACTTATTTAAGAAGTCGGGTATCTAAAGCGCGAGATCGTTTTACGTTCTTGTGCTGTCATACTTCTGCTCGTTTTGCTGAATTTCTTTGTACGTCAAACCCCCTACAACGCCTCGAATTATCGACTGCTCTAATCGAGTTAGATGTTCTCCTGTTTGTTGGTATACGAAATTCTCTAAGAAATTAATGGCTTCTTCTACTGTCATAGCTTCATGTGTTAAGTTACTTGTACACGCTCTGCACATCTTTTTTTCTAAAATAGCCCCTTGCCAGGTATGAGGTACAGCTTTCCACTCACCAATTACCAGTACCCATTGCGTGGCGATCGGGCAACTGAAAACTGCTGTATTTATCTTATACATGATTTAACTTTACTTTGATTGGTTGTCTACTTATTGAAATATATTTTTACAAATATGACTTTTATGACTTTAAGTTATGACTTTTATGAATTGACCTTATCAGGAGTTTGAATTATTATCTCAATTACAACTTGTAAGCTACGCCCTCAGTTAAAAATTTTTAATATTGTTTCATAGGTTGGCAGTGAGGGCGCAGAGTCTTATTCAAAGGAGATTAATGACTAAACTCCTTACTACAAACAACGTCACATTTCTGGAAATTTACAAATTTTTTAACTTATGTTAGACATCAAGACGAATCCTACCAATCGCCTTTTTTTTTGCATTCAACAGCCAAACGATCTCCCCAAATCAGTATTTCCGGTGAACAACGGCTTGCTCAACCCAATCGATCCATTCAATGTTTCTAGCTATAGTGCGGAATCTAGCTTTCCTAATCTCACAGCATTCAGCAGCGACCAACAGACACAAAATGCGGATTTTCTTGTAGCGGATGCCAGGGCTGACTTCAGTTACTCTGTGAGCGATGCTCAACTCAAACCGCAAGCACAGTCAGCGATCGCAAACACAGATCCGCTAACAGGAACGATATCTGCTTCCCAGTTGAATTTCGCCGATCCAGGTAACTCTCTTTCGACAGCTCGTAATGTTGTTGGCGTTCAGAACGGTAGCATCAGCTTAACTGATTTTGTCGGAGTTGGAGATTCCAAGGATTTCTATCGATTCGATATCAATACTAAGAGCAATTTTAACCTGCGTCTCGACGGTTTGAGAGGGGAAGTAAAGCTAATTCAAGATAGAAACCGCAACCGTGTAGTCGATCTTGGTGAAACTATTGACTCCTCTGCTAATAGTGGCCAAGTCTCCGATGTCATTAATGTACCCAATTTGGCGCCTGGAACTTACTATGTCGAAGTCTATACCTTCTCAGGCTCTACCAATTACAACCTGAATCTTTCTGCAACCTCTGTTCCTGTAGTGCCAGATATTACAACACCTAACGGTGTTTATAATAGTAATTACGGCTACGGTTTGGTGAATGCAAATGCCGCAGTTTCCCACACCTTAAACCGCTCAAGTCTTTTCCCAGCTCTTCCCGATCTGGGCGGAACTAAGTGGGCGCTAGATGTCATAAATGCACCGGAAGTTTGGAATCAGAACATTACAGGAAATGGGATTGTTGTAGCTGTCGTGGATAGTGGTGTTGACTACACCCATCCTGACTTGGATGGCAATATTTGGCGGAACGCTGGTGAAATTGCTGGAAATGGCATTGATGACGATCGCAACGGATATATTGATGATATTCGGGGTTGGGATTTTGTGTCTAATGACAACAACCCAATGGATATGAGTTACGAGGGTCACGGGACTCACATAGCAGGTGTGATCGCGGCGGAACGAAATAATTTTGGCATCACAGGAGTTGCGCCCAATGCTAAGATTATGCCTGTCAGAGTGTTGCCCGCCTCCCTTTACGGCGAGTTGAATAATGTTGCTGCTGGAATCCGCTATGCTGCTGATAATGGAGCCAATGTAATTAACCTCAGCTTGGGAAATGAGTTTTTCCCCTCCACCCAGGTGAATGACGCAATTGAGTATGCAAATAACAAAGGCTCTGTTGTGGTTATGGCAGCCGGAAATTTGGGTGACATCCAACCAGCTTATCCAGCTCGTAATGCCGATCGCTGGGGAATTGCCGTGGGCAGTATTGATATAAACGGCAGGATGGCTGACACCTCGAACCGGGCGGGTTCGGGACCTTTAGATTACTTAGTTGCTCCGGGAGTAGAGATATTTTCTACCACTCCTGATGACGATTATGAAATCGAAACTGGCACGTCTTTTGCAACGCCACAAGTAGCAGGTGTAGCGGCTTTAGTTTTGAATGCCAATCCGACTTTAACTCCGGCTCAAGTTGAGTACATTTTGACGACAACAGCTAATCGGAATGGGTTGACAGGATAGAATCGATCGGGTCCATGAGACGGGGGTTTAAACCCCTGTCGTGGGACTACTACAACTTGGAGAAAATGAATCCGCCCAGCTTAATTCTTAATCTTATTCACATAGCCCCACAAACTATAATCTCGACTCAGCCAACCCCGGAAAAAAGCCATTTGAGTCGGATCTTCTTGCACCCGTTTGTAGCGGTAAATAATTCGTTCATTAATCATTTGCAGCGCGGTATTTCTGTTATTTGCCCCTTTCAGCGCTTCCTTGGTGCGCGGGTCAAAAACTCCTGTTTGCGGCAATCCTAATGCTTGCTGAAGAAAGGTAATTGAGTTATTAATACCGAAATTAACGGCGGTGTCAAACATGACGATCGCCAAAGCCGGCTGCATCGTGCCCGAGAGGCTCGAATCCCAGTAATATTGATAAATTTCTAGGAGCTCTGCTTCTGACATCTGCGTCACGTCAAGGGGCGGAAGCCCACGACTGTAGCGGTAGGCGTTGTATTCCGTTTGCAACACGCCCCGATAAGTTCTGCCGCCCTTATCGGCTGGGTGATTGCTGAATCCACCCTCAAAATATAGGGTGAAATAAAGAGCAGTTTGAAATATTTTCTGCCGAAAGCTTGCTGTCTGCTGCTGCTGTGCGAAAGTCTTTTGGGCAAAGGGTAAGGGGATTGCTAAGGTTAACAAGAGTACCCCCAGCAGGAGGTTTGGTTTCCACTTAATGTTATGTTGGCGCTGTGTCGCTTGCTTGTCGCTCATAAATTCTCTGTGACGATCGCCCGTAATTCCGCTAAAACTGCTACTCTGCAAAATAATATAGATTCAACCTTTAACTTGATAGCACAGATAGGCCGCCAAATGAAGTCCGATTTTCCCAACCAATCCGAAACACCCCAATTTGAAGATGCTGCATCGCTGACAGTCGTTGCAGAAACCTATTACTCTCAAGGCAATTTAGCAGCAGCCGTCGCTGCTTGTCGCCGAGCTCTGGAATTGCAACCGGATTGGGCGGCGGCTTACGTGACAATGGGCAATGTGCAGCAAGCAAGCGGCCAAATTGATGAAGCGATGCGGTTTTATTCCGAGGCGATCGCTTTGAATCCCGATTTTGCTGAGGCTTATGCTAATTTGGGCAGTATGCTGTACAAACAAGGGCATTTGGTGGAGGCGATTGTCAATTACGAAAAGGCGATCGAACTTAAACCAAATTTGGCCGCTGCTTACTGGAATTTGGCAGGAGCACTGAAACAGCAGGGGCAGCAGGATGCAGCGGTAGCATACGAGCAAAAAGCTCTCGAACTCAATCCCCACCTAGCTGAGGTAGATTTTCACTTAAATTTAGGAGATCAATTAGCGCGGCAAGGGAAGTTAGATGAGGCGGTGGCTGCATGGCAGCAGGCGATCGCCTTCAAACCCGATTTAGCCGAAGCATACTGTCAAATTGGCCGAGTTTTGCGCCACCAGGGCAAATTTAAAGAGGCAATACCCAACCTTCAAAAAGCCCTAGAAATTAAACCCGATTTTATTTCGGCCCACCAACATTTGTGCGGCATCCTCAGAGATACTAGCAATTTAGCTGCCGCGCGGCAAGCCGTGCACCAATACAGCCAAATGTGTGCGGAAACCGATCCAATTATGACCGCGATTTACTTCATCAGCACCTATCAAGTGTCGGGATTAAATCAAATTGCGGGCGATCGATTTTTAGAGCTAGAGTCGTACTTGCAGCAAAAATTAGAAACCGCTAGCCCGGTGGAAATTAAATCGCTTTATGCAAATTTGTTATTCAGTACACCCTATTTGCGAGATGACTTGGCGGCAAACTCAAAACTTTACAGATTAATTGCCCAAAAGTATATCGACCAATGTATTAAACCTAATTTTTCTCAACCCGCCAATTACAGTTTCAAACCAAGTGTTCCATCCAGCAAGTTAAAAATCGGCTTTTTGTCCAATCACTTCAGCCGCCATTCAGTAGGTTGGTGCAGCGCTGACATCATTCGCGAATTGTCCGACATCACACCCCATGTGTATTTGTACGCTTCCGAAAGAATTACTCCTGACGATCGCACTCAGCAATTTGAAACTTGGGGCAAACTGACTTTTCCGAAAACCTACCCGAACGGACTTGCCAATTCTGCAGAAATTATCGACAAAATTCAGCAAGATGAACTGGACGTTCTAGTCGATTTAGATTCTCTCAGCGTACCAGTTCACGCTGACATTCTCTACCAAAAACCCGCACCAGTTTGTGTTTCTTGGCTCGGATTTGATGCCCCTTACATATCGCCGAAAAATTACTTTCTTACAGACTGGCACTCGCACCCAGCCGGGCGGGAAAAATATTATGACGAGCAGCTAATTAGGATGCCGGATTCCTTTGTAGCGGTGTCAGGTTTTCAGAGATATGGAGTCGATCCGGTTGCATTGAGAAGGTCGAATCGGATCGGTTTGGATCAGATAGTTTACCTGTGCGTCGCACCAGGCAGAAAATTTAATCACGAGTTGGTAAAAGCACAAATTGCCATTCTCAAACAAGTGCCAAACAGTATTTTAATTCACAAAGCTTTAGGCGATGCTGCGGTGTTTGAGGCTGCATATCACCAAACTTGTGAAGCTGAGAAAGTGAGCAAGCACCGAATTAAGTTTTTGCCAAGGTTTGCTACTGAGGAAGAACACAGAACTATCTATTTGCTGGCCGATGTTTTGTTAGATTCTTATCCTTACAACGGAGGAACTCACACTTTAGAGGCTTTGTGGTGTAATTTGCCAGTGGTGACTCGCACAGGAGAGCAATTTTTGTCGAGAATGGGTTATTCGTTTTTGCAGGCTTTGGGAATGGAAACTGGTGTGGCATTGTCTTGGTCGGAATATGTGGAAGTTGGTGTAAAATTGGGTAAAAAACCTGAATTGAGAAATGCAATTAAAGCACAGTTGGTGAAATCTAAAGATCCAGCCAATTTGTCGCCGCTTTGGAATCCGAAAAAGTTTGCGGGTGATATGTATGGGGTGTTTGAAAAATTGTGTAAAATAGGATAAATGCTGACTAATGAATGATGACTGATAACTGATGACTAATGACTTCAACACTATCAACTATTAAGTTTTTAAAACAGCCGACTTCGGAAGCTTGGATAGAACAGGCGATCGCCCATTTGGATACAATCTTATTAGATCATTCTCACTGCGAGCGGAAAGCGGCGGGAGTAGCGTTAAATTTAATGTTTCGCTACCCAGCCCGGGAAAAATTGGTGAGGATGCTAACGGCGATCGCCCGCGAAGAATTAGAGCATTTCGAGCAAGTCAACCAACGGTTAGAAAAGCGCAGCATTGCTTTAGGGCCTTTGGCTGCACCTCCCTACGGTGCGGGTTTGTCCGCCCAAATTCGCAAACACGAACCGGAGAGACTTTTGGATTCTTTGTTGGTTTCTGGTTTGATAGAAGCGCGCAGTCACGAACGGTTGGGGCTGCTGGGCGATCGCTGTCCCGACGCGGAATTAGCTAAGTTTTACCGGAGTTTGATGGCTTCGGAGGCGCGTCATTACGGTGTATATTGGATTTTGGCAACAACTTATTTCGAGCGGGATATTGTGATGCAGAGGTTGGAGGAATTATCCTTAGTTGAGAGCGAGTTACTGGCAATTCTTCATCCCGAACCGAGAATTCACAGTTAAAATATCGGGGCATTTAAAGAGTGTAAAATACAAAAAATCACTAATTTTACAGTTGCTCAAGTCAAAAAATAAATATACGTTGCAACAACCAATGAAAACCCAACATCTGGATTTTTTAATTCGTTCCTGGGAAACGCGCGATCGCGCCGAGGCGTTCTATTTAATTAGAGATGTTTTAGCAGAGTACGGTTTAAAATGCGAACCTCACGGGGCAGATCGAGATGTCTATGATGTAGAACTACATTATCAGAATAAAGGCGGCGAATTTTGGGTAGTTGAACGGCAGGGTAAAATAGTGGGTACGGCAGCTTACTATCCGATTGAGCGCGGAAATAATGCTGTGGAAATTCGCAAAATGTATATTTTGCCCGCCGCAAGGGGACAAGGTTTGGGGAAATTTTTACTGCAAGAATTGGAAAGTAAAATTATCGCTCGTGGCTTTGAGGAAATCTGGATAGAAACTGCCAGCATTCTCAAGGAAGCGGTTAAGATGTACGAAAATAGCGGATATCAACCGACAACTGGTGTGGAGACGCAAAGGTGCGATCGGGTTTACGTAAAATATCTCGGTATAAAAAAGCTACAATAAAGTTTCTGTCAACAATGATTAATTTACCCAGTTTCAATCAGCAACAGCAAATAGTTGTTTGGCGAGGCATTTCTGCCTTTATCTTCTGCCTTACTTTTGTACTGATTGGTTATTATGTGATAGGGCTGTCCCTACCGCTATTCAATACCCCAGAGTCGCGCCTAATTTTCACCCTTCGCTGCCAAATTTTTCCGTTACTGATGTTATTTGCCGGCATAGTTGCTGTTGGTAATGGGAGATTTAGCAGCCCAGCTATCAACCCTTTAGCAAATGCCGAATCTGAAG
This sequence comes from Microcoleus sp. S13_B4, assembly GCF_036700885.1. NCBI lineage: Bacteria > Bacillati > Cyanobacteriota > Cyanophyceae > Oscillatoriales > Microcoleaceae > Microcoleus > Microcoleus sp. S13_B4. The sequence continues at coordinate 262,722 of NZ_JAUBPU010000002.1, forward strand.
CAATGCGGATTAATGTGCGTTATCTGAGCAACACTCTAGAGCAATTTGTGCTGTTTTTTGTAGGCAGTTTAATTCTTTCTACCTTTTTAGATACTTACAGCATCAAGCTGATTCCAATTTTGGCAACTTTGTTTGTTTTCGGAAGAATAGCATTTTGGATAGGCTATCTCAAAGAGCCGATCGAACGAGCTTTTGGCCTGGGAGTTACTCTGTATCCTACTATTGCCGTACTAATTTATGATGCCTACCGCGTACTATTTTTCAATAGCTGAGGGATTTGAGAGTTTTTTGGAATAAGACTTATGCTTTGATTAGTCCTGTGAAACCCTAAAACTAGAAGGAAAACAAATGACTATCCCCACAAAAAACTCTCATTCTCAAAATCATACTACCAAAAAAATTCTAGACGGCCCTAAAGACGCTAGATTTGTTCAAACAGTGCGGGGAATGTTAAATCCTCTGTATTATTTAGATAGTAATTATCAACGCTACGGCGACCTTTTTACCAGCAAATTCAGTAACTTTCCGCCGCAAGTAATTATTAGCAATCCTCAAGCTATTCAAGAAATTTTTACAGCCGATTTTAAACTCTTTGAATCCGGTACTGTAAATCAGATAGGGCTACCTTTAGTAGGCTCGAATTCGTTATTTTTATTAGATGGCGATCGACATTTGCAGCAGCGCAAACTTTTAATGCCACCTTTTCATGGTGAACGCATGAAAGCTTACGGACAAATCATCTGCAATACCACCGAAAAAGTAATTAATAATTGGACTCCTGGTAACTCGGTAATCGCGCAGTTAACTATGCAGGAAATTTCCTTGCAAGTAATTTTACACACAATTTTTGGGCTGAGCGAAGGAGAACGCTACCAGCAAATTCAGCAACTAATTATTAATATGTTTAGCCTCTTTAGCAATCCATTAAGTGCTACCTTTTTGTTTATAAAGTCGTTGCAAAAAGATTTAGGTGCTTGGAGTCCGTGGGGAGGATTTATTCGACAAAGACAGCGTTTAGATGAACTGCTTTATCAAGAAATCCGCGAACGCAAAACTCTATCTCAACCATTGGGAGACGACATCCTGAGCTTGTTAATTTCAGCTCGTGACGAAGCAGGACAGCCGATGAGCGACGTTGAATTGCGGGATGAATTAATGACAATGTTATTCGCAGGACACGAAACTACAGCCACAGCTTTAGCCTGGGCTTTGTATTGGATTCACTACATCCCAGAAGTCCGTGAAAAACTGCTCCAAGAACTCAATTCTATTGATGTCGAAAATTGCGAGCCTGCGGAAATAACTAAACTCCCGTATTTGAATGCTGTATGTTGCGAAACCCTGCGGATTTATCCGATCCTATTTTTTACATTGCCGCGCCTTCTGCAAGCTCCGATGCAGTTAATGGGTTATAATATTCCCAAAGGAATGATACTTTCTCTCTGTATTTATTTGGTTCATCACCGTCCTGATATTTACCCGGAACCTAAGCGTTTTAAACCAGAACGTTTTCTAGAACGTCAATTTTCGCCTTACGAATATTTGCCGTTTGGGGGAGGGAACCGCCGCTGTATTGGGGCGGCATTTGCCATGTTTGAAATGAAGTTAGTATTGGCGAAAGTGCTGTCACGATACTCTTTAGAACTTGCAGAAAATCGTCCGGTTTTGCCAGTACGCCGGGGTGTGACAATGGCACCCGCTGGTGGTGTGCGTTTGGTGGTAAAGAATCGGATTTGATATGATACCGATACAAGGGGTTTTAATTTATCTTTTGCCGCAGAGGAATCTCAATTACAAATTCCGAACCTTCTCCCAATATAGAATTGCAAGAAAGCTTGCCCCCGTGTTTTTCTACTATAATAGAGTGCGAAATCGCCAATCCTAAGCCAGTTCCTTTGCCAATGGGTTTAGTAGTGAAAAACGGGTCAAACAAGCGTTTTTTCACATCTTCGCTCATTCCTGGGCCGCTGTCAGCTATCCATATCGCAACGCTGTTATTGTCGGTTACTTGGGTGCGAATCGTAATTGCGAGATTTTTGGCGGTGCTATTGGATTCCTTTATCTCCATTTCCAATGCGTCTAGCGCATTGCTCAACAAATTCATAAATACTTGATTTAACTGACCGGGATAACATTCAACTAAAGGCAAATTACCGTATTCTTTAATCACATTAATTGTCGGGTGATCGGTTTTATGTTTCAGGCGGTTTTGCAAAATCAGCAGCGTGCTTTCAAGGCCTTCGTGAATGTCAACTTGTTTCTTTTCGGCTTCGTCAAGTCTTGAGAAAGTCCGCAGGCTCAAAACTATGTCGCGGATGCGATCTGCTCCGACTTTCATAGAGGCTAAAATTTTCGGTAAATCTTCAATAAGATAATCAATTTCCAAGTCTTCCCTTGCATCTACAATTCTTGCGCTAGGCTGCGGGTATTCTTTCTGGTAAAGTCGCAGCATTTTTAGCAAATTTTGAGTGTATTCGCTGGTGTAGCTGAGATTGCCATAAATAAAATTAACCGGGTTGTTAATTTCGTGGGCGACACCTGCTACTAACTGTCCCAAACTCGACATTTTTTCACTTTGAATTAATTGAGTTTGGGTGCGTTGGAGTTCGCGCAAAGTTTGTTCTAGCTGTTGAGTTTGAGCTTGAGCTAATTGGGCGGCTGTGCGGGTTTGGGTGTAGAGTTCGGCGTGGTCGATCGCGATCGCAATTTGAGCGACTACCGCTTGCATCAGTTCGACTTCCGAGTCGCTCCAATTTCGCAGGGACACAGCCTCATAGCAGGTAATTGCCCCAATATCGCCTGAAGCAGTTTGAACTGGCAGCGACAGCACTGAGTTAATTTTTAAGGCCTGGAAATTTTCGCGCAATTCTACATCTTCAAAAGTGCTGACATCATCAATTCGCAGAATTTCTCGCCCCCCAATCTGCTGCAGGGCGACACTAGATTGATCCTGTACAGAATAAGTACCGAGCAAACTCGGCAAAGCTGCATTCTTCGCTTCGCAAACTATTTCCCAAACCGGAGGATGGCGGTTTGGGCGATACCAAGTGAACAGGCACCAATCTATGTGCATCAAATTGCGAATTTTTTGAACGGCGGTTTCTAAAATTGTGTCTAAATCTAAAGATGTGCGAATCTGGTTGGCAATTTGATTGAGCAGTTGTTGTCGTCTCGCTTGCTGTCTGAGGGCTTGTTCCGATCGCACTAATGTTTCTTCTGCAAGTTTGCGATCGGTTAAATCTTGGACGACGGCTTGGATAATTTTTTCATTTCCAACTTCGATGACTGTCAGCACGACTTCTGCAGGAAAATCAGTACCGTCTAAGCGCTGGTGAACCCACTCAAAACGGTGGTTTCCCCGCTCAAAGGCGAGATCCATCATTTCCTTAATAAAGCTCAAAGAATCTCTGCCGTTGGGTTGGAAAGGAGGCGACAGTTTGCCGGGGTTTTGCCCGTATAACTGTTGCGCGGTAGTGCAGCCAAATAGTTTTAGGGTGGCTGTGTTGGCATCGGTGATGCCATTGTTACATAACATCAAAACGGGCAAACTGGTTAATTCGTAGAGCGATCGAAATTTGGCTTCCGACTGCTGCAATGCCGCTTCTGTTTGCTTGCGATCGGTAATGTCGGCAACCATTGCCAAAGCGCCCACATAGCGTCCCTGTTTGTCTGCCAAGGAATTAGTAGAAACCATCGCCCACAAGTCGCTGCCGTCTCGGCGACGGAACTTAAAATCGAGCTGTTCGCGAATTCCTTCACGGCGGCGGTTGAGACTGACTTGTGCGAGTGCGATGCCTTCTGCATCCATGAAAGCAAATAGCGACTGTCCGATCATTTCCTCTGCGGTGCAGCAGAGCATATCGGCCATTTTTTGGTTGACAAAAGTTGTTTTACCCTCCGTATCTATCATCCAAATTCCTTCGTCTGCTGTCTCGACAATGCACCTGTATTTGTCCTCGCTTTCTCTGAGCGCTTCTTCTGCTAAGTGGCGAGCGGTAATGTTTTGAGTCATTAGCAATCCGCCGATGATTTCTTGCCGTTCGTTTCTGACTGGCAAAGTATAACCGAGGTAGATGCGATCGCTGTAAAAAATTTCTGTAACAACTGTTTCTCCTGCCAGTGCCGCCCGATAAGTTGGCTCTAGATCGGCGCAAACACCTGGCTCGAATACTTCCCAGATTGTCTTGCCTTCCATCAATTCTTTGGAAAGCCCCACTGCTGCTAATTCTGTACCTTCTACCAGCGTGTAGCGCAGTTCTGGATCGAACAACATCACCGCGCCGTTCGGAAAGTTGCTTGCCATAGTGCGGTAAAGCTGTTCGCTTTTTTGCAGCGCAGCTTCTGCTTGTTTGCGATCGGTAATGTCAATTATGACGGAACCGATGCCGAGAGCCTCGCCATCTTTGTCTAGCAAGGGAAAATAAGAGCCTGTCAGGTGTCGGACAAACCCAGGCTTTCTGGGATTTTCACCACTCATCTCGATATTAATTAATGGTTGTTTTGTACTCAAGATTTCTTGGTACAAAGGCTCTACAATTGGAGCGATATTCGGCAATATTTCGCGTACCGTCTTGCCTATGTGCTCTGCTGGACTCAGGCAATTTATTTCGGCTAGAAATTGATTAATTTGCACGTACCGCAGTTGAGAGTCCAAAATGCAAAGTCCCGCCGGCGCCTCCTTCAAAAACGCATCAAATAGTGCTTGTCTCTGTGCTAATTCTTGTTCTAAAGCTTTGCAAATACTGAGATCAGTTAAAGAGCCAATCATCCCCACAACTTCTCCCATTTTGTCTTTCAATAGCGAAAGCATCAGGTGCGAGGAAAATATTTCTCCCGATTTATGACGTGTGATAACTTCTATTTCATGCTCGCCTTTTTTTTGTAGCGGTTTGATGACTTGCTCTAACAGAAATTCGTGCTGTTCGGGCGGGTAAATTAGAGAAATGTGCCGTCCGATAGCCTCAGTTTTTTCATAGCCGTATAACTTTTGGCAGGCTTGATTCCAAATGGTGATCGAGCCGTCCATATCTGTAGAAACCACCGCTTCGTGAATTTGGTCGATAATTTGACTTTGGAGACGCAACTTTTCTTGAGTCTGCTCCAGTTCGGCGGTTTTTTCTGCGAGTAGTTTCTGAGTTTTTTCGAGTTCCGCAGTCTGCTTTGCCAGCAATTTTTCCAGATGTGAATTGCTGTGCGGCGCCGCTGGTTCCAGCGGTTCGCTATTTTCTTGCCTCGGATTAAAAATTTCTTCAGCGCTCAGCCAAATCGCGCACTCTCCGCCTGTTTCAATTACCCGCTCGGAAACTCGCACGGGTACGAGATGGTTGTTTTTATGTCTGTATGCTGTTTCGCACGGGCCAGTGCAGCTATTTTTTGCTTGACTTTCTAGATATTTTTCTCGGCCCGCGCACTGCGTTTGCTGAATTTCCCAGTAGTTGAGGTGAAGAGTTTCTGCAACTGTGCGGCCGATAATACTTGCAAAAGCTGGATTTACGTCGAGAAAAGTCCCGTCTGTCCGGCACAATGCCAGCCCGATCGGGCACAGTTCTAACAATTGGCGGCGAGAGCGATCGCGCTTGGCTTTTCCTAACTGGCTTTGCATCTGACCTAGCTGGACTTGGGTGATTTAATTATATCTTTTTATCTTGTTTATTGTTGTGAGTTTTATCCTTGATTAAGCAAGAGAGAACAAGGAAGTTCGGCAACGAGCCGAGCCGTCTACGGGATTTAACAAATGTAACGGACGGAGGCTGAGGTTGGAGGGAAGAAGGAATAGATTCGAGGGAAGTTCGGCAACGAGCACGCGATCGGGATTTAACGGATGGATGTTGAGGAAAAAGACAGGATGGGGAAACAAAAATGAGTAATAATCAACGGGGAGGACGAAAGAGGGAATGAGAATAAACCAGAAAAATCACAAAAGAAGAAGTACAAAACTGGTACAAAGACCCTTGATTTATACATGGTATCTTCCCTCCTACCTCCCACCTTCTTCCCTCCTACCTCCCACCTTCTTCCTTCTTCCTTCTTCCTTCTTCCTTCTTCCTTCTTCCTTCTTCCTTCTTCCTTCTTCCTTCTTCCTTCTTCCTTCTATTAATCGCGGGCAATACCTTCGGATCGGGCGGCCAACTGAACTGCACCGGCGACAGCAATGGCAACTCTTTCGTCAAAAACCGATGGTATAATGTGTTCTTTGTCAAGCTGGGAAGGACTGACTAAAGAGGCGATCGCATAAGCTGCTTCCAAATACATAGTGGTCGTAATCGTGGCAGCTTTGCAGTCCAAAGCACCTCGAAATATCCCCGGAAATGCCAAAACATTGTTAATTTGATTCGGGTAGTCGCTACGTCCGGTGGCAATGATCGCCGCATCTTCCATAATTAATTCGGGCTGAATTTCGGGAATGGGATTTGCCATTGCAAAAACAATTGGATTCTCGGCCATCGAACGCACCATCGATCGGGTGACTACCCCAGGGGCGCTGACTCCTAAAAATACATCGGCACCGGCGATCGCATCTTCCAAAGTACCGCTCGAAGGCACGGCAAATTCTAGTTTTTCTGGGTTCATATCCGTGCGGTCTTCGGAGAGGACGCCTTTGGAGTCGCACATGATGATGTTTTGGGCACCTGCTTTACGCAGCAACCGGGCGATCGCGACTCCGGCCGCACCGGCTCCATTAATCACGATACACACTTCTTCTATGGTTTTTTTGACAATTTTTAAGGCATTAATTAATGCTGCCAAACTAACAATCGCCGTGCCGTGCTGGTCGTCGTGAAAAATGGGAATATCTAAGGTTTCCCGCAATCTTGCTTCGATTTCAAAGCAGCGGGGAGAAGAAATATCTTCGAGGTTAACGCCGCCAAAAACCGGGGCGATATTCTGCACTGTGCGAATAATTTCCTCGGTATCTTGGGTGTTCAAACAGATAGGAAAGGCGTCAATACCAGCAAATTCTTTAAATAGCATGGCTTTGCCTTCCATGACGGGCAGTGCGGCGGCAGGGCCGAGGTTTCCCAGTCCCAAAACTGCGCTGCCGTCGGTAACAATGGCAACAGTGTTTTGTTTGATTGTGAGGTTGTAAACTTGTTGGGGGTCATTGGCGATCGCAGTGCAGATGCGGCCGACTCCAGGGGTGTATGCCATTGCCAAATCTGACTGGCGTTTGAGGGAAATTTTGCTAACTACGCTGATTTTTCCGCCGCGGTGCAAGTTGAAAGTGCGATCGTACACATCGATCACTTTGATATCCGGCAGCGCTTTCACTACTTGCAATATTTCTTCGTTGTGTTCGAGGCTGTAAGCATCGACGGTGATATCACGAATGGTAGTGGCGCGGGTTTGCTCGATCAAGTCGATTTGACCGAAATTGCCACCGACAGATGCGATCGCGCTGGTGACGCTTGCCAGCATTCCCGGCCGATTCGGCAGAGCAACCCGAATCGTTAAACTAAAGCTGGGGTTCGGTGTCAGTTTTACCATGATTCCTTGATTTCAGATTTGAGAATTTCAATCTTAGATTTTATCGCCAATATTAGGCATAAAATTTAATAATTCAAATTTTCAACGGAAATTTTTAACAAATTCTATGAGCCTGTGATCCCATCGCTCTGCCAAGGGTGCCGCTGGGAAACTCATCTTTTTTTGAGTATAGCTTTGCTTTGTGTATAGCTTGTGACGCGCCCACAAACAACTTATTTTCTGTCAATTTTCCTGCCAACCGCGAATATGAAGCACGGGGGTAGAAACCCGGTTTTTGAGGTCAAGCGGCGCAACGGTTATCTATTTTTGAGAATATTTCTGCTTATTCTGAACATGAGCAGATATTTCGCAAAACTATATTTTCCAGCGATATCGCCTCATTCCTGCTGCTGTCTTTTGAAGCGAGACACCCAGGAGAGTTGATGCGGCTTTTTGGTGGCCGACTTTGGGGGAACAAAAGTAGATGCACGGCTGTTTTAGCCGGCAGGTAAAAATGAGATCGACTCAGAAGCGGGCATTTGATATATATATTGCCTGCTTGTTTAACACTTGCCAAGGATTGCGAGTGCAACCTTGCTGCGCGATCTAATTACCTGCACGTTTTACCCGATAATTCCCGCGACTGTAACTAACAGACAATCTACCCCGGGCCGGCACAGGCACAGGTTCAGCCGAACCGTGCTGAGTTGCTGGTTGCTAAGTGTCAATTTTATCGATCGGCCGCAGCATCGGCACATATAATTGTAAAGAATTTGCAAGCCAGACAATCCGGGGGAACTTTTTCTAAGTCTTGCAGATCGACCGATTGCTCTGCCTCGCTGCCGGGGGGAAGTATGCACAGGGCAACTTGTCCGACTCCTGCCATGAGTTCGGCAACTCGCTCCAAAATACTGTCCATTTTGTCAATTAGTTGCTCTGCTGCATCGAGACTCGGCGCGATGATGAAAAAGGTTTTGACTCCATCGGGACAGGGAGCGAAGCCGAGGTTACAGTCTCGTAATAGTGCTTGGGTGGAGAGACTGAAACCGTCGTAGAAGCGAGCGATTACTGCTTGATAAAAGGCTTGGGTCAGAGAGCGATCGCCAAAAATAGGTTGAGATAACATAACTACTTCCTTTCGTAGGATTTTTGGGTGCATTGAAAAAATTTTAACATACCTTAATGTAAGCGATTTAACAAAATGATCTAGCGATCGAGATCATGGACTTGATGTGATAATTTTTAATTTGTGTAGCGATCGCAACTGTGATAAAATGTAGTCTGTGTTAGCGCTGCCAGTGATAAAAATCGCATCAGCAGCAAAAGCTCAGTAAAAATACATAAGTTAAAAAGACTAAGTATTAAATCACAATATTAAAGATGAACTCGATAGCCCAACAGTTAAAAGCAAGATTTGAAAAAGCATTCACCGCTGCATTCGGGGAAAGTTATGCAGGTACTGATCCGATGCTAGCCGCCGCCAGCAATCCCAACTTTGGGGACTTTCAGTGCAACGCGGCGATGAGTTTGGGGAAAAAGTTAGGAAAGCCCCCACGGGCGATCGCCTCGACAATTATCGAAAACCTAGATATTACGGACATCTGCGAAACCCCAGAAATCGCCGGGCCGGGTTTTATCAATTTGAAGCTGAAACCGGCTTATTTGGAAGCGCAAATTAGTGCGATCGCCGGCGACTCGCGTTTGGGGATTGAACCGGCGAAAACGCCTCAGACAATCGCGATCGACTTTTCGAGTCCGAATATAGCCAAAGAAATGCACGTCGGGCACTTGCGATCGACAATCATCGGAGATGCGATCGCCCGCACCCTCGAATTTCAAGGCCACGACGTACTCAGAATCAACCACATCGGCGACTGGGGCACCCAATTCGGAATGCTGATCGCATACTTGCGCGAAGTTCACCCCGAAGCCCTCACAACCGCTGACGCTCTAGACTTAGGCGATTTAGTCGCATTTTACCGCCAAGCAAAACAGCGCTTTGACACAGACGAAACCTTCAAAGAAACCGCCCGCCAAGAAGTAGTAAAACTGCAAGCAGGCGCCGAAGACACCCGTCGCGCCTGGAAATTGCTGTGCGATCAATCTCGCCGTGAATTCCAAGTAATCTACGACTTGCTCGATATCAAATTAACCGAACGCGGCGAATCGTTTTACAATCCATTATTGCCCGCAGTAGTCGAAGATTTAACCAATCTAGGTTTGCTAGTAGAAAGTGACGGCGCAAAATGCGTTTTTGTAGACGGTTTCACCAACAAAGAAGGGGAACCCCTGCCGCTAATCGTCCAAAAAACCGACGGTGGCTACAACTACGCCACAACAGATTTAGCAGCAGTGCGCTACCGCATCCAAAAAGACAATGCAAAGCGCATAATTTACGTCACCGATTCGGGACAAGCAAACCATTTTGCCCAAGTATTTGCAGTAGCCCGAAAAGCCGGTTGGATTCCTGAAGATGTAGAAATTGTCCACATTCCCTTCGGTTTGGTATTGGGAGAAGACGGCAAAAAACTCAAAACTCGTTCTGGGGAAACGGTGCGGTTGCAGGATTTGTTAGATGAGGCGATCGTCCGCACGCGCCAAGATTTAGAAGAGAGATTAAAAGTCGAAGAAAGACAAGAAACTGAGGAATTCATTGCTAACGTATCTCGAACCGTTGGTTTGAGTGCCGTTAAGTATGCCGATTTAAGTCAAAATCGCGCCAGCAACTATATTTTTAGTTACGACAAAATGCTCGCATTGCAAGGAAATACCGCTCCTTATATGCTGTATGCTTACGTGCGCGTGCAGGGAATTCGCCGCAAAGGTGAGATTGATTTTGATAATTTAGATGCTGGTGCGAAAGTAATTTTGCAGTCTGATGCAGAGTTGGTTTTAGCCAAACATTTATTGCAGTTGAGTGAAGTTGTGAATGCTGTGGGCGGCGATTTGTTGCCGAATCGGATTTGTCAGTATTTGTTTGAATTGAGTCAAAAGTTCAATCAATTTTTTGAGCAGTGTCCGGTTTTGAAAGCTGAGGAACCGTTGCGGACATCGCGGTTAATTTTGTGCGATTTGACGGCGAAGACTTTGAAATTAGGTTTGGAGTTGTTGGGGATTAAGGTATTGGAGAGGATGTAAGTTTTTAACCGCCAAGAAAGAGCGATGGCTTTTTTGAAGATAAGAATTGAGCAAACCTTTGCTAATTCATACTAAAAAAAACGTTCATAATCATCGTGGTTTCCAATCCAAAACCATGTCACGGTATCTCCTTGTAAAATCCCCACTGCTCGATAGCCGCGCGTGATTCTCGCAGACCAGATATTTTCTTCCTGGTTGATGCACTTGAAGTGCAAAGATCGATGAAAGGGATTTTCCAGCCAGAAACGATAAGCTTTTATAGCTTGCTCTTTTACTCTACTGTCAAGAGAATTGTATTTTTCCCAAAAGGAAGGAAGGGTGGCAGATTTCATAACTCATTGAGTCTCATTTCCTGTGCCTTTCCTTCAGCAATTTCTTGTTTTGCGCGTTGGGCAGCAGCCACAAGTTGCGGTTGCGTTTTCTTGAAAGATTCGTCCCATTGAAGCTCATCTTTTAAGTCTGCGATATACTCTTTCAAGTATTCTGCTACTTGTTGCTGTAAAGTTTCTGGCAGAGACTGCATCATCTCGATCGCTGCATCAATGCCTTCCCACAGTTCAGAAAGCGGTACAGTCTCTCCTGTCATTGCTTCGTGCCATCCTTGACGAAAACAGTCTTCGGCTGACTTCAGCGGTTCCTCATCCGCAAGGACAATAACGCGAACTCGGCGATCGGCAAATTTGGCTGATTGGGCGAGAATCTCTTCCCAACTTCCTTCTAGTTCTAACTGTTCTGATGTCATTGCTTTTACTTTTTTTGAAACGCGGATTTAGTTAATTGTAGCGCATCTCTAAAATCTAGCATTTACGGCTTTTTGTTAACAATCAAGCTCTCCAAGATGCTTTTAAACATTTTTACCACAATTTGGCGATCGTTATCTCTTATAAATATATCGTAGTTGGGAGTTGAGTTAATTTCTATTAACCAATATTGTCCCTTTTTATCGAGCGCGATGTCAAGCCCAGCATAATTAATCGCCATTTCAGCAAAAACAGGTTTAACAAAATCTTCAATCTCAGACATGAGATTGGGGTTAATTATATGTTTGGCTTTGGCACCTTCCCAGTGCAGCGGGCTTAAATTTCCCGCAAATTTAGCCTGAGATTTGTCTTTCTCGTACAGCAAAACTAGCTTTTGTTTGCAGAAGACAGCCCGATATTCGTGGGCAATTTCGATATATTCTTGAGCTAGCGCCACATAGTCATAATCTTTGCTGTTGACATTAAATATAATTTCTAGGGCTTCTTTAATTTGCTCTCTAGTTTCACACAAAAAAACATTGTTGCCACCAGCACCGCGATTTCTTTTGAGAATCACCGGTAAAGCGAATTTTTTGTTTACTTCTAAAACTATTGATTCAATATCTGGGAAACTCAAATACTTTTTATACTTCTCCTCGCAGTGAGGCGAGACAAAACCGAGAGTTATGGGAGTATTTATTTTGCCGTTTAATAGTTGATAGGTATATTCTTTGTCTTTAAAAATCTCTGCTAGTGACGCGCTGTTAAATGGCGTCATGTAATTGACAAAATAATATTCTTCGCCGCCCTGTTTGAGTCTAATCAAGTTTTGGGAAGGACGCAGGATTTCGTAAGGGATATTTAATTCCTCACAAGCTGCCAGCAGGATTTCAATATTGGTTAGCATAAAATGTAACTTAATTAGAAATTAATTTTAAAGATTTGAGATTAGAGAATCGCTTCCCAATCTCAAAACTCAAATTATATCGCAGTTTTATCCAAACAACCGCTGCTGTCCGTTTGCGGCATCTTTCCCGGCATAAATCTCGCGCGTTCCCTTGGGAATATAAATCCAATCGAATTCTTGTAAGCGGTTTGTTAAATTGGAAATGCTCACTCCCAATTCATCTCTCATTTTGTATAAATGCGACCACTTAGTTAAATCACGTCCCCGTCTTTTTTCCTCCAAAATACACCGAGGCATCAACAAACAGCTTGCAAAATATTGCGCTTGCCATTCGATCGACAAAACCTTATTATCCGCACTCGCACCCCGACAAACAAACGGTTCCTCGACATCCTGGGCGGTTTTTCCTTCATTCCCCAAGTTTAATTCCAACTGTTCCACAGTGCCGTCTGCTTCGTCTTGATTGACGTGTAACACCCAGTGTCCGATTTCGTGGGCGATCGTCGATTCGATGAAACCCGGCGGTTTTTCGAGAATCTGTTCGTTGATTTCGATTAACCGCTGCTGCGGCAAAATCCTCGCCGCGATCGCACCTTCTTCATCCGGCTCAATGCACTCCCAAACTACGCCCAAATCCAGAAAATCAGCAACCGTTGTCGCATCAAAAGGCCATCTCGGAGCAAAATTTTGCGTTTTCTGCATCTGCATCAAGATGTCATTTGCCAAACGCTCGATCGTTTCTTTGGGATAGAAGCAATACGGTTTAAAAATACTCACTATGAGGGGCCTCTCTTACGCTTCAAAAGATTGTTTGAGCCAATCGGGATTTTCTTGCATCCGGCGGAAAAGAGCCTGCATTTCCTTCGGATTCTGCTTCAGCAGCGCTTCGTACTGCTGCGGCAGTCTCCCGGCCAGGAAAATCAATTCCTCTTCGTTTATGTCTAGATTTCGCGCTAATGCTCGAATTACGTCCTCTTTTGGCGCATAATCGGCTCGATCGTTCTCCAACTTCGACAAATAAGTAAAATCCACACTTAGCATAGCTGCTAGCTCACGTTGTGAGTAAGCTTTGTCCTTGCGAGCTTGACGGATCAGTCTTCCAAATGTTTGTTCCACGGTTTTTCGCCTCCTGACAAGCATTCTAGCCTGTTTTGATGAAAAGTTCAACAAAATACTTGACGGGAAAATCAACCCGCGCTACCATGAGGTTAGTTGACGGTTTAATCAACCCAGGAAGCCTGACTGGTAGGGTTAAGGGTGCAAATTAGCCTAGCTCACACGCTGCATATAGCGTCGTCAACTTCAGAGGAGTGAGAAGCGCTGGGCGTCAAAACGCTTGTACGCAGCAAATAAGGAGGAGCAGATAGCAAATGCTGAGAACCTGGACAGACACGCATTACAAGCTCGAAGACGATGACTGGCTATACATCGCCACCCACGAAGAACAAAGCTCAGCCTCACTGGTTTGTCCCGGCTACGCGCGGGATGGCGAAGGCTTCAGCATCCACTTCACCCCAGCGCACTTAGAAACGTTAGAGCATTTGCTCGCCGCGCTGCGGATTATCAAAGCTCAACAAGAGGCGATGCTTGAGTATACCTATCCCGAACCAAAAGCGACAACACATCTCATTAGGTAATGGAAGGAAGAAGGAAGAAGGAAGAAGGAAGAAGGAAGAGGGAAGAAGGAAGAGGGAAGAAAAATAATTCGATTGTTGTGAGTTCCCAATTCCCAATTACAGATTCCTAATTGTCAGAACATAAATCAATAACTAAGGAAAAACGAACAATGACTACTAAAACACAAGAAAGACCTACATTTTCAGTGTTTGGTGCCAAACCGAGCAATGCTTTGCTAGTACCCGAAATCCCGATCGCAGTACGTAACAATTGCCAGGCCGGCCAGTGGACAATTGGCGATTCAGACTACGGTTCCAAGTGTTCCATGACAATCCTCAAATTCTCCAAATTCTTCGGTTCCCTCGGTCAAACTTCGCACACACTGTGGGGTCAACTGTGGTTTGTCGCAGAAAGTGGCGAATTGCCGCAAGGAGTTGTCATGGTGACATATATCAAAAACCGCAGCTTGAACGATTTCAACCGCTTGGTAGCATCAGTTCAATCTCGCGGCGTAGAACCGGCTACCGGAATTTTTGTTCCAGAATTTGTCAAGCATTCCGGTCAGAAACCAGACGACAGCGGAGTAGTAAAACCGATAAATTACTACAGCTTGAAATGGTCTTGGAACGAGCGGAAAGATTGGGCAGTTATCGACCAAGCCGCAGCAGTTTTGTCAGATTCTAGCAATCAATCGCGGATGATTGACTTAGAAGGAACAAGGGCGATGGTGTGTTTAGATAACCTGCCGGCGCAGCAAGTTGCCTGCTTGATGGCGGCTCACGCTGGCGGGGAAAGCGATGCTATTGCTTTGAATTCCAACGGCGGTATGTCGCTACCGCCAGCCGAAGACAAATCTACTGCTGACTTGTTCTAATTCTGTTGTAAAGGCGCGATTTAATCGCGCCTTTACCATAACTGTTACCACAGACTGAAATGAAGAAATTAACCAAGCTTAAAACCCAACCAAACCTGCAAGGAAGCCGTTTGAAAGAGAATCTTGAGCTGCTAGACCAAATTCGGACAGACGCAGTTAACGACATCGAAAGTCTCACCGAAGACTTCCAGCACATGACTTTAGTTGCCGAATCAGTCCAGCGGAATTACCGAGCTTTGTTAGCCGAAAATCAATTGCTAAAAGGCGCACTTTTAAGTATAATTGATGAGTGCGATTGCTGGGACGGAAATCGGTGCGATCGCTGCTCGAAACTTCTCAAAACTCTAGCCAACGACAATCCCGAAGAAAAACCCGATGCCACCAAAAAATACCGATCCATTCTCAGCCAACTCCGAAACTTAGAATAACTGAAAACCTTTCAGTCACAAGTGTCGAAAAGTTATAATCAGGAGAAGCAAACATTATGACAATAGCAACTGCCAAGGATAGCAAAGCCCAAATTTTGCAAAACTTTCAGCAGATTTTAGCAGACAAAAAAAAGATCGAATCCAAAGTCGAAACCAAAGAACAATCAGCCGAAAAAGCCAAAAATAAACAACTCCTCGAAGTCGCTTCCACCTACACAATTGACAGCATCGTCAAAGGCTTGGCTGACTTGCAATTAGATTTCGGCAGCATCATCAGCGGACTTTCCGAAAAACTGAAGGCGGAATCTTCTAAATTAGACGAATTAAAACGCGCGATCGAAATAGAAGCCGAGCAATTGCAAGAGTTGCAGCAAATTAGAGTTGTAGCAGACGCCCTCCACATTTTAACTCAAGAGCACCGAGAAAAATTGACCCTGCTGGAACAAAACGCTGCTAACCAACGCGAAATTCTAGAAAAAGACACGACCCAAAAACGCAAGATTTGGGAAAAAGAACAGCAAGAATTTGAGGCGGCAGTTCAAGAAGAGGCTGCACTCATAACTAAAAAGCGCCAGGAAGAAACAGCAGATTATCAATACGAATTACAGCGCACTCGCAAAATCGAAACCGACGAATACGAAGAAACGAAGCGTAAACTAGAACGGGATTTGCAAGAATCTACCCGCGAAAAAGAAAAAAATTGGGTGGAACGGGAAAAAGTCCTCAGCGACAATCAAGCGGAGTTTGAAGAGAATCAAAGAAAAGCCGCCGGATTTGAAGAAGAACTCAAACAGGCTTATGTCAAAGCCAAAGAAGAAGCAATTCAAGAAGTTTCCCGCGAAGCTAAAGTCAAGGCAGATTTAGTGGAGAAAGAGTGGGAAGGAAGCAAGCAAGGATATGAATTGAAAGTCCAATCTTTACAGCAGACAATTGGGCGACAAACCGAACAAATCGCCGAAATTTCCGCGCAACTGCAAGCCACGATGAAGCAAGCGCAAGATTTAGCAATGAAAGCTTTTGCCAGCAAAGCTTAAAACCCAGTAGGGTGTGCAATACACACCTTACGAAAAAATGACATAAATTTTCCCAACACTTAAGGAATGAAAAGTCATGAACAAAAGAGTTAGCGACAAAAGCACCAAGGCTGAAATTTTAGAAGCGTACAAGGAAGCAGCGCAAGAAAAAGCGCAGCTAGAATCGCAAATCCAACTATTAAACGCTTCTCAAAAGCAAACAGCAGTCCCAGAAAAACCTCTTGTGGAGGCACCAAAATCAATGGCTTTAACTCAAAATCAACACAAAATGCAGTCCACAATCGACAATTTGATTTTGCTGCAATTTAGCTTTGGTGGCGCTGTCAGCGAGTTGTCGGAAAAATTAACTTCCGAAGCTGCTAAAGTCGAAGAATTGCGCCGCACTGTGGGCGAGGAAATTCAACAACTGCAAGAGTTGCACAGTTTAGAAGATGTTGCAGAAGATACGCTGGACAATTTAATTCAACAGTACGAAGAAAGCGCCAAAACTTTTGCTGGCGAACTCAGCGAACAGCGCGAAACTGTTGAACAGGAATTGTTGGAACGCCGACAAGCTTGGGAAAAAGAGCAGGAACTGCAAAAGTTGGCCGTTAAAGAACGCAATGAGCATCACCAAAAAGCTCGTGAGCGGGATGAAGAATTGTATGATTATGATTTGAATCTTCAGCGAAATCTGGACATCGAAGAATACGAACAGCGCCAGAAAATGCTGTATCAAGAAATCGAAGAGTTTCAGCAAGAACAGGAGAAACAGTGGGCGGAACGCGAAAAATCTATTTCGGAACGGGAAAAACTTTATGCTGAGGTGAAAGCGAAGGTAGAAGCTTTCCCGAAAGAACTGGAAGCTAATATCAAGAACGGGAAAGATAACGGTCGCAATATTGGCAATTATCAAGCTAAAGTTAAGGCGGATTTGTCTGCTAAAGATGTTGAAGGGCAAAAGCAAAATTATGAACTGCAAATTCAAGGGATGTTGCAGACAATTCAAAATCAAGATGAGCGCATTGCTAGCTTGTCAAAACAACTGGATTCTGCTTTGAAACAGGTTCAAGATTTGGCGGTGAAGGCCATTGAGGGTGCATCGAATTTGAGTTCTTTCCAAGCAGTCAGGGAAATTGCGATCGAACAAGCGAAGACTCAGCAGAAAAATAAGTAAATAGGGCTTGCTGAATATATCGATCGCATATTACGTGGCCTGGGTTAAGAACTGGTGCGTTCGAGAGTCATCGCCGT
>NZ_JAUBPU010000139.1:0-2002 GCF_036700885.1 Microcoleus sp. S13_B4
TTTTCCTACCGGGTTGACTATTCTTATTAATTTTACCTCATTTTTAAATAGTCTCATACTTATTTGAAATGACTATAGATTTTAGATTTTGGATTTGGGATGCAAGGATGAAAGTCACGCATCAAGAGCATCGAGTGCCGATCGCTTTCTCCCCGCCCGGCAGAAGCCCTCACCCCTGGATTTGTTACAATTCTCGATCGTGTGGAGCAGGTGCATCTCCAAAACCGGCTCAAAGGAGAATTGACAGACAATGTGGCTTAAATACGGTGTTGCTCTCAGCGGCGAACTGACGAGCATTGATGAAGTTGTGCGCGGAAAAACTCAGCTAACTTGTCTCTACTGCGGTGGCGGATTGACAGCAAAAAAGGGGTCAGTGAAAGAACATCACTTCGCACACAGTGAAAAAACTTGCAAGTTCGTCAGTCAGCGGATTAAAACCAAAGCTTTCCCATCGCTGCCCCTCTATGAAAACTTCACCATCCAGCTTAAGGGTGAGGAATTGGAACAGTTGAAAGTGCTGTGGAAGTGCGATTCGTTGATTAGTGAATCTCGGTAATCAATCCGTAAATAACTAATCCAGTGAAACTTGACCCCTAGGTTGAGCACTGAACTCTCAGATTGATGAAGGTGCAAGTCCTTCCCGCAAGATTCATGCGTGACTCCTTATCTGCTCACACCGACCAAGCTCAATTCTTGGAGAGTGAAGCTGGGAACAGGGCACAATCAGACGGCTGTTATGGGCTGACACTGGTGCTAACAGGGAGTTCCTACGGTGAAACCGAGCCTAAAAAAGTAACTTACACTTAGGCAGGGCATAACTTAAAAAACCCTGACCTCATCAGAGCTAAAGCCCGACGCATCATTTCCACAATAGCGTCCAGAATCTTGGGTTTCTGATAGTTAAATTGGCTACACCTAACGGAACAATCAATCATCTGAGGGAACGAATAAAAACGACTTGAGAGTCATGGATACGTCGATTTCCATGTAGGTAAGATGAGATACGGAACTCTCTCAAGACGGGTAGGATGCGAAGTAATTTTCGCAAGGTATTCAGAAAACACTCAACAGAGCAGAGCATGATTAGACACAGTAGTAATACCAGTGAATCTTGGAAGAATCTACCGTGGAAGAAGTTCCGCAAAGATTTATTTCGCCTACAAAAGAGAGTGTTCAAAGCGGTTCAAGCAGGAAACAAGCGGAAAGCGCAGTCTCTGCAAAGACTTATTCTGAAATCCAAAGCTGCTAGATTCCTAGCAATTCGACAAGTAACACAGCTAAACGCTGGCAAGAAAACAGCAGGTGTTGACGGTGTAAAATCTCTCGGCTTTACAGGACGTTTCTACCTAGAAACAATACTTAAAGAGTCGGCAGGTAATTGGCATCATCAAGGACTACGGGAAATCCCAATCCCAAAAAAGGACGGGACAACCAGAATGCTAAAAATCCCAACTATCGCGGATAGAGCTTGGCAATGCCTCGCTAAATACGCTTTAGAACCAGCACACGAAGCAACATTCCATGCTTACAGCTACGGGTTCAGAGCCGGACGCTCCGCGCACGATGCACAGAAAATCCTGTTCAACAATCTAAGAAGCTACTGTAATGGAATGGAAAAACGAGTGATCGAACTCGACATAGAAAAATGCTTCGACAGGATTAGTCACACCACCATAATGGACAACTTAATTGCGCCCAAAGGTATCAAGCTCGGAATCTTCCGATGCCTAAAAGCTGGGGTCAACCCCGATTTCCCGGAACAAGGAACTCCTCAAGGTGGGGTGGTGAGTCCCCTATTAGCCAACATCGCTCTTAACGGGATTGAAAGTATTCACAGATACCATAAGGATGGATTTAGAATAACTGGCAAAACCCCAGCGTCAAACATTGTCGAAACATCAATCCGTTATGCGGATGATATGGTGAGCGCGACACGATGTCGCATGTTGTGAGTGAGGAGGTGACTTCTCTAGGTTAGTGTCCAAACCTATCCTCAATCTCC
>NZ_JAUBPU010000140.1:0-1993 GCF_036700885.1 Microcoleus sp. S13_B4
ATCTCTTGTTTCATCTGTAGAAAAAATTCTTAAAGAATTTGGAGATAATTATGTAATTAATTTTGCTTAACTACTTACAGCGGATTCCCGGTTTATGAAGTACACCCCAGAAACCCGGTTTCTTCTGGATTTCTCGCCAGAAATCGGTTTTATTCAAGAAACCAGGTTTTGCTGTACTTCACTTACCTCGAAAGTGCTGTAAGTCAAGCCATTGCCTGACTCGGACTGGTCCCAACTGTGGATGTTCGTCAATTTCAATCACAGCATCCGCTTGGAGCCATTTGCTTGGGTCATTGAGTTTCATTTTCTGCCCGTGCTTACGTGGTCTACCGCGACCACTATAGGCTGGTGGTGCTGACCAGAAACACGCATTCTTTCGGACTCTCATTAAACAATCAGCTTGAATATCTGCTTGCGCCAGTACCCACTTTGCATTGCCATATTCTCGATCTAAAACTGCTAAGACGGGGTTGACGCTCTGTTCACATACAAGTTTGAGTTGCGAAGCTGCTTGAAGTATGGGTGAAGACCCACTACTAATTCTTTCATGGAGTAGGGGTAATGCCCAACTTCCTTGAGCTTCTGGTATCCACGCAATTGTACTGTACCCCTGTCCAACAATGGAGCCATTCTCATATTCATGGGTTCTGTCTTTTAAGGTTTTGGCATCGGGTCTCGCCCATGCAGTGTGGTCAATTGCCATTAATATATGTTCTGTTGTAGGTACTTGCTGCTGTAATTGCTTGATATACAGCATCATCCGTTTTTTCCGGTCTGGTCTACAGTCTTGTAAGGCTTCATAGACGCTTGACCATTGACGATTGAATAGCGGACGCTCGCGAAAATTCCGCCAAACAAGCCGCATTCCTTGTTGTCATTACTGCATCCATGAGCTCGAATGTTGCATATGAGGCCAGCACCAATAACTCGTATGCTGCTTGACGAAAGTCCTTTAATAGTTCACTGTTCATTAAGGGAGTGGATAGGTTTTCTTTTTCACCCTTATTCTCTCCCGGCGCGGTGGCTCTAGTTCTTCTGAAAGCCACCGTTCTCATCTTTATTTAGTCTAAACTACAGTAATTCACTATCTAAAATTTGCAGATGTTCCACTTCCGTATCAAAATCAAAGAAATCATTCTCGCTTGTCTTCGATCGCACTATAAGTTCATCATCCCTTGATTCAGCAACGCCCAGCCGAGTTGCGATATCCGATGCAAGCGCACCGACGACAAACAAGGAGTTTTGCAGGTGACGCCGTTGGTGGATTTTGGCAATGTTTGGACTCTCAGGGAAAGCGCGGTTTTGGAAGCGAATACTTTGCTGTCAGCGCGATTGCGACTGCGGTGACTGTACGGCGAAAGGTGGAATGCTCGCGGCGGCTGGGGAATTCCTTTGATTGACATTAAGTTGGGCAACAGGAGTTTACAAGAGCGCGGGCTGTATTTTTCTGTATAATTCAAACATTTTTAGGAAAGCAGTCATTTTGCCCTTGGCGGAACTGAGCAATTCCGCTATATAGTAATAAGTATCATGTGGCACTCGTCTGTAGATGCCAAGAGTGCATTTTACTGATAATCTTTAAATTAAACTATGTCTAAGGTGCGGTTGCTGCTTTTAAGTTCTTTTGCTTCCGGTTTTGGGCTTTGCTCAATCATTTTGGCGATGTTTACGATGACTTCAAGGCTGTCGTTTACGTCTTTTTTTACATTGGTTTTAACTTTGGTATTTTTTGGAATTAATCTGCTTTTTTCTTTGCATTATTATACATCACTTACTAAGCAATTGAGTGTTAAAAATAAAAGGAAAGCGAGAATTTAGCGGTTGTGAAGCAGAAGCGGAAAAAGGCATGGATACTTCTTTCTGGAATTTGAATGGAATCCAGGAAAACGCCTCTGGCTTAGAAAACTATCTAGCTGTCATAAGCTGTTGCACATTTAAACTGTGATACAAGCATTGCCCTTATTTTTGATTTTACGACCCCACTTAATTATTA
>NZ_JAUBPU010000084.1:0-18048 GCF_036700885.1 Microcoleus sp. S13_B4
TATCTTGCACTTTATTCTCGCTCACGCCATCGAAACCCAGGCCACGCAATATGCGAGCGATTATTCAGCAAGCCCTACCTAGGAATTAAACGAGCTTCACAACTGCCTAGAGAATTCTTACAAGAACTCGATAGCGTTATTATAGCGATCGCCGAAAATTCTCAGCTCGCTCGAAATGCGCGATCGTTGCTACCGAATGCAGAAATTGTCAGTCCACAGTCAAGTTGGAATGATATCTGGATACAATTAATTGAGCAAGAACAGCAAACTCAAAAACAAAATAACCAACAGTATAAACAGCGCATCCAAGAAATTGAATTGGATTAGCTTTTACAGCTTTAAAAATTGATACGACTTACGCAACTGAGGAATTTTTAGACTATCGAACACTCGGCAGACATAGCGAGCGCCGTCGATGTGCCTTGCCCCAGGGCCAGCCACACAGGTGAATGAACTTATCACCCTATTCTCCCAACTTCAATCCTATAGCCCACATTCCGCACCCTGAACTGTCACACTACGAATTTTCGGAGTTTGGCTAAATCGAACTGGCGAGCGCAAGTCCAATTTCCCACTTCTGTATATAAAAAATGATTAGTTGGGTTCACAAAATTCCGCCAAAACCGATTGTGACAGTTCAGGGTGCGGAATGTGGGTTTGAGTGTGCAGAATTTACATCTGATAGGCTAGCCAAACCCCACAAACCCCATCAAAAAGTAAATGGGGCTTTTTCTACTCTGTCAGAACTAAGCCAAAAGGCTCTAACGCCGCTGCTGCATCAGCTCACCTATCCGCTCCCTCACCAAAGCATCCTCCCCTTCGAGCCAAGCGGTGATTGTGGCAGCCTCGTAGCGAGTCCCCGGTGCGTTCCATCCGTACATTTGTGTAAGCAAGTTTTGGAGCTGTTCGGGGTAATATTCGGGCCACCAAATCAGGGCAATATCTCGTATCTTTTCGGCATCCTCTGGCGCGATTTGTGCGAGATCCGGTTCCGCTAATTCCTCTGCTGGCACGGGTTCGGGCGCTAGTTGCTCCGGTTCCGGTTCGGGGGGATTGTCGCCCAGTGCGCTCGGCTTCGGCGACCGCTCAGAGATTGTCGGGCGCACTGAATTTTTGGCTAAAGAGGTGAACTCGCTCCGATCTTCTTCTGTCAGCGCCGCCCAAATCTTCTCTCGGTTTGCAGCTCCTTTACCACAGACTTCTTTGAGCGCTGGCAGAATGTCGGCAGCCACTTGCCGTGCCGATTCGGGGTCAGGCTCTGCCAGCGCCAATCGAATCATTTGCAGCAAGTCGAGTTCGTCTTCGTTCCATTCTGAATGCTGACCTGAATGCTGACCTGAATGTAGGCTTTGTGTAGGCTGAATGTCTTGCTCTGTATGGCTCGTGTCTACCGTGTAGACTTTGGGTGAGGGTAAGACTTCCACAACCTCAGCATCAGTATTCACCTGGGCGGGAGAGGTTGATGTTGTGCCGCTATCATTTTCGAGACTTGAGTCAGCAGAAGTTGATGTTGTGCCGCTATCAGTTTCGAGACTTGAATCAGCAGAAATTGATGTTGTGCCGCTATCAGTTTCGAGACTTGAGTCAGCAGAAGTAATTTCATTCTTTTTTGCAAGTTTTGAGTTTAAGTCTACATAGTCTACACAAGCCTTGTGGGCTAAGGATTGTAGGTCTACATTCCGGTCTGCACCCTGTAGACCTAAATCTACATTTTTGGATTGACTCAACAAATCTTCTACAGTCGAAATGTCTTGGTCGGTATCTGTCCGCAACCTCAACCCTTTGATTGCCATGCCAGCGGCCGACCGCTGCTTTGTGACATCTTTCCATTCGAGGACTTCTCGGCAGAGTTCCACCAAATCTGCTGAGAAATTGTTTTTACCTTTGGCGCTGTACCCGGCTCGACGACAGTAATTGTTATAAGAGCCGAACAAAGTTGATTTAGCCGCGACATAATCCGCATCTTTCCATTCGTCTTTATCGGCTCCGATTGCCGTCTGGGCCTCGGTATCGTGAATAATGCAATCGTTGACCCATGACGCCATCGGGTCGGCCCGCACCCGGTCAGCCCAAAAAGTGCCATTAATTCCGCTTTCTTCTTGAGCCAAAATGCGCTCAATTTCGGTCACTGGAATTGATAACAAATATTGGGTAAATGCGCTTAATTCCGGCTCTAATTCTCGTTCGAGGTGGGGGTTTCGCTTAATGGGGGTGCACTCGAATCCTTCTTGAATTATTCGCCGCTTCAACCAGGAAAGTCCGCTGGCAGGGAAACACGGCTGATTTGAAGTAATTAGCGCCAGACCAGAAAAACGGAAGTCAACAGCCGATTTGTACAATTGGCGGCCGCTGATTTTACCCCCGCCCGTCAGTGACCTGAAGTTTGATAAATTGCCTGTGTACTTTTCTTGGTCGTCAAAAACCGCTAGCCGCTTTGTCTGTAAATCCGCGACTTTATCTGAAGCGGTTAAATCTTCCAAGTTTCCAATCCAAGTGTTTCGCTCTCCAACCACCATTGTGGTCAGTCGGGAGTAAAGCCCTTTCCCAGTTCCACCGGGGCCAGTCAGCATTAGGAATTTGTGCAAAAAAGCCATACCGCGCAAGCTGGCGGCGATGAAGGCAATCAGAATGTCTTTCTTGTTCCGATTGCCATCGGTGGCCTGATTCATCCAATCGTTGATTTTTGCCCATCCAGTATTAACAGCGCTTCCTTTGTAGCTGCGCGGTAGTGACCAAGTTAGTCGGAATCCGGGGGCGTGTTCTTGCCAAGTGTTGCTTTCAATGGAAAGCACCCCATCTTCAAAGGGCAATAGTTCGTTTGATGGTCGCTCTAACCAATCGAGCTCGAATAATTTCCTTTTGAGCGACCCTAGAACGTTGGCACAGTAGGCGTTGTTGGGTTGCAACCCCCGCGTCTGGCACATGGTATCTATGGCGCTGAGGACATAATCGTCGTTCACCGCCGCCCAAACTCCTTTATGCCGAAGTTCGTACTTCATCCAAGATTTGTGTTCGTCAGAGTAGCAGAGTTGGTCGCGCAACTCCTCGGCAAGTTCGGCTCCCAATTCTTGGGGTAAAGGAATTTTATTCTTGGGCGATGAATCCTCGCTCCCATCAAGATTGCTCTCCCAGTCCTGAAAGCTGACTGACTTCATAAGCATCCGCCTGAACTCTTCTATTCCTTTTCTCTGGATAAAATCATCCATACCTTTGGTTTCTCCTTCAGTGCCAGGTTCCCATTGTGCAGTAATGCTGCGAACGGGGACACCAAACTTAAGCAACTGGTGGCCGAGTTTCCGCTGTTCCCAAATGACGTTTGGATTGGTCGCTGCATCTGCATCAAAGGCAATGATGAACCCAAAACCGGCACGGGCGTAAGATTCTAGGGTGGGAACGAGATAGCGTTTGTTCTGCAAATCGCTAGCTTTCGCTGTCAGCCCCATGCTGATGCCCATTAAGGCAATTGTCGGTAAGTCGTTGCTGCATCCCGATATTGCTTTGAACGGCCCTTCGGTAATCAGGAGATAGGGATGGTCGTTAATGCGGTAGCAGTGCTGTTTGAGATTTTCTGGCTCCCAATAGTTTTTGTCGGTGGGATGCTGAGGCAAGAATGCGTCGTACTCACCAACGGGCGTGCGATATTTGGGTGCTTTTTTACTGCCAGAGGATTTCCAAGGCTTGTCTGGTCTGAACTGAAATTGTGTGCCTGCACCAATAAAGAAGATGCCACCCGACTTGGCGGTATAACCCAAGTAAACTGATGCCTCGTCAGCAGATACGGTTCGGCAGTTGGCGTAGCTCCACTCGTTGAGCAGTCCCCTGCTCTCAATGTGGCTCTTGTGTTTGGGGCAAAGGTTCGCGGTAGTTGATAAAAATTGATCTGCAATATTCATAGATGCCTCTTTCGTTACTCATAGCGCTGCGTGCTGGTTTTTTTACAAAAACCCGCGCTTAGTAGAAGAGACGGCTCTGCCACAGCTACCGTTGATGTGCAAAGGTGCAGATTTTGCGGTAATGGCAGAAATAGACTATGATGAATCTAAAGTTTTTTATTTTTGATTGTCTGCCGTCTCTTCTAAAGACGCGGACTTTTTTTTGGTCTGGTCTAATCGATGCGGGCGGTCGCTTGTTGACAACAGCCTTTTCAAATTCTATACGCGGACGTATTGCGAGCGAACGTTAGCTGACAAGGAATTTCCGAATCGAAAAATCCCAATTGTTGCCGATCGCAATTAACCCGGTTCATCCTCACCCCCCGGAATTCTCCAAGGGTCGATGCCGTTTTCTCTAAGCAAGCGCTCGTAGTAGTCGCGCTCCCACCGAATTTCGTCTTCAGCAGAGTAAGCGTTGCCCAACATTCGCAGGTCGCGTTCGAGTTGCTGGACTCGCTGGCCAAGCAGTTCGTTGCGTTCGGATTCGGTGCGAGTAACGCCGAAAGCTATGTCAAATCGGCGCTCTAAGGTTTCAGTACCCAAAGCCACAACTAAGTCAAAAGCAGGTTTAACTCCTCTGTAACAGCGGTAAATCCAGTAAGCATAAACAACACTT
Organism: Microcoleus sp. S13_B4; assembly: GCF_036700885.1. NCBI lineage: Bacteria > Bacillati > Cyanobacteriota > Cyanophyceae > Oscillatoriales > Microcoleaceae > Microcoleus > Microcoleus sp. S13_B4. Next base: position 4,549 of record NZ_JAUBPU010000084.1, read on the forward strand.
AAGGGCCATCCCCGAATGCGAGTTTGTCCTCTGACTTGTCCCGTGGGGTCAACTTCAAAAGTTTCTGGCGTAAAACCCTCACCCAGTATGGCTTTACCCTCCTTAGAACCTAAAAAGTTTCTGGCGTAAACTGGATCATCCCCAATACACTCAGCCGCCTGTGTTTGGCTCATCCGGTAACTGCCGTCTGGCAACATAAACCCATCGACTGTGAGGGAACCTATTTGCACGGAAGCCCTGACGGCTCTAACTGATTCACTCATCAAAAACTCCTTTGACGCTTCATCGCGCTCTACGTGGCCTATACACTAAACTCCGACAGTCCAAGCTTGGTGTATACGAAAGTTCAACCTAGTTTTTCAAGTAGTGTTTCCCATTCCATAATTTGATTTTTTAGCAATTGAACCCGAGCGCCCTTAGCCTTGCGCTTGAGAAACAAACCGCGGCCAGCAAGTTCTTCGCGGGCTAATGCGATACTTTGCTCCAACACTTTTGGTCAATTCCTCCCTATCCTCCTTTTTTAGTTCAGTGTCGGTCATCCCTGCAACCAGGCGGGCGAACTGTTCCAAGAATTCAGAGCGCGAGATTCCAAGCACCTCAGCCCTGGTGTCGATCGCTTTCATTGCCGTAGGAGTCACAAAAATGCTGTACCGCTCTTTGTTTTCGCCCCAAGCGCTGCGTTCAGCCGGTTTTCTGGTCATTTGTCTGTGTATGCACAATTAACAATTTTCATCATAGGGCTTGACAACACCTAAACAAAAGTGATATGTCTGTGCATACATAGTTACGTCTGTGCATACACAGTTATGGCTTAACACCAAAACCAAACCCCGCCCCCTATGACTGGAAATCTTCTGGGGCGGGGTACGGCACTCACATTAATGAGGTTTTTCAATCATGACACAAATACCGATACCGATAACGGTTGAGGTGTCCGCTGCTGCTGCAACGCCAAAGGTGACGAGCGCTTCTTTGTACCCTTCGTTGTTGGCATCCGTGGACGCGATGGCAGAACCCGCTCTTTGGGTTTTGATGGAAGCGACCGTTTATTCGCTGCGCCAAAGGGACACGCTCACCCGCTCTATTAAAGAGTGCGGTACTGTTGAATGTTTTGGCGATAAGTGGCCCCAAGATTTTGATTTCTTGCCAACCGATTCCGAAGCCATCGCCTTAGTAGAAGCAATAGCCGACCAATTCTCCCGTCGCCAACTCCACACCTGTTGGCAATCGTTGTTGAGCACTTGCAACCGCATCCAAAAGCTTGCCCTGATTGAAGCGATAACCTACGCCCAACACTATTCATCGACGGTACTCCAAGCGCTCTCTCAATGCGAACTCTCGGATTTGTTTGAAGATTCCCTCGAACACTTGGATGTTTGGCTCTCCGAACCCGAAGCGCTGCGCCTAATTCGCTTGTTCTCCGGTTCCCTCTTAGCTTCATCGGAAGCTGCACCCACACCTGGGACTGGGAGGGACGATCGATGAAAGCACTCAAAAGCCATCAATTCAAGTGGAGCGTTACCGTCACCCGCAAGTACAATCCACCCCGCCAGATTATAGTGTTCGGGCGATCGCAAGTAGAAGCACTCCAAGGAGCCGTAGCTTCTGCACGGGAAGTCTGGGGTATCTGGGATGCCACATCATTTAGCACGCCGGAAAGGAAATAATTTTTTTTGATTCTTCGTTAGCTACTTCGGGCGACTCCGAAAACAGCTAACGAAAGAATCAAAGTTTCAAGCGTTTTAGCTAATAAGTAGCCAATCAAATGCCAGAAAATGCCAACACCTAAAAAGCCTGTAGACGTAGCTGTTTTTAACAGTCGGTGCGGTCAATGGAACCATCGCAATTACTTCAGAGCAGAGGTAAAGGTAATTCTAGGTAAAGGGGGAAAACCGATGCCGGAAGCTACTTTCAAAACCAGACTCGCCCTTTTAGAAGCAGAATGCCCTGAGTTTCAGAGACAACCTTACCGCCGAACATTTTCTCAATTTCACTTGAACTGCTTGCTAACCCTAGAAACTTGGATTCTTGAAGCCAACCGCTGCATTGCCACTGTTCGAGAACGATTAGCACAAGAAGGATTACCCACCCATGAATACCGAACCGACAATTGACCGCCGCGACATCAAAGCCAAATGGGGACTCAACAAAGTTTCTGACGTAACCAACGCTCGGAAAGCTTTAGGGCATCCCGATTGGCAAAACTCTCTTTTGAGCCCTGATGACAGCGCAGAAATCGACCTTTATTTCGATTTGGTACTGAATCAGCGAATTGCACCCGGTTTGGCACTCGAACAAGTAGTTGGAACTCGGAACGGACGCGGCGAATACTGCAATGACATCGACTCAGAAGCGATCGCCAACGACCAAAAGCGCGATGCTGAAGAAGAAAAAAGCGGAGCGATACAAGCCATTGAGGGAATGACTCGCGAAGCATCCTTGGGGATGGCCGATGTTGCGGTCGCCGTTAGCGACCAAATGCTAGATGCCTTTAAGATTTCTCTGAGTGCAAATCTGACCCACGGTTTGACCGATATGGCCTCGAATATCCGAGGTAATTTCAGCGTTCTCACTGATGCTGTAAAAGCAGCTCCCTTGGATTTGCGGGATGCCAATTTGCCCGTCCCAAAGCCTGTTTTACCAACCAAGTCAATACCACCGCGGAGGATTTCACCAGGACTCTGGTAGGCGCTCACCGAGAGTTGGGGGAAGCCCTAGCTTTAAGGCAAGCTCAAAGGGAAAAGGTACTCCTGAATCTCATCTTTTTCCTGAGCCTACAACAGGGGGAAGAACCTAAAAAACATGGCATTATATTGCCCCCCAATTGCAATTACGCTGAAGAAACAATCGCGCTAATGAGGTTTGTCTAATGCGGGAAAGTTACGGTTTCATTGAATTGTATTTAGTGTGTCCTGGATTGAAATTGTGGCGAACCTTTAAATCTAAGCTTGCGACAATCAGTAAAGTGAGCGAAGTGGCTGTATTGGTGGGAGGATGCGCGTGAAAATCAGAGAAGTCTTGGCAACAGTTAAACACTGCAATTCAGGATGGCAAGAACAAAAATTGGTACACATCCTGTTTACTGACCAGGATGAAAAGTATCAGTTACTAAAGCCTTACTGTGTGGAATATGGCAAAAATGTCATCTTTAGCAAGACAGACAACGAGATTTTGTTACCAGATTGAGCAAGGCGCAAACATAGAGCTAAGGAGTACAACTTAAATGTAGCAGTCAAGGACAGGTTTACATTTCATTCAGTCTCAATGAAACTTCGAGGTAACAACTATGTCAGATAAACTCTTGTCAATTTATGCGTCGCTCCTGTTTGCAGCCATTCCCGCTATGCTAATTTACGGCGGTCAATCTATCTACCACGACGGTTATCGGCAAGCCGTAAAAGATTTACCGCCAACAGTAGTTCAAGGCGACCAGAATATCGACAACAGCACGAACAACAACTATCAATTTGCACCGTCACTTGGGGGGAAGTAATCAAGGCTAAATCAACTACATAGCTCAGAATTAATTAAAGGAGACAAACCATGAGTGCAATTGTTAAATACACTGGTGGTGGAGCCATCGCCCCAGCCCTAGTCGGGAAAGTCAAAGCATTTGATAGCGCACCTGAAATGTTGACTTCTTTTCAGGGATACTACGGTTTCGACCCCTCAGCGTTTGCCGGGATGTCTGAGGAAGAATTGGGAGCATTCGTAGATTCGGTTGAAGAAATCAAGTTTCTGATTGACAACCTCGACAAACTAGAAAAACACGTCAACGACTATATTGATGGCGTCGTAAAGTACAACGAGTTTGTAGCCCGATGCGTCAAAGCTGGTGCTAAGGGCATGGAGAAGATCGATCGGGCCACGCTCGACGTATTCTTGGCATGGAAAGGTTGGCAGGCCAATACCAAAAAGCTAGCCAAAGATTCGGATGTTGGCGTAAGACTACTCGACCAAGAAGTTATTGATTACGGCGATTTAGCGGAATACGACCTTCAGATTTCTCTTCAGATTGTGGCTAACAGATTAGTCCGCCAAAAAGAAGCGCTATCCCAAAAACCTGACAAAGAAGCAGCAAACTATGCGGAGCGACAAGCAGCTCAAGAGGCAAAAAGCGAAGAGAGAAATAGGATAAAAGACTTGTTCGCTTACGGTACTCGCGGGAAATACGGTTTGCCATCATCGAGTAGCCCGCAATTGAGTCCTGCCAGCAGCGCTAGCAATAACGCTAGCAATAACGCTACCAAGGCAAGCGGTTGGCTAAAAAAATGGGGCGGTAAAGCCTTTGATTATTTCTCAGGGAAGTAGCCATGCAGTTACCACCATTTCTCATCCCCAAACCTCAAAATCCTCCTGTTGCTCCACCTTCACAACAACTACAACTCCCAGAATTAGAAGAATCAGACCAATTGAGGTTTCTCAAGAACTTAAACAGCTTCTGCGGTCAAGGATTTTGGTTTGCGGTTGGGTTGTCAATTGCTCACGTTTCGAGGATTGTCGGTGCTCCTGTAATGCTCGTCGCAGTGATTTTGGTTGCCGGGTTCCTGTTTGTAGTAAAACCGAAAAACCCAACCTCTTATTTACTATCAATGAGGCGGATTAGCGGGTTGGTGGTGATTGTCGGCACTATTGCTGCATTTTGGGATGTAGCATGGCTGCTAGCCAATATGCCTTTAAGTGTAGGCTTTGGCTTCGGGTTCATCCCAGTGTGGCAGCTTGTCGTGATTGTGGGTGTATCGGTGGCCTTGCTTTTGTTGGTCGCACTGTGGCGGAGGTGGATGCGGTGAAAAGTGCCATTGCTTCTTTGATTGTGGGCATCGGGTGTAGCGGGTTTAGCTTGTTCGGCTACTTCGACAAACACGTCAGCTACTGCAATGTAGCTACAAATCCCTGTACGCCTGTTGTGGTAACGGGTTCCCAGTATCCCAAGAATGCTAAGTTTGTGAAGCTGCATCAAGGCTGGGGGCTGCTGCGTACTACATCCGGCGTAATTGCTGCAATCAGCTTTGGTGCGGGTTATTTCACATCGGGTGCAGCATCGGTGAAGCAGAGAAAGAACGAGGAAGAGGCTGCTCTCAATGAAGCTCGGCAAAAGCAGTTAGAAGCAACTACAAGCGACATTTTGGATGAGGAAGAAATCCAGAAAACAGCGATTGCTGCTGACTTGAGAGTTAAGGATTTCAAGCGCGAACTCTACGACGGCTACAACACGCTTTATTTAGAGAAGAATCCCGAACTGTTGGAGACTTTAACTACCGCCATTCCCGCATCTTTGCCCGCTCCCACGGAATCAAAGTCCGAGGAAGTTGAAAATGCGGAACTCCTATCAAACACAGCATCCGCCCCAAATAACAATCAATTATTGGGCGTAGAACTGCCAGCACCTCCCAAATTAGGAGTGAAATTCTTTGATTGGAAGCAGTTTAGGGACACTCCTGAGATGTTTCCTCACATTAGAGGAGTTGCAGCTACCAGATGCGGAAAAACCACGCTATTTGATTGGCTGATGGATGTGATGCCATCCCAAAAGCAGTCGGTAATTACGGTTAAGCGGTGGCCGCATCAATGGATTGATTGGCTTGGATGTAATAGGAGTGCCTGAAGATTACAAAGCTATCCGCTCCTCTTTGGAAGCATTGCAAGGTGAAAGAGTACGGCGTACAGCATTAATGGCAAAGGGGATTGATTCACCCATTTGGAATGTAGCTGTTGATGAATGGAAAGCAATTTCGCGTAATGTAAGAGCGATTGTCGAGCGCAAAACCAAACAGATTATTTCTCTTAGTGCCAAGCAAATCATGGGTGAAATGATTACTTTGGCCAGGGAAACCAACATCCGCATCTTTGCTTTAGCGCAGGGCAGACAAGTTGTAACTTGGGGATTGGAGGGTGAAAGCGATTTAGCTGAGTGTTTCTGTAGCATTTACATGGGCAAGTTTGCCGTAGAAGAATGTGAATCCTACCGCAACAAATTCCCCAAGGATTCCGAGCAATACGCAAAATACCAACAAGTTCGAGATTACTTGGAATCGTTGGGAAATAGAGCGGCATGGATTAGCTGCGAGTTAGGAGAATTCCCGGCTGTTGTACCCGACTTGAGTCAATGGAAACGAGAACTTCCTAAGCACTCATCAACTACAGAAACTTCCGTAAATAGTGAAACTATTCAAACAACTGAGTTGGCTGCAAACCAGGAAATTGAGGATACTCAAGAACTGTGGGAATTAGCCAAGAAGCGGCTCCTAGAATCCTGGAATGGGGATGAAGTTACTGCACAGGAGGATACTGCTACTTCACTCCCTGATGAAGCGGACAAAGTAGGAGATGAAGCTAGTGAAGTGTTGCAGGATAAGGATTGCAGCACTACTTCCCTACTTCCCGAACCAGAGCGATCGAAGGCATTGGCGAGGGTGATGGCGCTTCTGAGCAGTCGGGGAAGCAGTGAAGTAGAGCGAGTGAGTGAAGCGATCGCCCTTCTTCTCACTCAACCAGACAAAGCACTTTGGTTGAGCTTAAAAATCCTGAGATTGGGAGTCACCGCAAGCAGTCGAGATGTGTTCGGCTGCGGTACGGGAGGTAAAGCATTCCAGAAAGCGAAAGATTGGTATCAGGCTCTTGAGTCAACCTTTGGTAAGATTGTGGAATAGCATCAAATCTGGGTAAAGTCAGCCGCTAAATTACCAACAAATATGCTAATTGCAGTTGCTTTAATTCTCTACATGGGTGCGATAATAGAAGGGCAGAGATGGGGAACCTGCGATTGTGGAACTAACCAAATACAGTTGGTGGGGCGAATCCAACGAGCCACCAGAACATCTGAAAACTAAAAAGCAACTGGGTGAATTGGGACTCTCGCCTCTGAAACCTTCAGGCGTTATTCCAACGCGAAAATACGACGTGCTCCTCTACGATATCAACAATCCCGAATGCTGCCGACCCAAAAGAAAGCCATCTCCCAAACAATTGGAAATTCTTGCCGCCAACCGTCTCAAAGCTAAAATCAAGCGGGATTACCGGGAATGGTATCGAGAAGTAGGTTTCATAGAAAGAGATAGGGTGAGTGCTGTTCTTTGGGCAAGAGAGCAATTAAGTCAGAACGATTGGGTGATTCTGGATACTGAAACTACGGGGCTATACGATGCTCAGATTGTAGAGATAGCAATTATCGATCGTCTCGGTGAAATGTTGCTGAATACGCTCGTAAAACCCTCAATTCCCATACCTCCAGAAGCAGCATATCTTCACGGCATTAGCGATGCAATGGTAGGCGATCCTCCGAGTTTCCCCGAAGTCTATCCCCGCATTGTTGAAGTCCTTAAAGATAAACGAGTATTTCCTGTGTTTCTAACTGTATTTGTTTTATACAGTTAGGAGGAAGCCGTCCTATAAGGACGGGGCTTTAGACCCAATTTTGCCGTAAGATTGTAAATGCCGTCTGGTCGCCCCTATTTTATATTGTTAAATGAATCGCACGATTCCCGAACAAGAATCCCTCACCGTCGAGTTTAAGAGCGATCGCACTCGCCTGCCAGACAAAGACCTGATTGAAACCGTCGTCTGCCTTGCCAATACAGACGGTGGCTCCATTTACCTCGGCGTTGAAGATGACGGTCAAATAACAGGTTTGCACCCCCAACACCAAAACCTGTCCACCCTAGCCGCCATGATTGGCAACCGCACCAACCCCCCAGTCAGCGTACGCGTTACAGCGTTGCTAGAAGCAGGTCAAACCATTGCCTGCATAGAAGTCCCCAAATCAGCTCGCATCGTCGCCACCTCTGACGGACTCCTGCAACGCCGCCGCCTGCAAGTAGACGGAACACCCCAATGCGTCCCCTTTTATCCCTACGAATTTGCCACTCGCCAGTCAGACTTAGGCGTTCTCGATTACTCCTCATTACCCATCACCGGATCGTCTGTTGCCGACTTCGACCCCCTGGAACGCGAACGCCTGCGACAATTAATAGAGCGATATGGTGGCGATCGTACTCTGCTATCCTTAACTGATGAAGAACTCGACGGCGCTTTAGGTTTCGTGCGTTCTACGGATGGAATTCGCTTCCCCACCGTCACCGGACTGCTGATTTTAGGACGAGAAAGCGCCCTCCGCGAACACTTACCCACCCACGAAGTCGCCTTTCAAGTCCTCGAAGGCACCCAAGTGCGAGTCAATGATTTTTACCGCACCCCCCTACTAAAACTGTTTGAGCGAGTCATGGAACAGTTCGAGGTGCGCGTTGAAGAAGATGAAGTGCAAATCGGTTTATTTCGCGTCCCCGTTCCCAACTACGATCGCCGCGCCTTTCGCGAAGCCTCAGTCAATGCCCTCATCCACCGAGATTACACTAAATTGGGAGCCGTTCACATCCGCTGGGAAGATTACGGAATTACCATCAGCAACCCAGGGGGTTTTGTTGAAGGTGTCAGTTTAGATAACTTGCTAGTCGTAGAACCCCGGCCGAGAAACCCCTTCCTAGCCGATGCCATTAAACGCATCGGACTCGCCGAACGAACTGGGCGCGGTGTAGATTTAATTTATCAGGGGTTATTGCGCTACGGAAGATCCGCCCCCGATTATCGAGGCACAAACTCTCATTCAGTTGCCGTCAGACTGCCAGGAGGGGAAGCCGACTTAGGACTGTTGCGCGTAGTGATTGAAGAGGAAAATCGCCGTCAAAGCCCACTCCCCGTTGACTCTTTAATCGCTTTAGGACAATTGCGACAAGAAAGACGGTTAGACACGGCTACTCTCGCCCGTGCCATTCAGCGAGATGAAGCGATCGCCCGCAGCGTGTTAGAACGATTAGTTGAAGCTGGTTTGGTAGAAGCGCGTGGCGTCAAAAAAGGACGCACCTACACCCTTAGCCCCTTAGTTTACCGAGAACTGGGACAATCCGCTGATTACGTTCGGCAAGCTGGCTTTGAACCCATTCAGCAAGAGCAAATGGTGCTTCAATATGTAAGGACTCACGGCAGAATTACCAGAAAAGAAGCTGTGGAACTTTGTCGTATCAGCGAAGACCAAGCTAGTCGCCTGCTGCGGAAGTTGACTGATGCCAACCAGTTGAATTTAGAGGGTCAAGGCCGCGCGTCATATTATGTTGTTTTCTCGCTATAAAACACGCGATGCGCCTTTTAAACACGCGCCGCGCCTTTTTAAACACGCACCGCGCCTTTTGAACACGCATCTTTAGAGTCTGTGGAGGAAAATAGCGTTCGTTAATTTGGGCATTTAGCCCCTTATTCCAGGGTATTGGTACTATAGTCCCGGTGGGAAGTTGGCGACCTTTGACGCACAAAACAGTACAGATGAATCGGGTACAATACCTTTAATATAGGTACTGTGACCAGGGGAGTACCTATATTAAAAATACTTATATAATAGACCAAAGCGACTCAATGGCTATTACAGTGGTGCTTTTAAATCAATGAAATCTTTTGAACAGACTTTTTTAACCCAGCAACCGATTACCCAAAAACTCCTACAGACAATTCGCTTAATTGGGGAGTACAAAGGTAAACAGGAGTTGTACAAACAACAAGCACCACAAGTGCTAGAAACTTTGCGGCAAACAGCGATTATTCAAAGTACCGAATCTTCTAACCGCATTGAAGGAATTACCGTTCCTCTGGCGCGAATTCGCAAATTAGTAACGGAACGCACAGCACCAAGGGATCGTTCAGAACAGGAAATCGCGGGCTATCGGAATGTGCTAAATACAATTCACGCTAGCTATGGTTATATTCCATTTACTCCGAATATTGTTTTGCAATTTCATCGCGATTTATATCAATTTAGCGTCGGTTTAGGTGGCTGTTGGAAAACAACAGAAAATCTAATTACGGCAACCACAACTGATGGTAGACAAATAGTGCGATTTACTCCTGTTGCCGCCTATGCCACATCTCAGGCTATGGAAGAGTTGCATGAGAAATTTAATCTATTTTCCCGTGAAGGTGAGATTGAACCATTGTTGTTGATTGCTAGTTATGTTCTGGATTTTTTGTGCATTCATCCATTTCTGGATGGTAACGGACGAATGGCAAGATTGCTGACGCTGTTATTGTTGTATCAAGCGGGTTATGAAGTAGGGCAGTTTATTAGTTTAGAACAAATTGTGGAGCGCACCAAAGAAAGCTATTATGATGCCTTGTACCAATCTTCTCAAAATTGGCATGAGGGGAAGCATAGCTTGTTGCCTTGGTGGGAGTATTTTTTAGGCGTAATGTTACTGGGAGCTTATCGAGAATTTGAGCAGCGGGTTGGGGTGATTGGAGGAGCAAAAGGAACGAAAACGGCAATGGTTTTACAGGCAATTGAGAGTTTGCCTTGGGAGTTTTCGATGCGAGAGTTACAGCAACGTTGTCCGGTGGTTTCTGTGGATTTAATTCGTCGCATTTTGCGTCAAGAACGGGATGAGGGAAGGATTAAATGTGTGGGACGGGGAGTGGATGCGCGGTGGCGAAAGTTATAGACAATTTAGTGGCCGACTTGCCAAAAGCTTTACAAGAGATGAAGGGTTTCTCATCTCATATGTCTCTTGTATATGAGAAGTTTTGCGGAATCTTACCCGAACGAGCAATTTGTGCAACAACCTGTTGCACAAATTGCTTTACCAAAAAAATGGGTCTAAAGCCCCGTCCTTCTAGGACGGCTTTAATTTCCGCTTATTGCAAATAATTGTTAAATATACGTATTTTGTAACTAAAAGCTTTCGCAAAAGTGATAAGATTTTATCATGATAGTTCTAGAGTTTAAGTTGAAAGGCAAAGCCGAGCAATATCGGGTCATCGACGAGATGATCAGAACAGCTCAATTTGTCCGAAACAAAACTCTTAGATATTGGATAGACAATCAAGGAGTTAAGCTAATTGATCTGTACAAACAATGCGCCATTATGGCAAAAGAGTTTGAATGGGCAGGCAAGCTTAACTCAATGGCACGTCAGGCTTCTGCCGAACGTGCCATTTTTGCTATCCAACGTTTTTTCGCTAATTGCAAAGCAAAAACACCAGGCAAAAAAGGCTACCCAAAGTTTAAGAAAAATACTCGCTCTGTCGAATACAAAACATCAGGATGGCTACTTTCTGCCGACAAAAGATGTTTGACATTTAAGGACGGCTTTGCTGCTGGAAAGTTCAAATTAGTCGGTAGTCGGAATTTGCATTTCTATGCACCCGATGAGATGCGAGCGAATCAGAGTTGTGCGTCGTGCCGACGGATACTACGCACAACTTTGCATCAATGTGGAGCGAAAAGAGGAACTTATTCCGACTGGTAAAGCTATTGGAATAGACGTGGGATTGAACCATTTCTATACCGATAGCGATGGTGAAACAGTCGCGAACCCTCGCCACCTCCGAAAAAGTGAAAAAGCTTTGAAGAGATTGCAAAAGCGAGTTTCTCGAAAGAAGAAAGGCTCTGGCAATCGAAAAAAAGCGATCAACAAGTTAGGAAGAAAGCACCTGAAGGTTAGTCGGCAGCGTAAAGACTTCGCCATAAAGACGACGCCCGGCGCGGTAAAATCTAGCGATTTTGTAGCCTACGAAGACCTTCAAGTACGGAATATGGTCAAAAACCATAAACTTGCTAAGTCGATTAGCGATGCAGCGTGGTCACAATTTGCTCAATGGTTAGAGTATTTTGGAAATGTGTACGGCAAAACAGTAATTGCTGTTCCACCTCAATACACCTCGCAAGATTGTTCAAGTTGTGGCAATACTGTCTTGAAAACGCTATCAACCCGAACCCATATTTGCGATTGCGGTGCGACGTTAGATCGTGACTACAACGCAGCTCGCAATATTTTGGTTAAAGGGTTGAAGCAAGCAGGAATTAATTTGAATTTAAATACGGTGGGGCACACCGAAATCAACGCTTGGGGACAGACCGATCTCTACTCTTTGATGGCAGCAAAACAGAGATAAGTTCGACTGATTGATCCAAGAATCCCCGCGCCTTCAAGGCCGGGTGCGATTCGTTCTCTCGAAATAAGTAGCAATACTTAAGGATGAGAGGCAAGGAAAAAGGAGGGAACAATCCCAACAGAACCTTGACAACTTGATAGCCATGTAGGTGAGGGTTCCTCCCAAATCCTACCCCACAGGTGCAGTGGTTAAAGCACGATCCCTACTGAGGAGACTAGCCGTCAAATTGGTAAAGCGGGACGAAAGAAGGTAACTGACAGCCTAGGTCGGTAATCCCTTTAGCAAGAATCCATGAGTAGCGAAAGCGAAGATGCGCTTGAACCATCGTGAAAGGCAACCAGCGAAATAAGGCTTTATGCGTTGGAGCCAAAAGGCAATGGGTTAGGGGCTGATAAATTTGGTCGTTATCAGTAGCACTCCCAACAACCCCGGTGGACAGCATCAACTCTAAAGATTCAATCAATGGCTATCAGGAACGAAGTAACCTTTCGTATGCTCTCTTGGAGGTCGAAAACCAAGAGTAGGTGCTAACCGGATGCTGCGAACAGGTGGGATAGAGTCAGAAGCCAATGCCCTGTTGTAATGACAGGGATATGCAGACAGACTCACGGTGGTTTGGAAGATAAAGTTGCAAGTCAGAGTATATATGTCTAAAACACGGTCACAACCGATGGTGGAATGGAGACAGATTAACTGGCGAAAGCTGGAACGGTTTGTCTATAAGCTCCAAAAGCGAATTTATCGAGCCTCTCAACGTGGTGACGTTAAAGCAGTACGCAGACTCCAAAAGACGTTGATGAAGTCCTGGTCAGCAAGGTGCTTAGCGGTCAGGCGGGTAACACAAGATAACAGCGGCAAGAAGACGGCTGGTGTGGATGGGCTCAAAAGCCTGACCCCAAAACAACGTCTCGCCCTTGTTGCCAAACTTAAATTAAGCCCAAAAGTCGCTCCAACTAGGCGAGTATGGATTCCCAAGCCTGGAACGGAGGAAAAGCGACCATTAGGCATCCCGACAATAAATGACCGAGCCTTGCAAGCACTTGTCAAGCTGGTACTAGAGCCAGAATGGGAAGCGCGATTTGAACCTAACTCATACGGGTTCCGACCCGGACGCTCATGCCATGATGCGATAGAGCAAATATTCACGGTAATTTGTCAGAAAGCCAAATACGTGCTAGATGCTGACATTGCCAAATGCTTCGACCGCATCGACCATGAAGCACTGCTCAAAAAATTAAATACATTCCCCACCATCCGCCGACAAGTTCGAGCCTGGTTAAAAGCGGGAGTGATTGACGGTAAGCAGTTGTTTTCAACATCTGAGGGAACACCGCAGGGTGGGGTGATTTCCCCATTATTAGCAAATATCGCCCTCCACGGGATGGAAAACCGGATAACTCAAGCTTTCCCAAAAAGGAAGGTTTATAAGGAAGGAAAGTACGCAGGAGTCATCTCTGCTGCTCACTTAATCCGATATGCCGATGACTTCGTAAGCGCGACACGATGTCGCATGTTGTGAGTGAGGAGGTGACTTCTCTAGGTTAGTGTCCAAACCTATCCTCAATCTCC
>NZ_JAUBPU010000141.1:0-1874 GCF_036700885.1 Microcoleus sp. S13_B4
AGTAAAAACATATAAAACCTCTTTGAACACAACTTGATATTTTTAATTATATCATATTAGTTGTTTGTGTAATTAATTTTGTGTAACTACTTAACGGGGGTATTGGTGAATACGTGAATGAAGAAACTGGTTTTAAGATCGAGCCGATTTCTAGAGAGTATCTCACCCAGGAGTTAACAAGTAAAATTAAGATGTTGGTGGAAGATGATAAGTTGCGGGAAAGTATGTCAGCTAAGGCGATCGAAAGAGCCAAAGAGTTTGAATGGGAGAACAAGGCCAGAAAAATAGCCGAGATTTACGAAAAAATGCTCGGTGAGAAAGGTGTTCGTGCATCGGCATAGTAGATAAATATCCTTGAGCTAAAATTTAGAAAGCAGGTACGAAATGAAGGCAAAAATTGGATACTTTATTCCATAATTTCCAGGACAAACACACATTTTTTTGTGGCGGGAGCGACAATTTCTTGCAGAACTTGGAATTGAAACAGATTTAGTATCAACTCAACCGCCCGCCAGAGCGATCGCTTCTCATATCAATTCCGGTTGCACCGGAATGATATACTGAAAGAGCATCAAGAATGCAATGAGGACAATTTATGCCTAAACGCTTAAAGTTGGAACCCCATCAAACCCCCTCGGAGTTGTCTAAACTTTATCGTCAAGCGTCAGACCCCATTGAACGGACGCGCTACCAAATAATTTGGCTTTTGGCAACTGGACGAGAGACAGAAGATGTCGCGGATGTCACGGGTTACTGCCGTAACTCTATATATCGTTTAGTTCGTCGCTACAATCAATTAGGTGCTAAGGGGTTGAAAGACAAACGTCATCAATATCCGGGCACTCCACCTTTACTCTCTGTTGTAGAACAAGCACAACTTTTGCAAACTTTACAAGCTCCTCCCGCTGATGGAGGATTATGGAACAGTCGTAAAGTTGCTGAGTGGATGGGTAATTTACTTGACCGTCCAATCAGCGTACAAATGGGTTGGGACTATCTACGTTCGTTAGAGTTTCGGTTACGGATACCCAGACCTGAACACGACCTAGCTGACCTTGAAGTCCAAGAAGCTTGGAAAAAAACTGCGAACGCAAGCTAAACGAATTCAACAGCAGCATCCACTAAGCTGTCAAACATCTAAACTGCATTAACTAAGTTACCTTTATTTTTTATTTTTCGGTTCCATTTCATAATTAGTTCTCCTTCATTTAACATTTTATTCAACAGAAACTCTAGTTTTTCAATAGATTCAAATAATCTATTAGCAACATATTCCTTGGCGGAATGTGGGATACTAATTCAGCTCGCGTTGTAGTCAGGACTATACTTCGGCAAAAACTCTATGATGAGATTCGGCATCTCTGCTGCTATTTTCTGCAAAATCTCTGCTTTTTTATGAAAACTAGCGTTGTCCAAAATTATCACAAATTTACAGCCTTTATCTTCAAATTCTTCCGCTAAATTTCCTTGTAATATCCACTCTGATCTTAAATCTCCATAAAAATTTTTCAGCACTGCATAAAAATTAGCAGAATTCCCAGACGGAATAAAATCCACCCATCTTTTCTTGTCTGAATATCTCACTCCACCCATGACATTAATACGACCTTTTCTTCGGTCTCCTCTTTTTTTGCTTCGAGTCCCTTTTTTACACCAATTTTTCCTTCTAATTACCCTCAAACCTTCATCCACTCTCATCCCAAAACCATACCTGTAGAAGAGCTGGAGATTATGAAGGCTATTCTTAGATACTCAGCTAGTTTATCTTTAAATAAACCTCTCTCTACGGTGTCTTGCTTGGGAGCGTGTCACTTTTGCGCTAAGTATAAATACTTAATAAGAGGAAAATAGTGGCTTTGAGCCATTGTTGAGCA
>NZ_JAUBPU010000142.1:0-1794 GCF_036700885.1 Microcoleus sp. S13_B4
GAAATAGACCTAGCAAGGCTCGCAGACTTTTTTGTTGATATTTGCTTGGCATTAAATCCATCAAGGTATAGACTAATACTTGGGCGTAATTAAGGATGGTTAACATTAACTTATCCCATTGTTTATACGTCCTTTTTTTCACATTCTGGCACAAAATGCAAGGGCTAATTGAGAATGGTGCAAGATCTCAGATATAACTGACTTGAGCGGAGTGAAAAATATAAAATCCCCATACAATTCCAATAAAATCCCAAAATGTTATGCAATCTAATTAAATGGAGCGCGAACGAGCAGTCGCTCGACCCACAGGAGTGACTCGAATCACAACTCTCAAGGATTTTAGCAATTATCACACATTAGTAAAAGTCAAAACTTATTCTCTTGATTTTAGACCAAAAATTAGGGATGTGTACCATAATGAACCCCTGTCACAAAGAGCAAGAGCCAACCGTTTTTGTGTTGCCCTAACTTTCGTCCAAAAATTGCTTTGCACAGTATCGTGAGACCCAAAATATTGCTCCTCGAACTGAGCGATGCGGAGTCAAATTAAAACTGAATGCAGAACAACTGCTGATTTTAGCGAAATTGATTGAAGCTTCGGATGATGCAACTCTCGAACAACTCCGCTATTTACGGTACAATAAAATTGGTTTTACCATCAGCATCGCAACGAGGGGAAGAATGGCAAAACTCTTAAATATGACTTTAAAAAAACTATTTTTCCCTCAGATAAAGGTACTTACCGAGTTCAGAACCTGCGATATGAGTTCTGGCAAAAAATCCGAGAATTTTGTTGCAAAGACTTAATATTCATTGATGAATCTGGAGTTAACTTGGCAATGGTTAGGTTATATGCAAGGGAGGCTAAAAGGTTCTAGAGCCAAGGAACCAAAACCTAATAAACGCGGAAGAAATATCTCAATAATTGGAGATATATCGGTCAAAGAAGTCCTAAGATCAGTCAATTTAATAGGTACAACCGAGGCAATTACATTTGAGGCTTTTCTCATCCGAAAGTTAGTACCCCAATTATGGAAAGGTGTTTGTGTAGTGATGGATAATTGTACTTTTCATACCCGAGAAGAAGTAGAAAAAGCCATTAAAAAGAAAGGGGCAAAATTAATATACCTGTCGCCATATTCGCCGAATTTCTCACAAGCGTGAAATTTTATGGTCAGAACTTAAAAATTTTCTCCGTTCTATCAAGACGCCTCATTATCAAGAGTTAGCAAAAGCACTCTTAGTTTGCATTTAATGAAGTTACATCATAAAATATTTGGAATAGGTTTACTCACGGCTGTTGTTGTACCTTATTTTTTTGATAAAGGCTATATCACAGTTTATAGTCATTTCAAATAAGTATGAGACTATTTAAAAATGAGGTAAAATTAATAAAAATAGTGAACCCGCTAGGAAAATGTCTTACTGTATTGATTTGAGAAAAAGAGTAGTGGAGTATGTAGAAAATGGCGGTCGTATCGCCCAAGCTGCTGTCCTATTTAAGGTAGGAAGAGCAACGATATATCGGTGGCTGGGTCGGTCAGACCTTCAAGCTACAAAGGTAAAAAGACGTAAGAGAAAACTAGATTGGCAGGCCTTAGAAAAGGATGTTAAAGAGAATCCAGATGCCAGATTAATCGACAGAGCCAAAAAGTTTGGGGTCAGACCAAGTGCCATATCTTATGCTTTTAAAAAAATGAAAATTACTCGAAAAAAAGTAAGGATTCAGGTCTGAAGAATGGGAATGAGCTCAGGCATAGCCAAGTCACAAGAATGGGCAGAAATAGCCTCACG
>NZ_JAUBPU010000143.1:0-1770 GCF_036700885.1 Microcoleus sp. S13_B4
TCTTGATTTTATGATTAATAATATGTCATATTCTACCATGCTGTGCCTAGATTGTGAACCTTCTTTTTTTACTGTTAAGTAGTAGTTCCGAATTAATTACATAATATTTCTACTGAAACCCTTGCCTAGCAAGGAGCCTTTATGTAATTAATTGTGTGTGGTTACTTACCCCGATTTATTGAGCGGATACTAGGATTCTTTTTTGCTGTTTAAGGATTTCTCGTAAATTTTCTACAGATTCGGTAATCTTTATATGAGGACGACCCGACATTGTAATTCTCTCCTTTACTTTTTATGCAAGTCTATCACATCTTTAAAAAAATGGTATTAAGCTAAAAACACTATTGTTATTTAGTAATTTTACTCATTTTTTACCGATTGACCCAATTAAAATATGCCTCCATTTGTTCCTTTATTTTTGAAAAAAAATTGTTCGGGATTTCTTGGAGTTCCAGGGAAAGGAGAAATAATTAGCTTGACATGAGGTTTTCCCCGTCGCTTAACAATCCATAAATCTTGATGGTTCTCGGCGGCAAAATACTTAACTAGGTCAGAAGCTATTCCTTTTTGATACGCAACCGAAAAATGATACATCCCCCGATAAATCATTTCTAATGAAACCCGTTCAATTGGTACTCCTAATTCATCTGCAACCGCATCTCTATCGTCTACTAAAACCGCATAAAATAGCCAATTAGCCCAGATTGGGAGCTTGATTCCGTTTAATGAACCTGTCCATAAATAGCTGAGATTTAATCATTTTTTTACTGTACAAAATGCCTCTTCTATTCGCCAGCCTCTTTGATATAAATCTGCTACTACATAGGGGGTAATATTTCAGGTTCTCGGACACTTGTTAGATAAGAACGCCAAGAAGTCTTGGAGCGAATCTGTACTAATCTTATAGTCAAAGCTGGTGTCTGTTTTGTGCCTGCACCTATTTTAATTATCTGGTCTTTGACATCATAAGTATTGGTTAATACCCGCTCAACCGGATAAGATGCACCTTTCTTGATTCGAGTGATAAATCCAATTTCTTGCTGGATGAGTTTTTCCCAAAAAGCGAAGTGATAAAAGCCTGTGTCCAATAAGAGCAAGGTTTTTGGCTTAACTGTTTTTAGTAAATCTTCCTCCCAGTGAGTATCTGCTTGTTGGGGATTAGTCCCAAACCAAATTTCTTCGGGAAGATGAGTTACTAGGTCTATGATTACTCCCATTTTTCCGGATAATTGACCAATTGGCACATCTGATAAACTTTCTAGCTTCCGAAATAATGCTTCTAATGTTGACCCGTCAGCTATCCAGATATTTTCCAAGTTTTTTAAGGCAAATTGTACGCTATCTGGTAAGGGTATTGATTTTCTTGCTAACAATTTCTGACGAAAATGAGGTAGTAATTCTTTAAATAGGGCTTGCTGAATAACTGACGGGGTGACAACCCCGTCGAAAGCATTCCCTGTAGAGCTTTGGGGCGTTTTGTGGTAAAAAAAGATGGGGTCGTGATTGTAAAAAAGCCCCATCTGTTAAATATGTTTCCTTCATTTTACCAAATCCACCTACAACAACAACTAAAAGCCACCGAATATCTGACTCTAAAGATGTTGGTATATCTGCTTGCTTGCCATAAACAAGTAAGCCTGGAATTGCTAGCTTCTTTAATGCCTTATCCGATTCAATTTGAAAGCCGCAGGCCCAGCTTACAAAGATTTTTCAAATTGGATTGCCTCCAAATAGAACGCCTGTGGTTCCCTATCGTTCAAGAAATATTGA
>NZ_JAUBPU010000144.1:0-1668 GCF_036700885.1 Microcoleus sp. S13_B4
GGTTTTTAGCTGGCATTTTTGTAGAGATTGACTAAACTCATTTTTTATTATACCCTATTTAAAGGCACAACAGCTTAGACATGTCAGAAATGGTCGAATTAGCAGCGGATTTTGCTGTCCATTGTCTGCTACTAATTTGGGTAAAATTATGATATTTTAGTTGTGTAGATAAACGATGTCCTGCTGACAAGGCATCGGTGTCACAAGCAAATTCAATATTTGATAACTCTCGCAACTTTTTCTGACCCTCAATTTCAGCTTTTTTGAGTTTTTTTTCTAATTTACGTTGGTCGGCATCACGACGCAAACTGCTCTCTACTACTAACCATCTTTGTGTAATTCCACCATAATTACTTTTGTGTTCTGACCAACTATATCCCGTCACAGAACTAGAGTGAAATTCTGATTCATTTAATTGAGATACCAGTTGCTGCGCTTGTTTCAGGCTGAGTGGTACACGAGTCAACCATCTTAAATTGGTTAACATTTCTAAGTTGGGAGCGGTATATAATGCACTGTCAGCTACCATTAAACTGTCGAGATTTTTTTTTAAGTCTTGACAAATTGAGGCGAATATGGAATTATCTGATTCGTTTCCTGAAGCTACTCGTAAAAATATTGGTACATCTCCATCTCCACTACAAATTAGGTCTAAAATGAACTGTTTTAAGTCGGGACGATGATCGCGAGAGTAGCCGTAGGTAATCTCAATTGGTATGGGGGGTGTTTGATGGTTGATTGATAAATTATCTAATTGATTTCTCTCGGTTTCTGTTCTAAAAAAAGATACTGATGGCAATTCGTGCTCATATTTGCCATGTAGATGAAATGAACTTGAGTCGAGGTGAGATGTGTCGGTATTTATCTCGAATTTTTGAGCGGCTGACAGGGCAATAGTTGTGAATATTTCCGTAATTCCTGCCAAATATAATTTATCTAATACTCTGCCTAAACGGTCATCATTCAAATGTGATGCTTGAATCCCTGCTCCCAGTAAATGTTCTATTGCTTTCCCTTCAAAAAATTTAGAAAATAAATATAATGGGGCGGAAACCATCCCTAATCCATTAATAATCATGGCTGTAACTACCAGGCCGGGACTGACTATCTCGCCCAGTTGTTCGCCTACTAATTCATTGATTTTTTGGACAATTCCTATTTCATCAATTAGACCGGCTATCAAGCCCAGATGATCTAGGTTTTCTACTTTCATCTCAGATGCTTTCTGCATGGGCTGCTGAATCCTGATTTGATTGTTCATCGCGATCGCCAGTTTACACTATTTTTGGTGATGATTTGTTACTATTGGCGAGCGCAATTAACGCTTTTTCGTCAGGTGAGCGCGTTACGGATACCTAATAAACTTGGTTTTTTACCGCTCGCAATTTTAACTGATATCAGATTTAACTCACGCCCTCACGTCAATTTTCCCGAATGGACTACTGGGCAATGCTGAGTGACCGAGATAATTGAGTATTTCTACTCATGATGGTCTCGGATGATTTACTTTTACCCCCTCAATCTGCCTATGTGCCAGTTGGGGGTGCGGAATGTGGGAAATAAAGCCGGAATCGCTGTCACTTCGTTGGATTTAAGCTGTTGTGCC
This sequence comes from Microcoleus sp. S13_B4, assembly GCF_036700885.1. Lineage (NCBI taxonomy): Bacteria > Bacillati > Cyanobacteriota > Cyanophyceae > Oscillatoriales > Microcoleaceae > Microcoleus > Microcoleus sp. S13_B4. The sequence goes on from NZ_JAUBPU010000144.1 coordinate 1,607, forward strand.
TTTAAATAGGGTATAATAAAAAATGAGTTTAGTCAATCTCTACAAAAATGCCAGCTAAAAAC
>NZ_JAUBPU010000003.1:0-257272 GCF_036700885.1 Microcoleus sp. S13_B4
CGTGTCATTGGTTTTCTCACCGGATGGTCTTGGATTTTACATTCTTTATCTCTATCACATCTTTAAAAAAATGGTATTAACCCCCCTGTGGATGAAGAATTTGATGCAAAAGTCAAAGATATTATCTACTTATATCTGACTGCGATTGAACGTGCTCAACAAGGAGAACACACAATATCGATTGATGAAATGACAGGTATTCAAGCTATTGAACGTCTGGAAAAAGAATTGCCAATGAGACCCGGTAAAGTTGTCAGAAGAGAGTTTGAATATATTCGTCATGGTACGCAGACCTTGATAGCAAATTTCAACATGGCAAATGGTAAGATTATTAAACCAACTTGTGGAGATTCGAGAACAGAATCCGATTTTTTACTGAATATTCGTCACATCATTGAAACTGACCCCCATGCCCAAAAATGGCATCGGATTATGGATTGTCTGAATACTCACCAATCTGAATCACTGGTTGCGTTTGGTCGCAGAAAAAGAAGGCTTAGATATCGACCTCGGTATTAAGGGGAAAAGTGGCATCCTTAAATCCATGAAATCCCGAGCTATTTTTTTAAGTGACCCAACACATCAAATTGTTTTCCATTACACACCCAAACATTCTTCGTGGCTTAATCAAATAGAGATTTGGTTCAGCATTTTGGTGCGGAAATTACTCAAGCATAGCAAGTTTCACCAGTCAGTACGAGCTGAAAAATCACATCCTCAATTTTATTAACTACTTTAATCAAATAATGGCTAAACCTTTTAAGTGGACATATAAGGGTACAGTCTTGGCTGTTTAATAGTCTGTATATTTGCGCCCAGCTTTACTAGCTTTGGGTCATCTAATTCTACCTTCTCCTCAGCAGCCCACCAAGTCTGGGGGTCGTTGAGCTGAAATTTTTCCCCGTGAGGACGGGGGGCCCTCGCCCAGAATAAGCTGGTGGGGCAGAGTATAAACAGCGATTAGAACGCAACCGGATTAACTTTAGGAAAGCAATCTCACGCATTCAAAACTCCTTCTGCTTAATAGCATGGGAAGGAATTTTTAGGAATGTTAGCGAAGCAATTATTAGAAAATCAATGTCACGCATTCAAAAATTGTCGCCTTTCCCTTCCCCTTCCGTCAAGCAACCTCAGAATCGCAACGTTGGTGTTCCATCCGAAATATGTTAGCGTACAAACTAGCAACAATCTGTTTACCTTCCTGCGTCAACTGCAAGTAACCTAGAGATTCACTGATGTGAGGATAAATGCCACTCCAGTAAAACTTAGAGTAGCTTTTCAGCAAGTCGCCCGGATGTCGATAGCCCAAAAGTTTAGTCGCACCGCTTTCTTCCAACTCGTAAAACAGCGCGCCAATTTTCTGCAAATATTGCGGGTTGCTGAGCTGACCTATCAAGTCAGCACCGCGCACTAAACTAGAGTAATTAACTGCATCCTCGTCAGTGTTACCGTCAAGCACCGAGAAACGAGTCTGTTCTATGTTCTGCTTAATTATCTCAGCATTAATTAGCTTGTGGTTGCCGAAGCGCTCGTCAATAAACAATTTAGCTCGGTCAACTCGGTAAGGAGCTAGGCTGGCCGCTGTTGCACCGGGAGCAAGTGCAATTCTCATGCCATCTTTTCCCGTAGCATACAATCCTTCTGATTCTTGGTCTTGCCGGCAAACTCCTTTGACATATCCGATGTCTTGGCACAGCAAAGAAATGATGAAGTGCAGCCAATCTTCGCAGGAAACTCCGCCCTTGCGAATGTGTTTTCCCCGCAAGATTTCTTGACCGACTAAGCTAATGCAAATGGCGTGTTCTACATTGTGATAAAGAGCGTCGCTGTTAGCGATGTTTTCTAACGCCATTGCCCCCACCCAGGCAATAATGTCAGCATAGTCTGATTTGTAGCCTCCGTAAGTGCGGCTGTACCCGTTCTGAAGTTGTTCGATGAAAGCCTCGATCAGCAGTTCTGTAGAATTAAACATACCCTATCCTTTTACCTTAATATTGCCTTTCAAGAGCGGTGCATCTATTTGGGAGTCCTCTAATTTTATGGATGAGATTTGAGTTCACAACTCATGCACCCCATGTGTGTTGTGCTCTGTGGGTGGCAATCTCAAAACTCATTGACGCAGCTACGCCCAGGGAGTCACTAAGCAGTCTCGCGCCGTGAGTCAAAACTCCCAAGCAACTCAGTCCATCACTGACACCCATCCCCGCCGTACTGCATACAGCAGCCTGCTGACAATTTTTCGATCCTCTGAACTTTTTAAACTGTGAGAATTAATTGCGTATTGAATTTGCTGGAACACAGTCCGATCAATCTTACCGGATTTCCAAATGTTCAAGTAAAGTTCGGAAATTTTATATTCAGGAATATAAGCTTTGGTTGTCATCTGCAGTCAACTCAATGTATATTTCTTATTGTCTGGCAAATTTAGATAACTTTATGTGATGTAGATCGGCTATAGACTGTGATGCGATCGCAGGCTGGAGTTAATGCGCCTCTCCTCACAATGGTAATTTGATCGAAAAAGCGTGATATTGCGATCGTCATAAATTTTGCTGACGGCTGTGAAAATCATCATAGTTGCGCCTAAATTATAGGATGTCACATACCATTCTCCCGTTGCGCTCGCCCCCTCCCAACTTGCAGCAAGGAAGGAAGTTTGAGCGCGGGTCGCGCAAATTTCTTGCCAAAGAAACACGCGTCGTGTACAATATAGAGTCTGGTATCCTCACTTACCCATAATTATTTTCATTCATCCCGTCCCCCCAGAGGGGAAGGGACTTTCAGTGCGGATACAGCCAAATCACTATATTCAGCAAAAAGCTAGAAATGCCGTAACTCATGCCCACTATTCAGCAACTCATCCGTTCAGCACGGGAACAAACGCAGAAAAAAACCAAATCGCCAGCTCTCAAGAGTTGCCCCCAGCGCCGCGGAGTTTGCACCAGAGTGTACACGACCACCCCGAAAAAACCCAACTCGGCGCTGCGGAAGGTGGCTCGGGTACGGCTGACCTCTGGTTTTGAAGTCACCGCCTACATCCCTGGGATCGGTCACAACTTGCAAGAACACTCGGTAGTAATGATCCGGGGCGGTCGGGTAAAAGATTTGCCCGGAGTTAGATACCACATCATTCGGGGTACATTAGACACCGCTGGGGTGAAAGACCGCAAGCAGGGTCGTTCCAAATACGGGGCCAAGCGTCCTAAAGAGAAAAAATAACACGGAACTCGTCCGATCGTCGGGGTTGGGAAGCAAAAATAAATCCCATCGCGCCGATCAATTGCACGCTCGATCGTTATAGATCGACATCTGAGTCCACAACCCCAAACTCAATCATTCAAAATCCAAAATCCCAAATAGAACTATGTCTCGCCGCACAGTTATTCAAAAACGTCCAGTTCCACCAGATCCAACCTACAACAGCCGGTTGGTAAGCATGATGGTGAGACGGATCATGCAGCACGGCAAAAAATCCGTTGCCTCCAGCATCGTCTACGACGCCCTCAAAACCATCCAAGAACGCACAGGGGCTGAACCGTTAGACTTGTTTGAAAAAGCAGTCAAAAACGCTACACCCCTGGTAGAAGTCAAAGCCCGCCGGGTAGGTGGCGCCACCTACCAAGTGCCGATGGAAGTGCGTTCCGATCGCGGTACCACCCTCGCCCTCCGCTGGCTGATCAGATTTGCCCGCGCCCGCACCGGCCGCTCGATGGCAGCCAAGCTAGCCAACGAACTGATGGATGCAGCTAACGAAACAGGCAGTGCTATTCGCAAGCGCGAAGAAACTCACCGCATGGCTGAAGCTAACAAGGCTTTTGCTCACTACCGCTACTAACTGCAACATCGGGCATGGAGAAGAGCGCGATCGTGCGGTATAAAAGCATCGGGTGAGAAATTGGAAAGTGTAAGTTTTGAGTGTTGAGATTGCTTCTCTTGGCGCAACTGCGATTCGTGAAGCAAACTCAAGACTCCCAAAATCAAAATTCACGCACTCTCTGAATCCTCCATGTCGCATCCTTAATATTTTTGTAAACAAATTTTGCAAAAAATATTAAAATGTAACAGTAAGCTCCAGAGACTTTGGTAAGTCGCTGGGGAGTGCAAAATAGGGTTACTGTGTAGTATAATAGTATTATAACAGCAACACAAGATTAAGGAGGTAGCTGTGGCACGTACCGTCCCGCTAGAAAAAACTCGCAACATCGGCATCGCAGCCCACATAGACGCGGGCAAAACAACAACAACTGAAAGAATTCTGTTCTATTCAGGCATGGTTCACAAAATGGGTGAAGTGCACGAGGGAACAGCAGTCACTGACTGGATGGAGCAAGAGCGGGAGCGGGGAATTACGATTACTGCCGCTGCTATCACCACCAGTTGGAAAGATTACAAAATCAACATCATCGACACTCCCGGACACGTAGACTTCACGATCGAAGTCGAACGCTCGATGCGAGTGCTCGACGGAGTGATCGCAGTGTTCTGCTCGGTAGGGGGAGTGCAGCCGCAATCCGAAACAGTTTGGCGACAGGCAGATCGGTACCACGTACCCCGGATTGTGTTCGTCAACAAAATGGATCGGATGGGGGCAAACTTCTACAAAGTCTACGGCCAAATTCGCGATCGCATGAGAGCGAACGCCGTACCGATCCAAATCCCGATCGGCAGTGAAGAAAACTTCCGGGGAATTGTAGACTTAGTGCAAATGAAAGCCTATATCTACAACAACGACACGGGAACCGACATCGAGGAAGTAGAAATCCCCGATGAAGTAAAGGATCTAGCCGTAGAATACCGCACCAAGCTGATCGAGTCCGTAGCAGAAACCAGCGACGCCCTCACGGAGAAATACCTCGAAGGCGAAGAGTTAACGGAAGACGAAATCCGCTTGGCCCTGCGTCACGGCACTGTCGAAGGTACGATCGTCCCCATGTTGTGCGGTTCGGCATTCAAAAACAAAGGCGTTCAGTTGTTGTTGGATGCAGTCATCGACTATCTGCCCTCGCCCTTGGAAGTTCCTCCAATACAAGGACTCCTGCCCAACGGCGACACAGCAGAACGATTTGCTGACGACAACGCCCCGCTCTCAGCTCTGGCATTCAAAATCATGGCTGACCCCTACGGCCGCCTGACCTTTGTTCGCGTCTACTCCGGTATCCTCAAAAAAGGAACCTACGTCCTGAACTCCACCAAAGACAAAAAAGAGCGGGTTTCTCGCCTAATTGTACTCAAAGCGGACGATCGGATAGAAGTTGAGGAACTCCGAGCCGGAGACTTGGGAGCAGCCTTGGGTTTGAAAGACACCTTCACCGGCGACACCCTCTGCGAAGAAGGAGCGCCAGTGATTCTGGAATCTCTGTTTATTCCAGAGCCAGTCATCTCGGTGGCTGTCGAACCCAAAACCAAACAAGACATGGAGAAGCTCTCCAAAGCCCTCCAGTCACTCTCGGAAGAAGACCCCACCTTCCGAGTCAACGTTGACCCTGAAACCAACCAGACAGTCATCGCCGGTATGGGCGAACTGCACCTGGAAATCCTGGTAGACAGGATGCTGCGGGAATTCAAAGTAGAAGCGAACGTGGGTCAGCCACAAGTAGCCTACCGCGAAACCATTCGCAAATCCGTCCGCGCCGAAGGTAAATTTATCCGCCAAAGCGGCGGTAAAGGTCAGTACGGTCACGTCGTGATCGAACTAGAACCCACCGAAGTCGGAAGTGGCTTTGAATTTGTCTCCAAAATTGTTGGTGGCACTGTACCCAAAGAGTACATCGGCCCAGCAGAACAAGGGATGAAAGAAGCGTGCGAATCAGGTATTGTAGCAGGATATCCCGTGATTGACCTCAAAGCTACTATGGTAGACGGGTCTTTCCACGACGTAGACTCTTCAGAAATGGCATTTAAGATCGCCGGTTCAATGGCGATCAAAGAAGCCGTGATGAAGGCGTCGCCAGTGCTGCTAGAGCCTATGATGAAAGTAGAGGTTGAAGTTCCCGAAGATTACATCGGGAACGTCATCGGAGACCTCAACTCGCGTCGGGGTCAGATCGAAGGTCAAGAGACAGATCAGGGGATAGCCAAAGTTTCTGTAAAAGTTCCACTAGCAGAAATGTTTGGTTACGCCACCGACATCCGCTCGAAAACCCAAGGTCGAGGCATCTTCACAATGGAATTCAGCCATTACGAAGAAGTGCCGCGAAATGTGGCTGAAGCCATTATCGCTAAGAACAAAGGGAACTAATGATTTTGGATTTTAGATTTTGGATTTTGGATTGAATCCAAAATCTAAAATCTAAAATCTCAAGTCTAAAATCGCTAAAAAAAACAAGGAACAGATCGAGAATGGCACGCGCAAAATTTGAACGGAATAAACCCCACGTAAACATCGGTACGATCGGTCACGTTGACCACGGCAAAACAACTTTGACCGCCGCGATTACGATGACTCTCTCTGCACTAGGTCAAGCAAAGGCTAAGAACTACGCCGACATCGACGCTGCGCCAGAAGAAAAAGCACGGGGTATTACGATTAATACTGCTCACGTCGAATACGAAACCACAAGTCGGCACTATGCCCACGTAGATTGCCCCGGACACGCTGACTATGTGAAAAACATGATCACCGGTGCGGCTCAAATGGACGGCGGCATCCTGGTAGTTTCAGCGGCAGACGGCCCCATGCCTCAAACTCGCGAACACATCCTCCTAGCTAAGCAAGTTGGCGTTCCCAGCCTGGTTGTCTTCTTGAACAAAGAAGACATGGTGGATGATGCTGAACTGTTGGAATTGGTAGAACTGGAAGTTCGGGAACTTTTGAGCTCTTACGATTTTCCGGGCGATGACATCCCCATCGTGACAGGTTCGGGATTGAAAGCTCTCGAAGCGATGCTTGCTAATCCCAAGACTGTCAAGGGCGAAAATGAGTGGGTTGACAAAATTTACAAGCTGATGGAAGAAGTAGATGCTTACATCCCCACCCCAGAACGCGAAGTTGACAAGCCTTTCTTGATGGCTGTAGAAGACGTATTCTCGATTACTGGTCGGGGTACTGTTGCTACTGGTCGGATTGAGCGCGGCACAGTCAAAGTCGGCGAAACAGTCGAAGTGATTGGGCTTAAGGACACTCGTAGCACTACGGTGACTGGTGTGGAAATGTTCACCAAGTCGTTGGAGGAAGGCATCGCTGGCGACAACGTGGGTCTCCTGCTTCGGGGGATTTTAAAGGCGGATATTGAAAGAGGCATGGTAATTGCCAAGCCGAAGAGCATCTTGCCTCACACTCAGTTTGAATCTGAAGTGTATATCCTCAAGAAGGAAGAAGGCGGCCGTCACACGCCCTTTTTCTCGGGCTACCGCCCTCAATTCTACGTTCGCACAACGGATGTAACTGGTACGATCAAGCAGTTCACTGCTGACGACGGCTCTGAAGCTGAAATGGTGATGCCCGGTGACCGCATCAAGATGACTGTTGAACTGATTCACCCGATCGCGATCGAACAAGGAATGCGCTTCGCTATCCGCGAAGGCGGCCGCACCGTCGGCGCCGGCGTTGTTTCCAAAATCCTCAAGTAGGACTCCGATAACAGCTTAAATAGCAGAAAAGCCACCAAATGTAATCAGGCTTTTCTGCTATTTAGTGATTAGTCATTACTCATGAGTCCGAAGTTAGCAGTTAGCCCAAAAACAACTGCAAATAGAGGACAGACAACAGACAACAAACAACAAACTGAACCTCGAAAATTCAAGAAACAAAAATGGCAACAATTCAACAGCAAAAAATTCGCATTCGCCTCAAAGCTTTCGATCGCCGAATTCTAGACGCATCCTGCGAAAAGATTGTAGATACAGCTAATCGGACAGCAGCCACAGCGATCGGCCCGATTCCCCTACCGACAAAACGGCGGATTTACTGCTTGCTGCGATCGCCCCACGTAGACAAAGATTCTCGCGAACACTTTGAAACCCGCACGCACCGCCGGATTATCGACATTCACCAACCATCGGCCAAAACAATTGACGCTTTGATGAAACTGGATTTGCCAGCCGGCGTAGATATCGAAGTCAAGCTGTAGATTGACACATCGAAAACTCGGAAAGAAGGAACAATGGAAAAATACATTGTTCCTTCTTTTTGTAGAAATTTCCCTACTCCTTACTTATTAGGTATTAGTTATTAGTTAATAATCAGCAAGAATTTCTGCTCCGACACAAACTTAAATAATTATTCTTAATTAAGGCGCGATCACTACAAAAACGCTCCTTTAGCAGTCGCTATCCTCGCCTTCGGCAGCACTGAGTTTAGCAAAAAGGTATATTTAACATTTTGACGAAATAACGCCTTTGTCAAGCTGCCAAACCGGAGATAGCTCGCCGTCGCTCCCGTTGCCACCGAAAAAGCCCGATCGCTCCTGCCCCGGAATTGCCTTTAATCAGTTAAAGTAAGAAAAAGAAGCGCAAGTACCGTCACTTTTGAGCGACAATGGCATCCTCTTCCTCTGTAGCAGTTCGCGAACTCCCCTTATTTCCCTTGCCGGAAGTGGTTCTATTTCCAGGTAGACCGCTACCGCTGCAAATCTTCGAGTTTCGCTATCGAATCATGATGAATACGATTCTGGAGGGCGATCGCCGTTTCGGTGTACTCATGTGGGACCCCAACCAAAACAAAGTCTCTGGCGTCGGCTGCTGCGCCGAAGTAATTCACTGCCAGCGCCTCCCCGACGATCGCATGAAAATTATGACTCTCGGACAGCAGCGGTTCCGAGTTCTCGACGCAGTTCGGGAAAAACCTTATTTAGTCGGTCTAGTAGAATGGATTGAAGACGAACCGCCGCAAAAAGACCTCAGACCCTTGGGAAAAGATGTCGAACAACTGCTGAGAGATGTAGTTCGGCTCTCCAGCAAATTGATGGATCAGCCGATCGACCTGCCCGAAGACATTCCCAGTTTGCCTACAGAATTGTCCTACTGGGTAGCCAGCTACCTTTACGGCGCCGCGACAGAACAGCAAACTCTTTTAGAATTGCAAGATACTGCTGCGAGATTGGAACGCGAAACCGAAATTTTGACTTCTACTCGCAATCACTTGGCAGCGAGGACTGTACTTAAAGATACCCTCAAGTAGCCAATTTACTTAGGAAAAAGCACGATCGGTTTGACCTGCATTGAAGCCAGAATTAGACATAAATCTGTTTAATCCACAACTTCAAACAGGTTCGGATAGGTTCCTTATAAGTAAGGGGGCAAAATTAATTACATAAAAAGTCTTGACGCTTACATGGCTTTCACGCGAGATTTTGTGTAATTAATTCTGCAGAACTACTTATTTTGGGGTTATGTCAAGTATTAATCTCGAAGTGGCTGGTTAACATCTAGTTTGCAGACTGAGATATCTGTATGGAGGGAGTTTTAATGTTAGATGAGACAGAAATATCTTCAACAAGTGAAGACACAAAAAAAATATCTCAAATTAATTTGATAGAAAGGATGTTAGACCTTTATAAACAAGGACTTACTTATCAGGATATAGCTAAGAGGCTTCAAATAAGGGAACCACAAGTTAAGCACACTTTAGTTTATCATCCTGCATTTAGTCAGTTTTTAGATCTGTATAAACAAGGGTTTAACTATCATGATATAGCCGAGCAGTATCAACTAAGCCAACAACAAGTTAGACAGATTTTAGTGAATAATCCTGCCTTTAATTTGTATTTGATAGAAAATGTAGTAGACCTTTATGAACAAGGGCATACCTATCAGGATATAGCTGATTGGCATCAAATAAGCGAAGAACGAGTTAGGAAAATTTTATATAATAACTCTGCATTTGGCAAGTTTTTAGACCTTTATAAACAAGGGCATACTTATCAGGATATAGCCCATCGGTCTCGAACCAGCGAACAACAAGTTAGGAAGATTTTAAATAGTAATCCTGCATTTAATGAGTATTTGAAAGATTTGAAAGAAAGTGTTATGCAGGCTTTAGATTGCAATTCTGAATCTCATCATTTTTTAGACCTTTATAAACAAGGGCATACCTATGAGGATATAGCTGAGCAGTATCAAATAAGCAAACAGCAAGTTAGGAAGATTTTAAATAGTAATCCTGCATTTAATCAGTATAGGAAAGATTTGACAGAAAGTGTTAGGCAAATTTTAGATAGTAATTCGGGATTATCTCATCATTTTTTAGAGCTTTATAAACAAGAGCTTACCTATAAGGAGATAGGTGATCGGCATCAAATAAGCCAACGACAAGTTATGTATATTCTCGATAAGAGTTCTGCATATCATAAGTATGTGAGAGAACGTGACAAGAAAAAAGTTGCTGAACCAGCCATCGTTGAAGAAGAGAAAGCAGAACAGTTTAAAAAGAACCTTTATTTAAAAAGCTTAGATGTCCTCTACCCTGAGAGAGTTAGAGAATTATGGGACTATCGGAAAAACGGAAATCTTAAGCCTGAAGAAATTTATACTGTAACTAATATCCTTATATGGCTTAAATGTCCTCTTGATGGATACTCTTGGACAAAGCAACTTGATCATATCACTGCTATCTGGGAAAAGGGGACAAGCGGATGCCCAGAGTGTGCAAGTTTTCTTGCACACAGTGAGTCACCATCGTCTAGTAGTTTACCTGATGAACGACCGAGTAAACTACTAGAGGACTCATCTAATAGCTCATCGAGTAATGGTAATGAATTGCTCGGTAGTACACCAGATAGTTCACTGGTAGGTTCAGCCTGTGATTTACCCGGTAAACCACCCAGTGCGTCACCATTATTTAGTGGTTTAGCTAATGAACTACCGAGTAAACTACTAGATGACTCATCTAATGGCTCATCGAGTAATTTATTTAAAGGGACAGAAGTAGAAGAAACTCAAACTTTTAAAGAAGGTTCGAGCCGGCAAGTAAGGCTCAATCGCTATGAAAGAAATCCTCAAGCTCGGAAAAAATGTATTGAATTTTATGGAACAGATTGCTGGATTTGTGGATTTGATTTTGAGAAAGTTTTTGGAGAAAAAGGTAAAGGTTTAATTCATGTTCATCATTTAATACCTTTATCTAAAATGAATAAAGAATATGAAGTTAATCCCCGTGAAGATTTACGTCCAGTATGTCCTAACTGTCATGCAATGATACATAGAAAAAATCCCCCATATAGCATAGAAGAACTTAAAAGTTTACTTAACGGTACTTAGACGAAAAACTACCAGCAAAGGGCTAAAAGCCTGTGTCATATAGATTTAATTCAGAAAAGTTAAATTTGTGATAGGTATAGAATTGAGGTCATTTTAACCCCCTTAGACGTATTTTTATTGCCTAGCAAGGGTTTCAATTCTATTAACCACGAAAACTTGTTTAAGTCCCATAAATTAGCATTTACTGCTTGTGTTAGAAAATCGCGACCAACCGAAACCATACGATGCAGTTAGAGGCGGTCAACTGCCACCTCCTGTGGGCGGTGTAGTGCTCGGCGGACTAGCAGGAGTTAAACATCGGCTGTCTAGTTCTGTCAGCGAACATCGAATCGCCGCCCTGACAGAGACATTGAATTACGGCGATGCCGGCTTAAAAATAGTCATCAAGATTTGTCAAAGCGAAACAGGGCCAGTGCAGCGGGCGGCCTGCGATTTGCTCCGAAAAAAACTAAGTTCGATCGCCCGCGAAAAATTACAGGCCTTTGTAACTTCCAGTTCAGATACAGAAGCGGAGGTAGACAGCACTCAAAAAATATTAGAGCACTCATCGGGGGCAGTCTCAGAAAAAAATTACGATCGGCAAATGTCCGAAGCACAGTTAATATTTGAGACAGTTACGCAGCAGATACAACCAAATGTGTTGCTCTTAGAAGCACTGGTAGCCTCTGTAGAACGCGAAGAATTTACCAGCGAACTGATGAATCTTTGGGAACTATTAATCTTAGAAATTCAGGAACCTCTCAAAGAAATGCGTCAGGCTGTTGGCACTGCGATTTCCGCCCAACTGCGGATTCAGTGGCTGTACAATCAAGCTGAATCTCAAGCCAACCAGTGGCAGCAGCGAGCTTTGCTAGCTCTTCAGACACAGGATGAGAATTCAGTCCGCCTCGCCGTGGTTCGCAAGCAGATTCAATTCGAGCAGGCGGCAGAACTAAAAATTGACTTAGACTACCAAACTGTGCGAGTAGAAAATCTCAACCGCAACTTGCTGGCTTTGGAAAGTAAGATTGCTCAAGCTAATTCCAAGAAAGAAATCCTCAAGATGCAGCTTCATTTTGCTAAGGTACAGCAGCAAATAGACTTCACTTTCAGCCAAGTCAATAGTATATTTTTTAGTCCTTAGTTGTCGGATTCTGCGGTTATATATTATTGCCCGATCTCAAACTTGTCTGACGCAAAAATGTATTGTCCCACTGAAAATTGTTTTCTTATCTCGCTTAGCTCCTTCGAGATTAGCGCCGCACAAAAATGCCCCGCTCAAATTAGCACCCCTCAAGTCAGCTCCTGTCAAATCTGCGCCCTCAAGGTTACTTTCACACAAAAAAGCGTTTCTTAAGTTGGCTCTTTTCAGACTCGCTCCCCGCAGTTTAGCCTCGCTTAGATTGGCTCCTTCGAGATTTGTATTGTCCAAGCAAGCATCTATGAGGTTTGCTTCAATTAGGTTGGCGGCGTACAATGAGGATCGGCTCAAATCAACACCGATCATTTTGGTGTCGCTCAAGTTGGCGTTTTTCAGGTTTGCCTCAATCATGTCAGCTCCCGTTAATCTTGCGAAAGTTAGATCGGCTCGGCTCAGGTTAGCTCCATTTAGTTTGGTCATCACCAGGCAAGCATTCTTGAGCTTGGCAGCTATTAAGTTTGCCCCCCTTAAGTTTGCCAGGGAAAAATTGATTTCTTTGAGTTCTGCACAAGCTAGATTAATATCAATTAGGAAAGCTTCTCGCAAAAAAGCCTCTTTCAGGTTGGTTTCATGAAAATTTCTTTCTCCGGCTGCGTATCGCTTCAGAAGTTCATCAGCATTCATCTCACCAGCCTCCTAAGCTTTACTTAAAAAGTATACTACCTAAAAGAAAATTAAACTCCTGACAGTACATTGTAGCAACCAAAGATTTTTAAAGTTTCTGTGTGATTTTTTAATTCTTCGAGTGCCGATCGCACAAATGCTTGGCAGGCGTTAGCCTCAACGTCCATAAAGAAAATATATTCTCCGAGCGATCGTTTAGTCGGTCTAGATTCAATCCGACTTAAATTAATACCGCGACTGGCAAATACTTGCAAAGGTTTTACCAGTGCTCCCGGCATATTGGCAGGTACGCTAAAAGCTAGTGAGGTATGGGTGCAATTAGACGGTGAAGCACCGGGGATCAACTTAGCAGATTTTGTAATGGATTTAATGGATGTGCGATCGGCTGCTTCTAGGTTTCCGGTTTCTCCAACACTCGTGCTGAGTACCCAAAATCGAGTGTAATTATCGGGATAATCATTAATGGGGTGAGCTAAAACTGGCAAATTGTAAAGTTCAGCCGCTCTTGGCGAAGATATCGCTGCTACATTTCTATCTTCCAGATATTGCAATGCTTCCGTGGTTGAATTCGCCGGAATTAATTGAGCTGAGGGAAGAAACTGCCCCAACCATACCTGACACTGAGCTAGCGCTTGCGGGTGAGAGTAAACTTTGTGAATCTCGTTAAAATGTTTAGCATTAGACACCAGGGCGTGGGAAATTGGCAAAACTAAGGCGTGTTGAATGCGGAGTTGATCGAGTCGCCACAGTGTATCTAAGGTGACAGTCACGCTGCCTTCGATCGAATTTTCGACGGGTACAACTGAATAGTCAACCTGCCCTACGGCCGATGCCTCTAGCGCTTGGGAAATGGTGGAATAAGGACACAGGGTGCATTCCAAGTTAGTTTCCAGGCTCAACCAATTGACATAAGCTAGAGCCGCTGTTTCTGCATTTGTACCAACAGGGCCGAGATGTGCGATCGAAATTTTCATTTAAGAGGCAATTTTAGGTTACAAATGTTTGCTTTACTCTCATCAGCTAGGAAGTATGATGAAAAATTAGCGATGTCCCGACAGCTTTTATCCGTGATTTCTCGGATGACATTGCTGGGTACACGACTTAGTGGGCGACTTATGTCACCTTAAAACAGGTGATAGTTTATTAAGATATGCTTAGGAATCCTATATTTTGATATTTTCTCATGTATATCCGCTTTAATTCTTCCCAATCCGTTGAGATCTCCGTACCAGAGGAACGGGTTCCCATTCAACATTATCTGCGTCAGCCGAGGCGACTGGTGAACGCCCTTGTCGATCAAAGTCGCACAGAACAGCTAAGCGAGGACTGTTTCCGCCTAAAAATGCGACCGTTACAATTTATGATGCTGAGCATTCAACCCACAGTAGACATGAGGGTGTGGGCGCAGTCGGACGGCACAATCAATTTGGAGTCCGTGGGGTGCGAAATTCGCGGCGTGGGTTATATCAACGATCGCTTTGCTCTCAATCTCAAAGGCCAGCTTTGTGTACACCAAAGCAGCGGGGTAGCATACTTGAAGGGAAAAGCGGATTTGGAAGTGAAAGTAGAGTTACCGCCGCCGTTTTGGCTGACGCCCAAACCCATTTTAGAAGCAACAGGCAATGCTTTGCTCAAGAGCGTACTGATGAGCGTCAAACAGCGGTTGATGCACCAGTTGCTCTCCGATTACCGCCGCTGGGCAAGCAGCGAACCTGAGATAATATCGAGCGATATCCCCCAAATCTTATCTCTAGAAGGGTAATCTCGTAGTCTAAGAAGCTGTTAATTAATTTATAGGCATATTTGGGTAAAAATCAGCGGAATTGTCGAGATATGAGTTAGGTACTCAAATGGCGCACCCTGAGCTTTTTTTAAGTTCGCTTGCAGGCATAGATAGCGGGTGGTCAGTCAAGATCGATTTGAGTCAGCGCTCCATATTCATCGTCTTCGATGATTCCCACACCCCGAGACCAAGCAGTTGACTTATCTTTTGAAACTTCGTCTTTGTGGCTGGGGAGTTCGCGCTGGGGTGGCTTGATTATTTTGCCCGGTTGATTCGTTGCGCCCACCCGAATCCTGATTTTTGGCCCGGAATTGCCCAAGCGAATGGTCATCCCGTCTGCCACTGACACCTGAGCGATCGGTCTATCATCTACATAAGTGCCGTTAGCACCAAAATTAATAATTTCCCAGCCATTGACGTGATTCCACAGCTCTACGTGGTGGCGGGAAACTACAGCGCTGTAAATAATTACATCATTGTCGTTCGATCGACCGATCCGAACCACCGATTCGGATTCAAAACACCAACTTTGAACCGGGACAGACTGGATAGGATGTAACAGAGTTAAGGTAATCACTGATGTTTTGACACTCCACCGCCAGACAGAAACGGGGATACTTCCAGAGAGATTTTTGGGGAGAAAACTGCAAAAATTTTGATTTTTAAAGGCGTCATCAGGGCGCCATGATTCCCTCGCTCTGCCGTAATAGCCGAACTTTTGGCTGCTTGAGGCATTTGAACCAACTTTTGAGGGTTAGCTTTTGGCGCAGGCGCCAATTTTTGCTCTCCTGGGTAACAACCAAACACGATGTTATTAATCGGGTGAACTTCCCAGTGAGGGACAGCGGTCTTAACCGCTTGATTAATTTGCTCTGTGAGGGCGCGATTGTGCCGATGGGTGAGCCACTCAATTTGATTGGCTAAATAATCCTTTTCCCGCTGATGAACCAGAGAATTTAACTCAGACCCGTGCTGGTTGCACCGCTGATTCAAGTTTTCGCTCCGGCGACCGTCAACGATCGACGAATCGCTGTTTGTAAAGAAAGAAGTTAACCAATTACTAATCCTGGGGTCTCTAGATAAAATACCTGTTGGTGGTCTCGAACAGCATAGGTCTTTTTGAGTTGCTAACATTTTCCTTATTGATGCGATACCTTTAAAATACAATGCTTTGAGCAGCACTGGAATTTTGAGCGACAACGCCTCAATCTCTCATAGCGAAAATACCGATCGACCTTCCTCGCGCGCGCCGCCCCAAAATGCGATCGGCAATTAGTCGCAGGGCGAGCGGGAAGGCCAAACTTCAGCTCAAATCTGACTCAGGCGGCTCCGGGTTTGGCTCTGGCGGGACAGATTCTTGCCTTTGCCGCTTCAACTCTGCAACTTTTTCTTGAGCTACATCCCTGACTTCGAGAGCTTTATCTTGGAATTTTTCCGCCAGACTTTGAGCGCCCCGCTTCACGCCTGCCACATTTTTGAGAGTTCTGTCGAAATCTTCGTGTAAAAACTCTGCTACCAGACCGACTTTTTTGTGCAGTCCCTCCGCGTACTGCACTGGCTCCGATACAGCAGCTTCAGAGACGATCGCCCGCTTGCTGCCGATGGTCGAAATAGCTGCCACAGGTAACAGGTAAATGTCGTCTAAAACGCCACGCCAGCCGCTGGATTTAAATAGGTAGTGGGTGACTGAACCCGTCCGGGCATCAAATAAGTAGTCAACCACTGCACCTGCCTTATTCCCAGCGTCCGTGAGCACCTCCAGCCCGATCGGACAAACAGCTTGTTCCGGCTGATGCAATTCCGGCAGTTCCGGGTTAATAGTGACAAAAACATTTTCGCCCACCGTATCAACTTGCGCCCAAGCGAACCAAGTTTTTTTGCTGCCCAAAAGTCCCGACTTGCAAGTAAAGCCGATCGCCCGCTGGGAGTGAGCATCGAGCCAAACCCGATCTACCCTACCGACCTCTTCCGCCGTTCGACGGTCGATCGTGCGCCGGTTGAGCAGTTCGCTGCGCCTAACAATTTGTGGTGATGTACTCATAAATAAACTCCTGAGTGCCGCCTTTGAAAAATGTCGATCGTCCAAAGAAGCCGATTTAATATTCTTCTTCCGAATAATGGCGATTATTATCTGCCTCGGTTAACTCCTCCTCTTCCCTGGAAGTGCCAACCTCTTTTTGGTCGGGAACAGGAATCGTGCTAATTTGCACGCCGCCCGAGGGAGCGTGAATTTCCTTAGCCTCCCTTGGCTTGACGCTAATTTGTCCTAACTGGACTGAGGACTGATTCGGGCCTACGTTAATTTGAATTTTCGGACCTGAGCGAGCCAAGTGAACGATCAGACCGTCCACAATGGGAACCTTAGCGATCGGCTTACCATCGAGGTAAGTGCCGTTGGTACCTAAATTGATCAGTTCCCAAGTTATGCCGCTGCGCCGCAATTCGATGTGGCGACGAGAAACCACAGCGCTAAAAAGAACGACGTGGTTTTCGGTCGAGCGCCCGATCCGGACGACCTGCTCGTCTTCAAAGATCCAACTGCGGACGGGTATAGACTGGAGTGGATGTAGCAAGGTCAGCTTAATCACATTGGCAGCATTGAGTTTTGGTAGAGCGCCTCAA
Organism: Microcoleus sp. S13_B4; assembly: GCF_036700885.1. NCBI lineage: Bacteria > Bacillati > Cyanobacteriota > Cyanophyceae > Oscillatoriales > Microcoleaceae > Microcoleus > Microcoleus sp. S13_B4. Next base: position 17,406 of record NZ_JAUBPU010000003.1, read on the forward strand.
GATGCGATTTTAGATTTTAGACTTTCGATCGCCCAATCCAAACTCGCTCTAAGAGATTTGAAATAAAAACGTAACCAGGTCTCCTTTGCCCAGAGAGATCCGGTCTCCCGGTCGCAATCGGTGCCGATTTCCCTTGGGCAGCGGAGTATTGTTGACGTAAGTGCCGTTGGAACTGCCTACATCTTCTAGGTAGCAAGCATCTCCCTCCACCCGGAGATTTGCGTGTACCCGAGAAACTATCTCAGAATTAGCAAATCCCGAAACATCAATATCCGGCGGCACTAAGTCATTTGGCTTGCCTATGTGAACCACAGACAGACTGTGAGGCAATTCCATCGGCGTATTTGTCTGAACGTGTAGCAGGCGGGCAGACTGCTGTTGCAGTTGAGTTTTAGCTACACCTACTGGCTGTGGGTCCGGAACCGGAGGAGAGATATTTACTGGTGTTGCCACCGATTCAGTTGTAACAGGAACCGAGGGCGATGGCGGGGGATCTGGAATCGTCGGAATGCTGGCAGGAGTTTTTTCTAAGTTGAGCCCCTTATTCAGGGTAACTAGAGGTTCCATTGCCATCAGGGGATCGGGTGGGACTAAATCCGGCGCCGGTGAGGATACGACTGTGGGGCCTACAGGCGGGGGGGACGGTACTGTCCCCTCAACTTCTGGAACTATGGAACCCGGACGCAAGTTAAAGCCACACTGACCGCAAAATGCTGCATCTGTCTGAACTGCTGCACCGCAGTTCGAGCAACTTGCGGTAACAGGTAAAGGCGTGTAGCAAGCCTCACACTGGCTGGCCCCGTCGGGGTTCTGGTGATTGCAATTGGGACAGACAATCATCGATTTCTCCTTGCTATCGGCCAGATTTTCAAATCAGCCTCATAAAAATACTCGTGTATATGGTCAAATTTTAACTTTAACCGCCACAATTCTTATATTGCTTCGCTAATACTAGCAACTGAGCTGACGCCGTGACGTTAGCTGTGATGGGCAAGATTGAGTTAGTGATAATGCTGACTGTGTTGGCACTGAGTGGCTCTGTCAACTATTTTACTGCTGCGCCAGCAGCCGCATCGAGCAGCCACCAAAGTTCGCCCTCTGGTTGAACGAGTCTCGCTGGATAGGTCATTTCATCGGCGGCGGGGGCAAAAATTTGAGCGAGGGCAGGTTGTTTGCTGGCTCCTGCGACCATGAAGAGAACGCAGCGGGCGCGGTTGATTAAGGGGACTGTAAAGGTAATGCGGGGTTGACCGTCTTTGTTGCCGACAGTTACTAGGGCGTCGCGGACTTGCAAGGCTGCTGTGCCGGGAAATAGAGAGGCTGTGTGGGCGTCGTCTCCTATGCCCAAGAGAATGATGTCAAAAGCAGGAAACTCGCCCTCGGATACTTTGAAGAACTGCTGCAATTCGGTTTGGTGGGCTGAGGCGTCGGCTTCGGGGTCGGCCGCACCTGTGGGCATGGGGTGGATGTTGCTGGCGGGGATATTCACTCGATCGAGCCACGCGAGGCGCGCCATTTTTTGATTGCTGTCTGGGTGTTCTGGGGGAACGTAGCGTTCGTCGCCCCAGAAAACGTGAATTTTGTCCCACGCCAGGTCTTGGGCACAGAGCGCTCTGTAGAGTGGTTCGGGTGTGCTTCCGCCGGCTAAGGCGATCGTACAAAGTCCGCGTTCTGCTATGGCTGCTGAAATTTTCGACAGAACAATCTCCAGCGATCGATCTATTAGTTTTTCCCGATTTGCTAATACTTCAACTACTTTTTTCATTAATTTCCTCTCAAATTTCCTTGAGTGTTGTTCTCAGCAATTGCCAATTTTACCTTGACATTTTGTTTTGAGGTCGATCTGCTGACAGGCTCGGCAGGCCGCACACCGCGTCCCATAATATTTTATCATCTTATGCCCCTTGATTTAAGGAAAGCAAGACATATTTCTACCAGTGCTTTATAGATTTTCATCTGTTGCATTGAGCTTTCGCAACTTTCAATCAAAAGTTTGATCTTACTCGGAGCATCTCAGCAGAAAGTAAACAGCGTTTTTTGGGAGTCCGATCCGTCCCGCACAGCAAAGTCTATAAATATAGCGAGCCTGACGATCGCACACCGACAGTAAAAGCCAAACCGAGATGCTCCCGATCTCACTTACCCCGGCCTAGCAAAAATAATCAAGATTGATGTGGTAGACTAGGAAAAATAGTTTTAAATCCGCACGCTCGGATGGAAGCAAAACTATGTCAATTTTCAAGCAATTTCCTACATCTGTCCGCTATCTGATAGCGCGGTTGCGCCACTGGACTCAACCGGCCGTTTGGGCTCCCCTAGCCGTGCTGTGTGCGGGGGGGTTATTTATCTGGGAGGTCTCTGTAAATCCAGAAAAGTTGAGCATAGATGGCGCAGAAGAAGTAACCACAAACAATCCAGCTTCGCTATCGGGACTATCTGCTGAAGATACCGCCATTGCGGCTGAAATCGACAGTTCACCAGTGCTAGTAAATCAGTTTAATGGCTCTACTTCTTCTGAAGTGAACTTGTTAAATTCATCAGTAGTAAAAAGCAAAGGTTTATTCGAGGAACTTCGATATCGGGGCTTAGAAACTCCTCAGCTATCTTCAGCCCCCAAGGGGGTAGGAAGCAGCGGATTTTTCCCCTTGCCAAATTTAGCCAATCCTGCTGTCGAGGCGGAAAATAATAACCCTCAAAATTCCAGCTTGCCAAGTTCAAACGCCACATCAGCGTTGAGTTTATCTGGGAGTGGGAGACTGAATTCCGGCATACAAACGATCAAGCCTGAGTCTGGGGGTACAGCGACAGCAACTTTATCGCAGGCGTCGAGTGATGCTAATTCAGGCAAACAAAACGACAATTCTCTGCCTTTGAGTCCGCTGCAAGCAGCTATGAAAAAATACGTCGTTGCTACCGCTTCGGCAACGGCGGCTGCGGCTCAGAAAACTGCTGACTCGGCTAAATTGCTCGATCGACCGGCTTCCGATCCGGCATCAGCAAATGCGACAAATTTGCTCCCAACGACCGCTAAAGCTCAAAGTGGAGCAAATCCTGTGAATGTTCCCACAGCACTTCCCCCACTTGTGGCTCCGACAAATACTGTGAGCAAGGAATCTCAAGAATTCTTAAAACCGACAGCTACAGTCCCTGAACCCTTGGCTGGGTTAACATCCCGAGTACCGACCCTCCCCGAAATTAATGCAGGGGCTGCAACGGTGGCTTTGCCGAAAAATCCCTACCAAACTAATTTATCTGGCTCAGGCTTCGCACCTGAAGTTCCACCTGTGGCACTTCCAGTAGCCATACCTTCGCCAGCACCTCTACTTCCAAATGTCGCTCCATCTCCCTTTCCAAGTGGGATTGGGGGAAGCAAGATAATTAGCCCTCAATTCTCTCCCAATGCAGCGAATTCTCAATTTCAAACACCTCCACCGAGTCAGCTTAATTTGCCGGAGCAGCCTAACTTTGGAGTTGTTCCCCCAAACACAAATCAGGGCGTGCAGCCCATTCAACCTCAAACTTTTGCTACACCCGGCTCCCTGGCTCCGGGACGCTACATTGGCGGCGGCGAAATCAATACTTTTTCTAATCCTTAAATGAAGGAAGTTCGGCCACGAAAACGATATTATCAATTCCCACGACTTAGGCTAGGCGGTTCATGCCCTTCGACTTCGGTTCTCCTCGGCGTAGTCGAAGGGAAAGAGCCGAAGGCAGTGGAAGGGCATTACAAGTTCCGAATTACCCATGCCCAATGTTATTGGTAAAACTTACCTAGCCGCAGCCCGCACCAACAACAATCCCCCGATTCCCAAGCCAAACACGATCGGCAGCCAAGCCGAAAGAATCGGAGTCAAAACAGCTTTCACGCCCATAGAACTGGTGATGAAAGAAAATACGTAGTAAGTAAAAATCACAACTACGCTAATACCAAAACTCGTTCCTCGACCGGAGCGGCGCGGTTGAGTTCCCAAAGCTGCTCCCACTAAACCAAATACCATGCACACGAAAGGAAAAGCATATTTTTCTTGAATTCGCACCTTTAATTTGCGAATTTGCGGTTCGTCGCCACTGTTTTTAATGATATCCAAACGCTCTAAAGCTTGGGCAATGTTCATTTCCTTGAAATCCCGCACTCTAGCCGCTAAATCTAAGGGCGTGCGGGGGAGTTGCAACTGCTGGTGTTGAAACCTAACTATATTGCGGTAAGAGCCGTCAGGAGCAACTATATAAGCAGTTCCGTTGAAAAAATCCCAGGTATTTTCTGAGGGATTCCAAGTAGCCGATTCAGAAGAAACGATTTGATTGAGGCCTGGGGTGGAGCGATCGATAATTGTTAAACCTTTCATTTGCTGGCCGTCAAATTGTTCTGCATAAAAAAAGCGGGCGAGGATTTCGTCGCCGCCTTTTTCTGGTTTGCGAAATTCTGTGTAGATAATATTTCTATCTTGAAATATCGGTTTTTCTCGCTTCAGGGCTCTGTCTAAAGTCAGAGTAGCTCTGTAGCTGGCGGCGGGTACAACTAACTCTTGCAAACCAAAAGTGAAGCCTGCAACAATTAAACTCATTATCACAGCAGGCAGTATCAATCGGTAAACGCTGACTCCGCAACTGCGGAGGGCGATGAGTTCGCTGTCGCTGGACATTCGGCTGTAGGCCATTAAGGTTGCTAGCAGCATTGACATGGGGAAAGCCAATACTACGAAGTAGGGAATTTGCAGGAGAAAAATTTCTATGGCGGCGCTGTAGGGAAGGCCGGATTCTGTTACTCTGCGGACTAATTCAAATAAGGCTCCAACTGTGACGGCGACGGATGTAAAGAGTCCGACGCCGAAGAGAAATGGCCCGATTAGTTCTTTGGTAATGTACCAGTCCATTACTGAAATTCTCGGCAGCCAGTTGATGGGATTCAAAGAATTGGATATTGCTATTTTCATAGTGGCGCGTTCTCGCAGATTGCTCCTCAATCTAAAATCTAAAATCTAAAATTCTGCCGTTTGCTGAATGCCTTCAAAAGACTATCGCACGAAGCTGTCGCCCAAGTAATACTGACGCACTAAAGGATTGCTGTAGAGTTCTTCTTCAGCCCCGGAGGCTAAAATTTGGCCGTCTCGCATGATGTAAGCTCGATCGGTAATTTCGAGGGTTTCTCGGACGTTGTGATCGGTGATGAGGATGCCGATTTTACGATCGCGCAGTTTAGCAATAATGGTTTGAATTTCGTCTACGGCGATCGGATCGACGCCTGCAAACGGTTCGTCTAAAAATAGGAACATGGGCCCGTCTCGCCCTGCGGCTAATGCTCTGGCTAGTTCAGTCCGCCGCCTTTCTCCCCCCGATATTTGAATTCCCAAACTAGATGCTATTTTTTCTAAGCGAAATTCTTGCAATAGGAAATCGACTCGCTCACGCCATTCCCAGCGCGGCACTTGAGTTTGTTCTAGGACTAACAAAATGTTGTCGCGCACGCTCATGTTGCGGAAAATGCTTGCTTCTTGAGCCAGATAGCCAATTCCCAAATGCGCTCGCTGGTGCATCGCCAATTTCGTGATGTCTAAATCGTTGAGCCAAACGGTGCCTTGATTTGGTTTTTCTAATCCGGTTGCTATGTAAAATGTTGTGGTTTTGCCGGCACCGTTGGGGCCGAGCAGTCCTACGATTTCTCCTTGGGCTACCGAAAGGTTGACGCGACTAACTACATTGCGTTTTCCGTAGGACTTGTGAATATTTTCGAGTACAATTTTCATTTTCGCTCCCGGCAACCTCTACAAGCTAAATTTCAGACTGCGGCTTTGTGCGATCAAGTCTCTAATTTAAATTTTACCTTTTCAAGTTTGTCACTTTTATAAAGACGAAATTTCGCATCTATCCCAAGTAGTATGTTTTGACTGAGGCGAAATTTCGCTGCTGCGAGCCGCTGTTACCGGGGGGCTGTAGTTGGACGCGGGGAGCCCACTGCATTTTGGGCTGCCGCATCTTGTTCCGGGGCAACCAGATAGACCGATTCTACCTGTCCTGGGTTGTCTGGCAGGGCAATAAACCGCCCTTCGTCGATGAGGTATGTTATGGTTTCGCCGCGCAGGCTGTTGCCCTGCTGCAATACGTAAACATCTCCGCTGAGAATGATCCGGCGCTCGCGGCTGAAATATTGAGCTTGAGCCGCAGTTGCTTGTATTTGGCGGGCTGGATAGTTGATTTGGACGTTGCCGCGGGCTGTCACGATGCCGGTTTTGGAGTCGGCTTCTTGAATGTCCGATCGCACACTGAGAGTGCGGGGCGGCCCGGCTTGCGGGTAAGTGGGAGAGGCAATCGCGCCTGCCAGAGTGAGGGGCAACAGCAGCGATAATCCTTTGAATATTCGGGAATTGAGTAGTTTAGCGGAGGGCATCATAAGCTTGGAGCCTCAAAATTTGTGAAATTGCTGAAGGGCATTATCTCACCCCTGATTTTTCTCTATGGAGATTTGAGCCACCACACCCGATCGGTTTAGGTATTTTATCTTAACGGCCGTGAAAAATTCCCGTAAGGTCGATCAACCTGCCCGAGAGCGTCAACCAATTATCGTAGCAAGACAATAGGCATTTTCACGACGTGTTTGGCTGATTTGCTGGATTTGCAAGTTTTTTGACGGTTGCTCGCATCGGGAAGTTACGGATAACCTCTCTAGGTACTAAGGCATTAGCTGTCCGCAGTGAGTTCGGCAAAATAAATCAAATTTTGATTTATTAGGTTCTTTCTTTAAAATAGTTTCCATCTCATTTGAGCATTGGCGGGGGCTGTATTTTTCTAGGATAGGGAAAGCTGGCGATCGATCGTCCGAAGTTGCGGGCGATAATGCTCCGCATCCCTAGCGCGATCGCATTTCACCTGTCGGTGAAAAATGCAACGTTGTCCATCGCACACCGCAGATAGACTTTGCATCACAACCGATCAACTTTCGGGGGTTGGTGTGCATGAGCGTTATTGTGTGGCGATCGTTCCCACCTTTTTTCAGATATCATCATAACCGTAGAACTTATAGGGAGGTTGCAAATCATTAGATCTTCGCAAATAGAAATCACAGAGTTCCTGAAAAGAGTGAACAACCATGGCTTCCTCTCCTTCATGAGGCAAAATGAACCAACGATTTAGGTCAGATGGATGGAACAGAATATCGTCACCGCTAGGGCTATCAAAGAATGGGACACACTCAATAGCTTGAGCTTGTGTAAGTACATCGGGATTTTTAGCCCAGAACCAGTCCCCAGACAATCTACCACGAACCTCACTAAGATAGCTATCCAAAATTTCCTGTGGAGGAAGTGTTCTTATGCTCAGGTCGGTTTCGCCCAGTCCTAATGTATTCACGAAGGCACGGTAATCCTCCGGAAATAGAAAGCCTAGACAGTCCTCAATCGCAGATAAATCTTGAATAGAGATGGGCTGTAGCGGTGGAGTCGCTACAACAAACGAAATGCCTCGAAATTCAACTATATCCATACTTTTTAAACTTGATGGAAACCGCTTAAAGGCAACCTCAAAACTACTGAAATCAACAACCTAAGCAGCACAACTTATAATTGTATCGCATCTGCCGTACAACATATGGTATAACCTGAAAATACCGCGATTTTCCCACCCTTCTTACCTACCGTTGGAATCTCCTTTTCTCAATCGGGTTTCACCTTCTACTTTGATAATTCGTGGCAATTGCAAGCCTCCAACTTCTGTACCTGCGAACAACTGTTGAAATTTAGCTACTTCTTCCGGGCCAGCTTGTTGCAAAGCGCTCAAAAGTTTAGCACTTTGTCCAAGCAAGTCTTCAACAACAATTCCAGCATAAGTGGGCTGATAATAACTGAGCCGATTTATTCCTTCTCCCAGCAAGATTACCGCACCGCGCCAGTTTTGATTTCCTAAGTGATAAAGCGCGACCGCCATTTGCAATATTCCCTGATAAAACCTTTTTTCCGGCTCGCCCGCTTCCATCCACAAAGCCTCTAAAGTATCGTGACAAGCGTAAAATTCTTGGCTGTTAAACTGTTCTATCCCTTGCCAAAATTCGAGCGGAACTTCCTCTGTCATGCGATTGAAGATTGGGGATTTTCTATGGGGGATGTGCGTTTGAGTAGGCGGCGATCGATTTCTTTTAAATAACTAAGTCTTAAAAATAGGAAAAATAACGACCTGTTTTCAAAACTACTGGCATTTCACGACCGCCTACTTAACCGATTACATAGTCTCTCTGACAGCTTGAATCTGATCCATTCCTATTTCCTGATTAGTTCCAGCGAAATCGTTATCTGGCGTCAGAAATAACATACAGTGACACTCTTTGCGCTCGCGCATGGGAATGCAGGGACAGTTCCAGTAGGCGGCTTTTACTTCAGCTTCTTTATCTTCGTAATGGCGACAAGGACATAAGGGAGCGCCTAGTTCATCCTTGTGTTTTGCTAGTCCTTCTATCACGACCGCAGTGACCGAAGGCTCGGAACAAAAGTATGTTCCCGTTCGCTTGGCATAGGTTTCGGAGAAATTCTTCATCGCCTCCAAAGTTTTTTCGTTGGAAAGTTTAGATTTTTCTGTTGTGTTCATAGTTTAGGATCGGAGTTGAGGATGCTACGAGCTTTTAACAATTGTAGCGCAGAAGGTGATTTTAAACACTTGTATATTTCTGTTGACTTACAAGGAGGAAAACCTTGACAAAGATTGAGTTTTAGGTTGTTGGTTTTTTAGTGGTTTTTGTCTATCCCGGAGGGTGCGGGAAACTGGCGGCAGTCCCGGTTTTTGAAGCAGCCAAAAGATTTGGGCGATCGACCGCCCTCAACAATCATCCCCCAAAGGGGATAAAAAGCCGATAAGATAGCACAGCCCTGTCCCTGTTAGTGGCATCTGATGGCAACTTCCCCGAACCCCACCGACACAGGCGATCGAAAATCTCTTCCGTCTGGGCTGATTTTGCCGAATGTTTTTCACAGCTATTTGCGCCGCTGGAATAATTTTTATGGGGTAAATTTTGACCAAGCAGAATTTTTGAATTGGATTGATGAAAATGCAATTATTAGCAGCCACAAATTGGAGTCGCAAAAGGTAGCGGCAGGCAAAACAGGCATGGTAACGGGGTTCACTGGGGCTGTGGAATTTGGGCTAGGGCGATCGGCTCACAATCACCCTGATTTCGTAGAATTATTTTATGCTTTTGGGCGGTTAGCGCCTTATTGCGGCACGGGGCACAAAACCACTTTTGGATTGGGACAAACGCGATCACAATGGTTGACTGAAGCCCTACCTGAAGTGTCGATACAAAGCGTATTGGCGGCGCGAATAGATGAATTGACACACAAGTTTATGGCGCACAGAAAGCGTACAGGTGGAAGTCGCGCTGCTGAGATTGCTGAAACTTGGGCGACGATTTTGGCGCGCCGGGAATTGGGGGAATCTTTATTTGATATTGCTGCTGATTTGGAAAGGCATTATGAAACTGTGAAAACTTACGTGAAGTTGGCAAGAAAGGCTTTGAAAGTGGAGGATTCGCGCGAATTAGTTGACTGTTGACTGTTGACTGTTGACTGCTAACTAATGACTCTTAGTAAATAGGTATATGTCGTCTCGCTGATATTTTAGTTGAAATTGAGGGTTGTTTTTTAGTTTAGTTATGAGGTTTTCCACAAAAGCTCGATCGCTCATCCAGCCAGGATAGCGCAAATTCAGCAATACATAATCAAATTCTGCGAGATTTGCAGGCGGCGCGTTAGCCAGAGTTAATTTTACTACAGGGCGGTGCGCTAAGTGCGGAGCAATCTGAGCAGTTGTTAAAACACTGCCTTTGGTTTCAACAAGAGAAATTGCCTCTTTGGTAGCTGGCAAAGTGTCGAACCCATTTAAATAAATAGTCCAAAAATAGCCGTATTTCGCTAAAGCTAAGAAAGCAATCAACGACCAAATTACAATGAGTCTAGGCAATGGATAATTAGGAATTGGCAATCTATCAAATATTGTTTTTCCCTTTTGCTGATTGCTAGCTGCTAAACTGGAAATTACGGCAACCAACAAAAAAGGCAATATCGGCACAGAATATTGATGAATTAAATCCCGCTGAGCGGGGATATCGGAAAGAATATTCATCGCCAACATCGGCACAGCACTAATTAAAGATGACAGATGACGTGGGGACAACCACCAAATTACAGGTAATAGCAATAAGGCTAAATATTCAAAAGTATCTAAAGAAAACAAACGCCCTAAAACGAGATTGGGTTTCACTATTAAATTAATAGCAATTTCAAAAACCGAGTTTCCCAAATATTGATATCGCCCGATTCCCGCGTGTTCTCTTCCCTGATTAAAATACGGTATAACCCCCTGAGTAGCTACCAGGAACCAACCCGCCCCTAGAAAGAGAGCTATGAGTCCACAATTGCGTTTTTTGTCAAAACACAACAGCCACAAACCCATCGCAGCCACAATTAAAGATAGTACGGCTTTGCAGCTCAAAACTAATACAATTGCAGCAGAAAACCACAAGGTTTTATTCAGCCTCGCTGCTAAGATTGCTGCTAGCATTGCTGGTAAAGCAATTACTTCTGGGTGAAAGTCGAAGAGATTGACATTAAATACTGCGGGATAAAGCAGATATACGACTGAAATTGCAATTGCTTTTCGTTCGTTTAATCCGGCTTGACGTGCTAAACTCCAACTCGGCCAAGCCCCTAAAGCTAGGGAAACAGCTTGCACTAAAAAAAGCCAGTGAACATCTGGATATATTTTGTAAAGTAAAGCTAGTGGATAGAATATAAAAGCAGCGTGATCGCCCAAAATATTTATTGCCATTAAAGAGGAAAATGGCGTTTGATTTTGGGAGATTAAATAAATTGCTTGGTCAAAAATTGCTAAGTCGAATGCAGTTGACTGAAACAAAGCGTGCCGCGCGCTGCTGGCGGTAAATAAGACTATCGTTGTCACGACAATCATTAAAAATACTGGATGAGATTTTAGAGATTTTAAAGTTACCATTTTATAAGTTTAATCAGCGATTCGTTTAAATAGCAGGACTTCGTTTTTTTGATAAGTTAATTTAAAATCCGGAGATTTTTTAAGTTGATTTGCTAAGGTATCACCAATTTTTTCAGTATCAGGCCAGGGATAGCGCAGGTTTAATAATATGTATTGAAATTCAGGTAATTTTGTTTGGGGCGAAATTTGTGACAGCAATTTTACTATTGGGCGGTGGGCAAAGTGAGGGGCCAGTCTATTATCGGTTAAAATACTGCTTTGCGGTTGAACTTGTGCGACTGCTTCGCGTGTAGCTTGCCAGGTATCTAGTCTATTTAGGTACAGATAAAAATCTTTATATTCGCCCACACATAGGAAAATTAGTAATGACCAAATTATCATGATTCTCGGCAATTGAATTCCCCGGCAAAGTTGAGAAATTCGGAACTTTTTAAATTGTCGCAGATTGACCCATGTTAAAAAATGTTGTTTATTTGCTTTATCCTCTTCCTTGTTGTCTTTTATTTCTTCCCTGTTCCTGGTTTCTTCCTTCGCGATTACTGCTAAAAATAAAAAGGGAATTACAGGCACTGAATACTGATAGGCTAAGCTGCGTTGAAATGACAAGTCAGAAAGGATATTGATCAGCAGGGTAGGGATGGCAGGAATTAGCGCTGTTAGATATTGTAGGCGTAGTTTGCCGGAAAATGGCAATAGCAGCCAAATCACAGGTAAGGTGAGGAGAAATAAATATTTGAATGTATCGAAGGAAAGAATTTTTCCTAATACTAACTGTGGTTTTAATATGAGATTGATGATAATTTCTAGTACGGATTTGCCTAAATAGCTGTAGCGCCCGACTCCAGCGACTTCGCTGCCGCTAAAGAAGGGGATGATTTTCTGGGAAGCTATCAAAAACCAAGCTGCACCGAGCAAAAGTGCGATCGCCCCTAACCGTTGCTTTTTTTCGCAAAAAAACAGCCACAAACCCATAGCAGCAACGGTTAGGGACAAAACCGCTTTGCAACTCAAAACTAACAGAATAGCGGTACAAAACCACACAATTTTATTTAAACGCGCCGCCAAAATTGCTGCCAAAAGTGCGGGTAAAGCGATTACTTCCGGGTGAAAATCAAATAAATTGATGTTAAATACCACCGGATAGAGCAAATAAATCAATGCGATCGCACGGGATTGTTCTTGATTTAAACCTGCCAAACGCGCTAAACTCCAGGTAGGCCAAGCCCCCAGGGATAAAGCAACTGCTTGTACCAAAAGCAGCCAATGCACATCCGGGTAAATTTTGTACAGCCAAGCTAGCGGATAATAGATTACCGCTGCGTGATCGCCCAAAATATGAATCCCCATTAAAGAAGAAAAAGGCGTTTGGTTTTGGCCGATTAAGTAAATTGCTTGGTCAAAAATTCCCAAATCGAAAGCAGTTGATTGGAATAAAGCGTGCCGTAAACTGCTACACAAAAAGAAAATTGCCGCAGCAGTGGCGATCGCCCAAACCAAACTCGACGGTAGCTGCGATCGACCTTCCTCTCTATTTTCGGCGATCGAGACACTGATGTCCTCACGGTCATCAGCAAAATTTTCCCTATTCTGCATGAAATCTGGCACTAGGTGGTCACTCAAAATATGATTCCATCGAATGTGCTTTCCACGCAATAGTTAACCACTAATTTTTATCCCCGCAATCGTAATATTAGAATAATCCACAAAACATTAAAAAATTGTGAAAGCAATAACTCTTCTCGGCTCCACAGGCTCCATCGGCACTCAGACTCTGGATATAGTAGCTCAATACCCCGATCAATTTCGGATTGTCGGGTTAACCGCCGGACGAAATGTAACGTTGCTGGCCCAGCAAATTCGCCACTTTCGACCGGAGATTGTCGCGGTTTGCGACGAAGATAAATTACTGGAATTGAAGGAGGCGATCGCAGATATCGACCCTCAACCTATTTTACTTGCTGGCGAGTCAGGCGTTGTCGAAGTTGCCCAATACGGCGACGCTCAAGCCGTCGTCACGGGCATAGTTGGCTGTGCCGGTTTGCTGCCAACAATTGCGGCTATCAAAGCAGGTAAAGATATCGCCTTAGCCAATAAAGAAACATTAATCGCAGGGGGCCCCGTTGTCAACCCCTTAATCGAAAAATACGGCGTTAAAATATTACCGGCTGACTCGGAACATTCAGCAATTTTTCAGTGCCTCCAAGGTGTTATGGTTGGCGGGTTGCGACGAATTATTCTCACTGCTTCGGGGGGTTCTTTTCGAGATTTGCCGATCGACAAATTAGCAGGAGTAACAGTAGCCGATGCTTTGAAACATCCGAATTGGTCGATGGGGCAGAAAATCACGATCGATTCTGCTACTTTAATGAATAAAGGATTAGAAGTCATCGAGGCTCATTACTTATTCGGAATGGATTATGATGACATTGATATTGTCATCCATCCCCAAAGCATAATTCACTCGTTAATTGAGCTGCAAGATACTTCGGTTTTGGCGCAATTGGGCTGGCCGGATATGCGATTGCCGCTGCTTTACGCTTTGTCTTGGCCGGAGCGAATTCATACGGATTGGAAACCGCTGGATTTGGTGAAATCTGGGGATTTGACTTTCCGAGAACCCGACCATGAAAAGTATCCTTGTATGCAGTTGGCTTATGCGGCGGGACGTGCGGGCGGTTCGATGCCTGCGGTGCTGAATGCGGCAAATGAACAGGCGGTAGCGCTATTTTTGGAGGAGAAGATTCAGTTTTTGGATATTCCGAAGTTGATTGAGAAGGCGTGCGACAAACATCAAGTCGATAACTGTGAAAGCCCTGCTTTAGACGATATTTTGGCTGCGGATAGGTGGGCGCGGCAGGAAGTTTTGGCAGATAGTATGGAATTGGGCGATCGTATTCTTTCGGTTCGCTAATTGTATCAGCAGACTTGCACTTACCCACAAGCCCTAGGAGTGAATTAATTCCCCGTCTCATAGCTAAAGTCGGTTCAAACCGACTGCCCAACTTTAATAAATATTCAGTTTTCTTTGAGAGGACTTTAGCTATGAGACACTGGTTTCCACCCCTGACGGACTATGCCAAAAAGTGCAAGATATCGGCAAAACCCTATTAAAGGTTGACCAGATTTTAGCTTTTATTCACTAACTCCCAACTTTCGCCACCAAATCAGCCGCACTCATCTTTTCGTACATTTCAAAAGGTTGGTGAATCCAAGGATTGTCAGCCAAATAATCTACATAATAATCCGGCTTTGCAACAGAACAAGCCTTGTACCAGAGTACAGCAGTCCGAATTTCCTGAATATCCTCGCCGTAGCGATTCTTCAGCCAAGCGATACCTTGCTCTAAACTAATTCCCGAATCCACCAAATCGTCAATCAGGAGAATGCGGCTCCCCAAATTATCGCCCACCATTGTCAAATCGCGGGCAAACTCGATCGCACCCCGAACTTTCCCCTCGGCCCCACCATAGGACGAGGCAGCTAAAATTGCCAGAGGCTTGTCGAAAATCCGCGACAGAGTATCCCCAACCCGCAGCCCTCCCCTCGCCAGACAGACAATGCGATCAAATTTCCACTGAGATTCCTCAATTTTTACAGCCAAATCCTCAATTTTCCGATGGTACTCAGGCCAAGAAACGTAAAGGTCACTCATTCCTAATATTATTGAAATATCAAAGGTATTATTAATTATTTTGGGGAAAATGACATGGATGCAGAGGAACTTCTCAGACGGTATGCAGCCGGAGAACGGGTTTTTCACAAAGTAGACCTGAGCGGTGTCCATATGTCAAGGACAAATTTGCGCGATATTGACCTGAGTCACGCTAATTTAAAAGGTGCAAATTCGATCGGTCTCACCCTCTACAGAGCTAATCTGTATCAAGCAGATATCAGCCAAGCCAACCTCTCCCAAGCAAACCTCATGTCCGCTAATTTTGGCGAATGCGACGCAGTGGGAGCGAACTTGAGCGGAGCCATCTTGCGGAGTGTCGTGTTCAGCGGGGCCGATTTAACGGGGGCGAGTCTCAGGGGTGCAGACATGAGAGATGCAAACCTTCAGGGGGCAATTTTGATTCAAGTTTATGCAGTTAACGCTAACTTGCAAGGTGCAAACTTGACAGAAGTAAAACTTTGCGGAATCAACCTCAGTAAAGCAAATTTAACCGACGCGAACTTAACACAAGCTGACCTTAGCCGTGCTAACTTAACTCAAGCAAATCTGAGCTGGGCAAATTTGACGGAAGCAAATCTCGAAAAAGCGGATTTGAAGGGAGCCGATTTGAGCGGAGCTAACTTGAGCTGTGCAAATCTCCATCAAGCAGATTTGAGCGGAGTTTCCCTTAAGGGAGCAAATCTCCGGGGAGCAAACTTGCATCAAGCTTCTTTGCGCGGGACAAATTTGAATGAAGCGAATCTGAGAGAGGCGATGATGCCTGACGGCAACATCTCTGACTAAATAAGCTGAAAAAATAGAAGTTAAAACCGCAGGGTGCCTGTGGCGCACCCTACATTTAGGCTAATGCCTGATTTTTTTAAGGGGATTTAATTCTGCGTTGATCTCAGGCGCCCAAAAATCGAGAGAAGCCCCGGACTCGTGTTGTGGAGAGGCAAAAATTTTAGAGTCTTGTTCAAGCTCCCATATTCATCTGTGGAGTAAATCTAAAATCTCAAATTGTTCGAGTGAGCGGGACTCCACGGTTCGACTGAGCGCTTGCGGAAGTCTAAAATCCAAAATTGACTGACAGTTCATTTAAAGAGAGTGGCAAAAAAAATTGGCGATAATTTAATCTACAACCTTCAGCCAGCCCCGGCGAACGGCGTGGAGCAAGCGGTTGATGGCTGTTTGATCTTCTTCGGTAAGACTGTCATTTAACAGGGCTGTCTTGAGCTGTTGTCGGTGAGTGGGAGTCAGCAGACCGGAGTGATATACCTGAAAGACTAGCTCTGCAATAGTAAATTGAGGTAAAAGCGTTTGGGTTTTCATCATGTGTTTTTTTCTGAACTCACTTTTGACAGTATTGACTAATTTTTCCAAAATTTATGTGATTCAACTACGGGAGTAAATGTGATCGATTGGCTCTTGATGAGTGATTTGTGTCAGTGGGACTTGGGGATCGGATGTTTTCTCGATAGCCCTGCTACTTGAAACACAAACCCCGTGCAGATTCCTCGCTTCTGGCAACTCCCACATCTCTACTTTTGGTTAAGAAACGGTGACAAATAAATTAATATTTATCTATTAATAGATTACTAATGACTGCTAGCGAAATCGCTCAGCTTAATTCAACGTAAAACTTTTAGCGTGTTTAGAAGCCCGCTTTTACTTACATTTACCTAGTTTCTTGGTGTGGTCTTTTTTCCGTGAATATACTTAATGACCCGCCCAAAGACAGATCCAAGTTTTCCATAGGAGTCCCCAGCAGCGCAATATTTTAAGCTCTAGTTCAAGCTCCCACATTTATCTGTGAAGTCAATCTAAAATCTAAAATCTAAAATCTAAAATCGACTGGCTGCTTCAAATCAAAAATCCCGGCTTCTTCAAGAAACCGGGTCGAGCTTTTAGATCGCAGTACAACTTTTTTTGGAGAGGGTTAATGCAGCGACCTGCTCACGAAAATCTTATTGTTGGCAAAGCTTGAGAGGAGAGAAAGTAGAAATACTCATCTCAACTTCTTGTGTGAGGGGACTAATCAGAAATCCTGACCCATCCGCGGCGGATAGCGTGCAGCAGACGGTTGACTGCATCTCTGGCGTCTTCGCTGAGAGCGCTTTGGCAGAGTTCGCGCAGTCCGTGGCTTTCAGTGCGAGTCAGATTGCCTGAATGAGTGACTTGATAGAACAGTTCAGCGATCGCGCGATCAGATTTTAAAGTCAGAGCTTGCATGAAATCTCGTTGAACTCGACGATTATAATATCGACCATTGGAGAAAAGAGTAGGGTGATTGCAGTCGGCTAAGCTGTGTGATCGTTCTTGGCTCGATTTGTGACCGAAGTCTGCAAGTATACGTGAGTTAAATCACAGAAAACCAAAGACCTCGATCGCATAAGCTATGATTTGGGTGGTAGCCTCAAGGTTTGACAAAATCTCGAAAAGCTCTGAACACAAGGCTTTGAGTTCCCAAGACCGCCGCGCAGCGAGAGTAAGTCCGCTCAACATCGCAGGCTCTGGACTTCAATAGCTGTGTAACTTTGGGTTTTAGATACTTGCAGCTTGCAGCTCAGGGCATAAAGTTGCGATCGACGAGCCACGGCCTGAGATACAATAATTATAAATACTTCTATCCAATTTATAGGCAGGCAGGTAAAAAAATGATAATGATTAGCTACTTTTCGATTGCCTTAATTGTTTTTATTGTTTGGTTCAAAAGTTTTTGGAATGATACTGCGACATCTAAAAAAGACTTGATCTCTTGGACAGCCTTAATCATCGGGCCTCTCTTTTGGCCTGTTGTTCTGCCTCTATCCCTTTTGCAAATTACCAGCAAAAAGTCTGTTGTAAAAACAGCTCACTGCGAGCAAGAATTATAATAAATTATGGAAGTAACTGGCTTCAACACAGTCGCTTATGTGAGCCTAAATTATTCGGCGTGCATCACTCCGGGCAGCGAGTAATTTATTTTGTTTCAGTGTGAAAAAATGTAGCGAGAAGGTAGAACCCAATAAAAATTCTGAATCCTAAAACAGTATTTTTTTACCGCTATCTAATTCTGCCTTCTGCTTTTTGAATCCGCCCCAAAACGGATACAAGTTTCCGAGAGGAGTCGCCAACCGCCCAAAATTTTAGGCTTTTGTTCAAACTCTTAGATTCCTCTGTGGAATAAATCTCAAATCTCAAATCGTTCAACTAAGCGAGATTGACTCAGCGGTCGCTGAACGTATCACACCGAAGTCTCCAATCGACTGATGCGTACTTTTTTTTGTCAGATCGTGATTTAATGGTGCGGCTCAGTAAAAATTGTTCAGGCAAAATTGTCAGACTCAAATTATCGGACAGCGACCACAAAATTTTTTAGCCAAAAATTATCTGCCACCTCAACAAAGCTCAAAATTAATATGTAATTTAACATGGCCTGTTGCTTGAAAAAATATAACTTCAGACATATTTTCGCCTGCCGTTGACCAACTTAAGAATTTTTATACTTCCGGCTGCTACCTACCATTAATCGAAGGTGGGAAAATCCGGGCGAGGAGTTGAAAGACAGCTAGGATCTTTACTCTGTAAGCTTTTCTAGCTCGCTTTTTTCAAAGTGTAGCAGCTCTAAACAGGAAAATGTAGAGTTCGTCTGCGCCCCAATAGCCTAACTCTTACCGCAGTTAGATAGACAATTCAAGGCAGAGACTGCAATATGAAATAGGCAACAAAAACTGTTTCAAATCGCAAGTACGACTTATTTTGGGTGATCGCTCATCAGGAGTGTATAACGGGAGCCAGCAAAATTTTTAGGGGTGCGAGATGTTTGGGAACTTCTAAAAAAAAGTGCCGTCACGGTATCCACATTCGCTATTTGCATAAAAAGTAGGAGTCAAAATGAACCAAGTATCTGAGAAACCAATTTATAGAGTTCTTCATCTATTGTCGCTGCTAGCGCTGGCCTACTATGGAGCTACTTCCATCAATTATATTGTCGAGAGTGACGCTCAAATCTACAGCTACGACAGCCAGAGCAATTCCCACCAGTCACCAGCGCACCTAGAAGCACACCGCTCGGAATAAATAGTAGAGATTTTCTCTGAAGGAATGCCGAACTAAATTTCGGGGAATTTGCTAATCGTTAATGATCAGCTCGAAGTTAACAACAATTAGGAAACAAATATTGGGTAAAATATTAATATTTTAACTCACAGGTATTAGCCATCGAATGTACCACAAAAGTTAACTATTTAATTTTTTTTCAAAATAGACCCGAGTGCTGAAAGGATGGCCAAGCATTTTCATCAGTAAAAGCATTAATAGCTGTAGTAATCGCTTCATCAAGAACATTTGAAGGTGGATATCCTTGAGAACGGAAAATCGCTTGAATTTTGACCCACTAAAACTCTATCGGAGATAAACCCGGCGAGTAGGCAGGTAAGAATTTTACCTTGGCTCCGATAGATGCCATCACAAAAATGATGGCTTCAGCATTATAAACAAAGAAATTATTGATAACTACAATTGGGCCAACCCATAACTGGGGCAGGATTCGCCAGCAGTAAAAAATTTTATATCCTAGTTCCAGTTCCCAGATTCATCTCTGGAGTAAATCTAAAATATAAAATCTAAAATCTAGTCACAGTACCGTCACAAATCTACCGACCCACGGTTCATCCCAACTTCACCAAATGACGAGCGCTGCTTTGTCTGATTGTCCGGATGGATGTGGAGCACGGTGGAAATGACGGATTGGGGGTTGAAAAACTGGGTTTTTTAGCCAAAATCCTGCGTTGAGCGTGAGGGATTTGGCTGAAAACATCAAGGTGATTCAATCAAAAGTCCGTCCGGGACTGTGTTGGGACGCACTTTTGATTGAATCCGGCCTCCAGCGTGCACGGGCTTGCTTTCAAAGCCAGCTAATAAATTTTGATTTCTGGGGAACTATTGGCGAAAATCAAAAGTCAGGTCAACTACATTGTACTTAAAAGCAATCGCAGGTCAGTTCCAGCCCCATTGCGGGCGATCGAACTCTCCGGCGATCGACAGTGCCAAGGGCCCGGTGCAACTTCTCAATCTTGAGAGCATACTCCAATTAAAAAATGGTCTCTGTGTATCTTCCGGCTATTGTTTTAATAATGACTAGCCACACCGACGGTCATTATGGTAAACTCGCAAACGTTTAAGTGGAATATTTTCGTGTTAGAGGAGGCAGTGGTGGAGTCGAGAGTCAAAAGCAGGAAACAACCGAGATTTGCTGCTCAACGAATACAGGATTCAACTCGCGCTCGCAGGCCCGCTGCTGACAATTTAAATTACATGACAGCTTATAGCAGCCGGGTCAATTAGGGTCTCAACCGATGTCCGGTTTCATTTATTGAATCCCTTTGGAGGGAAAAGTGTATTGTAGAAAAATGATTGATCTTTTAGGAGGAGTGTAAATGACCCAGGTAACTAATCCAACAACCCCAGCAAGTTCACTACCAGGTGGTAATGGTGGCTCAACCGTTATTGGCACAACCACCGATAACAGGTTGAACGGCGGCCCCGGCAACGATATCATCCTGACTTTTGGGGGCAATGATGTCGTCGCTGGTGGCGGTGGCAACGAGCTGATTATTACCGGAGGCGGCAATGACAGTATCGGCGGCGGTGACGGCAACGATACTGTCTTTTCAGGAAGTGGCGCCGATGTGGTCGCTGGCGGCAGCGGCGATGACGTCATCTTTGCTGGTAAAGGGGATGACCTCGTTGACGGCGGTGATGGCAATGACTTGATTTCTGGCGACAAAGGCAACGACACCGTACTCGGTGGCGCTGGCAACGATACAGTCTTTGGCGGCATGGGCAACGATATTGTCGGCGGCGGCGCTGGCAACGACAGCCTGTTCGGCGGTAAAGACAACGATACTGTCAATGGCGGTGATGGCAATGACTTTATCTCCGGCGACAGAGGCAGCGATGTCCTGACCGGTGGTGCTGGCAGCGATACGTTCTACTTCTTCTCCAGCGGTGGCGATTACGGCGTAGACACGATCACTGACTTTACCCCAGGCGAAGATAAGATCCGCTTGAAATCGGGTGGTGTGTTCTCTGGTTTAGGCAGCAGCTTCGAGGCAAGCGAGTTTGTCGTCGTTTCTAATTTCAACGCAGCCACCCCAGGATCTGCCACAACGAACAAGTTGGTCTACGACCCAACAAGCGGTACCTTGTTCTTCAACGGCAACAGCGGAGTGCTAACTGTGGCTCAGTTGCAGCCTGGTCTGACGATTACCTCGAACAACTTCGAGTTGTTCTAAAACAACTGGCTGTTGTGGGGCAGCACCGGATAAGATTCGGGGCTGTTCTCACAAAGCCGGTAGTTTTAAAGGATTTCAACCTCACTCTGCCACAAGCGGGGTGAGGTTGAAATATTCAATGCAGGAACTGAAGCAGGGGCAGTACAAAAAAATCGATCGACAGTTATTGATAAAATTAATCGATCGCCCGATCGGGCAAAATATAAATACAAAGTTTTAAAATTAGAAGTTCTAGGTTTTACTGAAGCGGTAAAAAAACCGCAACTGCTGGCTAGCAATGAGCACTGAAGAATATATCCGGCAAGCCCAAATTTATTTGAACCGGGGGAAGTTAACGGAGGCGATCGAGTTTTGCAAAAAGGCGATCGAACTTCAACCGTTTTCGCCCTCGGCTTACACGACTTTAGGCGAAATCCTCGAAGCTCAAGGCGATCCGACGGGGGCAAGAGACGCTTTTGTGCAAGCTTTGGAGATTTCGCCGCAGTTTTTTCTGGCTCATGCTTATTTGGGTCAACTTTACAGCGACTATTCGTGGCTGGATGAAGCGGTTTTTCACTACCGGCAAGCTCTGGATTTGAAACCAGACTGGGCGGAACTTCATTATAACTTGGGAAATATTTTTCACAAGCAGGGTAATTTGTTGGGGGCGATCGGCTGTTACCGAAATGCGATCGCCAACAAACCCAATTATCTCGATGCTTTCTACAATCTGGCTGTGGTTTTAGATGAAAATAGTCAGCTCGAAGCGGCAATGGATACCTACCGACAGGTGATTGCTCTGAAGCCGGATTACGTGGAAGCTTACAGCAATCTGGGTGTGATTTTGCTAAAGGAGGATCGGGCCGCGGAGGCGATCGAGCTTTACCAGCGGGCGATGGAGATTAAGCCGGATTGGGCAACGCTGCACAATAATTTGGGTCAAGCCTTGCTGGACAAAAGTCCGGAAAGGGCGATCGCATCTTACCTCACAGCTATTGAGTTGGAGCCGGACATGGTTTTGGCTCACTACAATTTGGGGAAAGCGTGGCAATTACAGGGGGAACATTCGGCGGCGCTTGCTTGTTTCGATCGCGCCATCGAACTCAATTCCGACTATATTTCGGGCTATACAGACGCCGGGTTTTCTTTGATGGTTTTGGGCAAAATTGCTGAAGCCATGCCTTATTTTGAGCGAGCAATAGCTCTGAAGCCTGATTTTGTTGACGCTTACTGCCGCTTGGGAGACAGGCACACAGTTGTTGCTGTAGAAGATGATGAATTGTCAAGGGCGATCGCTGCGTGCGATCGATTTCTCACAGCACTAACTGGAAGGAAGAAGGAAGAAGGAAGAAGGAAGAAGGAAGAAAAAGAAACTATTCCCAATGCCCAATGCCCAATGCCCAATGCCCAATGCCCAATGCCCAATGCCCCATTACCAATTGCTGAAATTTGCGATAATTTAGCCGAAATTTACTTGCATTTGGGAAATGCTCTAACAGAGTACGGCGGACACGAATCGGCCGCCGTTTATTATCAAAAAGCTTTGCAAATTCAGCCCAAAAATGCAGAGCTTTACTGGCGCGTGGGAAATTCCTTAGCCCAGCAACAGCGGTTCAGCGCAGCAATTGCAGTTTACCGCATGGCTTTGACGATTCAACCTGCTTTAGCGCAGGTTTATTTTGAGTTGGCAAAACTGCTGGAAAAACAGGGGCGCTGGGAACGGGCGATTGATTATTATCAAAAAGTTTTAGAGCTGCAATTGCACGGTTATGGGAATCAGAAAGAGTGGAAAAAAAAGAGCTTTATATTGCCAGATAGCACTTCTATAAAACCTCCTCACGGTATTTATTTATCGAGCTGGGATTGGCTGGTTAATGCTAAGTTGGGTGCTGACAATTATGTGGAAATTTTTTGGAAATCGGCACCCGAAGCAAGTGCCGAAAATATTCCCAATTCCCAATTTGCAAGATCAAATTCCAAATTGGCCAGTTCCGAGTGTGCCGGGTTAACTTGCGGGCTGTGTTTGCAGCGACTTTCTAAGTGGTTCGATCCGGTGCATTTGGGTTGGGGAGTGTGCCGTTTGTCAAACTCGCAACCCATACCTGTGGCGCAGCCAAAGACTTTTGTGGCACAGATTCCCAACGGGCGAGTTTGGATTGTGCCGCAGGAAAATTATTGGCTGATTTGCAAGGCGATCGCTGTAATTACTCCTGACAATTATTTGTTGGCTGATGTGTCGAGAGATTATCCGGGGTTTTTACCTGGATGCGAAAAGCATGATGTTAGAAAACACAGTGTTTTTCAGTTAGAATCATTTCCCGGTTTAAAGCAAATTGACGGCAGGGTGGCGGTGCTTTCTGGTTTGTCGGGAAATGTCTATTTTCACTGGATGGTTGATGTTTTGCCCAGGATAGAATTGCTACGGCACAGCGGTAGGGATTTGGCGGAAATAGATTGGTTTTTGGTGAATAGTTGTCAGCACCAATTTCAGCGGGAAAGTCTGAGAATTCTGGGCATTCCTCAAGAGAAAGTCTTGGAGAGCGATCGCTTGCCTCACATTCAAGCAACAGAGTTAATTGTGCCGTCTTTTGCTGGATATTTGGGCTGGCCTTCTGGGTGGGCGATGGATTTTTTGAGGCGGGAGTTTCTCAAGGGAATTATACCGAGTTCGCGCTATCCAAAACGCATTTACATCAGCCGCAGCAAAGCAAGATATCGACGAGTTTTGAACGAAGAAGATGTGGTTGAGGTTCTGGAGAAATTTGGCTTTGTTTCTATTTTGCCTGAGTCGATGTCTTTGGCAGAGCAAATAGCTCATTTTTACCACGCTGAGGTGATAGTTGCTGCCCACGGCAGTGGCTTGACAAATACGATTTTTTGTCACCAGGGAACTAAAGTAATTGAGTTGGTGTCGCCTCACTATATCAGCCATTATTACTGGGGAATTAGTCAATATTTGCAGTTGGAACATTACTTTTTAGCGGGGGAGGCTTTTGAATGCTATCCTATTAGACAGTTGATGTATCAGAATTCCCTGACAGAGGATATTTTGGTGAACTTGAGTTCGCTGAAAAGGATGGTTGAGGTGGTTGGTTTGGGTTAGTTGGTGTCTGGAGAAAGTTTAATTATGCCCTCGATTGAGAAGATGGAAAAGGCAGCGGTTGATTTGAGTCGGCAAGCAGAAGTTTATTTAGCCGAAGGAAAGTTGAATGAGGCAGTTGCTGCTTGCGAGTCAGCGTTGAAAATTGAACCGAATTTGGCTGCAGCTTGCCAGACGCTGGGAAAGGTGATGCAGGTTCGAGGTGAAATCGAGCAAGCTAAGCAGTGGTATGAATCGGCGATCGATCGCAATCCAAATTTGCCGGAAGTTTATGCTAATCTCGGCATTTTGTATTCTCAGGGGAAACAGTGGGAAAAGGCGATCGCCAATTGTGAAAAAGCGATTTCGCTAGCGCCTAATTTTGCTGCTGCTTATCGGCAGTTGGCGAGAATTTGGACGCAGTTAGAGAAGCGAGAAGAGGCGGCAGACTGTTGGTATCAAGCTTTTAATATCGAGCCAAATTGGGCAACTGCTGACGAGCACGTCACTCTGGGAAATAGTTTGGTGGAATTGGAAAAGTTCGATCGCGCTATTGAATGTTATTCGCGGGCAATTAAGTTAAACCCCAAGCTGGCAACAGCTTATCACAATTTGGGGGAAATGCTGGTTCGGGAGAAACGGTGGGATGAGGCGATCGCCAATTACCGACAAGCCATTGCCCTGAATCCAGATTCTTTTGAATCTTACCACAGTTTGGGTAAAACTTGGGCGGAGCGAGGAGAATGCGATCGGGCGATCGCCTGTTACAACAAAAGCCTCGAAATCAATCCCAACTACGCTCGTGCTTACGTGGGTTTAGGTAATGTTTTCGCACAAAAACGCGACTTTGATGCAGCCATTAAATGTTACCGTCAGACTCTAGAAATTAATGATAATTCCTACTGGGCCTACAATTGCTTAGGGGACGCTTTTGCTCACAAAAAACTGTGGGCTGAAGCTATTAGTTGCTACCGTAAAGCTATTGAAATCAATCCAAATATTCCTTGGTTTTATGTCAATTTGGGAATTGCCTTCACCTGCGAAAAATCCTGGGATGAAGCTGTGGCTGCTTACCTGCACGCGGTTCAGATTGAGCCAAATTTGACTGGAATTAATCAGAGGTTGGGATATGTTTTGCGGAAGCGCAGCGAATCTGGTTTAGACAGCACAATCGAAACTTATTGTCAAGGTATTGAGGTACTTGCTGCAAGCGGGAAAATTTACCACAAATTGCTGGGAATTGAGTTAGATGGAGCGGAGTTTTATATAAATTTAGGCAATAGTTTAGCAAAACAGAAGCAGTTGGAAGGTGCGATCGTATTTTATAGCATGGCACTGCAAATTGAACCCAATGCTGCGGAAGTTGTCGCCCAACTAAATGATGTTCGGGCGAAACAACAGGAGTTATACGCACAAATTGCCACTTACCGCCACCAAATTGATCTCGATCCGAGCAATTCTAAGCCTTACAACGATTTAGGAAATATTTTACCGCAATTAGGGGAATTAGAAGAAGCAATTATTTGCCACCAAAAAGCGAGCGAATTGAGGGGTTGGCATGAGTGTGCGGCGAAAGATTATCAATTTACGCAAGATTGGTTTACCCACAATATTCCTATTTGGAAACGGCATTTACAGGAATTTACCGGAATTGCGGATTTTCAAGTTGTGGAAATCGGCAGTTTTCAGGGAATGTCTGCTTGCTGGCTGCTGGATAATATTTTAACTCATCCGACGGCAAAGATTACTTGTATAGATTTGTACTTTCAAGAACATTTTAAGGGCAATATTGTTAAAACTGGAGCAGGCGATCGGGTAATTGAATTAGAAGGTTACTCTCAAGATTTGTTAATTAATTTGGCTTCGGAATATTACGATGTTGCTTACATTGACGGCTGCCACAAACCAACCAGTGCTCTGCAAGATGCGATTTTATCTTGGAGGTTGGTAAAAGTTGGCGGATTGATGATTTTTGACGATTACGAGTTTACGTTTCCCGACAGCCCGGAGCAAGATACTAAAATTGGCATAGATGTTTTTTTGGAGATGTTTGGAAGTCAGTTAGAAGTAGTACACAAAGGCTATCAGCTCATCGTCAAAAAAATCGCCAATGAAAGTTTGGGGGAAGAGCAAACTCTGTTGTCTCTGGGTTGGGAAAAATTGGGGAATATTGCGGCTAATTCCGGTTATTCGGATGAGGCTATCCAACGCTATCAAACAGCTATTAAAATTAAGTCGGGCAACTACTTAACTTACCACAAGTTAGGTAAAACTCTGCACAAGAAAGAACTATTTGATGAAGCTAGGGCAGCTTACCAACAGGCGATCGCACTAAACCCTAATTTTAGTTGGTCTTACCACTTTTTGGGGGAAACTTTGCAGGCGATGGAGGAATACGACGACGCCGCTGCTGCTTACCGCAAAGCTTTTGAGTTAAATCCCGATTTTTGTTGGACTTACAACAATTTAGGTGATGTGCTGATGGAGCTTTCTGAGTGGGAGGAAGCTGCTGTTGCTTACCGCAAGTTAGTTGAACTAAATCCTGATTTTTGTTGGTCTTACGATAGATTAGGTAAGGCTTTGATTGCATTGGAAAACTGGGAAGAAGCAGCGGCGGCTTGTCGCAAAGCTATTGAATTAAATCCCGATGATTGTTGGTTGTACAATAGTTTGGGGGAAGTTCTGGAATCACAAGAAAATTGGCCAGAAGCAGCAGTGGCTTTTGGTCGTGCTATTGAGCTAGAATCTGAGCATAGTTGGCTATACAAAAAGTTGGGTGATGCACTGCGGAAGCAAGGAGAAGTGGAAAGGGCGATCGCCATTTATGAAAAAGGCATCAATCTCGATCCAAAATCCTGTTGGTGTTACGAAGGATTGGGTTTGAGCTTAATTGCCAAACAGCAGTGGGAACCTGCAATCACTAATTTAGTTCAAGCACTGCAAATTCAACCCGACTTGTTTGAAGCTTACGATAATATAGGTTATGCTCTGGAACAACAAGGAGAAGTCGATGAAAGCGATCGGGGAGAATACAGCAATCAAATCTTACCCTTAAGTATTCTCAAAAAATACTGTGGGTTTACAGAAGATTTGATTGTTGCAGCAGAATCCAATTCGCACCTCACCTGCATTGACATCCATCCTGCGAGTCAAATCCATTTATCTGATTCCAAAACAATCGACAGCAGCCGTAGATTTTCGGAAGATCAAAGTCATTCAAGAAAAGCTTTTGTTGCCGTATTGCCAAACGGACGAGCTTGGGCAGATGTGGTGACTACCGCCGTAATTACTTCAGACAATAAACTTGTTCGTGATATTTCAATGGGTTGTGCTGAATTGGTAATCACTTCCGACAAATTGCCTCCCGCTGAACACGTCGATGGAAATGTAGCTTTTTTATCTGCTCGCTGGGGTGGAGCAGCTTATTTTCATTGGATGTTTGATGTGATTACGCGATTTGACCTTTTGCAGCGAAGCGGATTGATAGAAACTATAGATAAGTTTGTTGTCAATGCCAGGGATTCTTCCTATCAAGCAGAAACTTTAAAGAGTTTAGGAGTTCCTCAAGACAAACTTTTAGAAAGTCGCTGCAATTTACACGTTACAGCGGATAAATTAATAGTCCCGTCAATATCTTATGACGGATCGGGAGCGGTTTCAAAATGGAAGTGTGAATTTCTCAAACACATATTTTTAAATGAACAACAGCCGCGAAACACAGACTATTCAGAGCGAATTTATATCAGCCGCCAACAAGCATCCTATCGACGAATCGTCAACGATGAAGAGGTAATTAAATACTTAGAAAAATTTGGGTTTCGCAGTGTCAAGTTGGAAACGATGTCCGTAGCGGAACAAGCAGCGTGTTTGGCTGCTGCTAAAGTAGTTGTCGCACCTCACGGCGGGGGGTTGACTAATCTAGTTTTTTGCCGTCCCGGAACTAAGGTAATTGAAATTTTTTCTCCTCTTTACGTGCCGCATTGTTATTGGATGATTAGCAATTTGTGCGGTTTGGAACATTACTATTTAATTGGCGATTTGGTTGAAGATGGCACTCCGACAAAACCCTTACATAAAAATATGCGGTTGGATTTGAAGTCGCTGGAGAACTTAATGAATTTGGCAGGAGTATTGCATGGATAATGAATACTACAATTTGGGGAATTTTCTACAAGAAAGCGGTCTGTTTGATGAGGCTATTGCTGCGTACAAAAAAGCTATTGAGTTAAATCCTAATTTTTCTTGGTCTTATCACAGTTTGGGCGATGTTTTGCTGAAACTTGAAAAATGGGAGGAAGCTGTCGCTGCTTACAAAAAAGCTGTTGAGTTAAATCCAGATTTTTCATGGTCTTATCACAATTTGGGCGATGCTTTGCTGAAACTTCGGCAATGGGAAGAGGCTGCTGCTGCTTACCACTTCGAGATTGCACTTAACTCAGATTTTACTTGGTCTTTTTGCAATTTAGGCGACGCTTTAACTAAACTAAAACAGTGGGATGATGCTATCGCTACGTATTTAAAAGCTATTGAAATTGACCCAGATTTGCCGGGAATTTACGAGAAGTTGGGATACGCTCTCGGACAAACAGAGTCGGATTTAAAGTTAGTGTTAGAACAATCTCAATTGCAAATTACACCGGAAAATTGGGAGTTTTATTTGCAGTTAGGAAAGAATTTAGCCAAGTACGATCGCCCAAAAAGCGCAATTATTTTTTACCAACTGCTATTGACAAATATACCGATTAGTGCAGAGCTGTCAGCGCAATTAGAGGAGTTGTTGCAGCAGCAAGAAAAGTGCGATGGCGCATTAGCATCATCTCGCGCAACTGTCGCCCAAAAACCGGATGATTGCTGGTCTTATTACAATTTAGGTGCTGTTTTGAGCCACCAAAAATATTGGGAGGAAGCGGCGGCGGCATTTTTCCAAGCAATAGAAATAAATCCCGATATTCCTTGGTGGTTTTATTACAATTTGTGGGAAGTTTTGGTTAGGCAAAACAAGCTGGATGAAGTTGAGAACTTGTTCCGCGAAGTTGTTGCAGCTAAACCGGAGGCTTTTTGGCCTTATCTGAATTTGGGAGAAGCTTTGACGAGGCAAGGGAAAATTGCCGAGGCGATTAATTTTTATCGAACTGTCAGTTTTAAACAAAGTTTTGCATCTATTCTAAGTAATAGGACAGGCAAGATGCCTGTTCTACAAGCAGATACAGGCAAGATGCCTGTTCTACAAAATTGGAACTTAAAACCAGTCCAATTTCCTAACTTTATAATTATTGGTTCTCAGCGGTGCGGCACAACTTCTCTTTATACTTATTTAGCCCAACACCCGCAAATTTTGACTCCGATTAAAAAGGAGATGGATTTTTTCTCGTGGCACTTTGACAGAGGGATTGATTGGTATTTGGCTCATTTTCCGCCCATGCCTCCGGGAGAGCACTTTTTGACGGGCGAAGCAAGTCCAAGCTATTTTGACTCTCGGGAAGCACCGGAACGTCTCTACAGCCTGTTTCCACAGGCGAAACTGATTGTACTTTTGCGAAATCCGGTCGATCGGGCGATTTCTCAATTTTACCGCTTGACTGGCTTAAATTGGGAAGCGCGATCGCTCGATCGAGTAATTAGCGATGAAATTGAACGGTTGAATCAAAATCCAGAATACATCATTGGCGAGGAACCGGGGAATTATTTAGCTCGCGGTAGGTACATAGAATTTATAAAAAATTGGCGGGCTTTCTTTCCACGAGAACAGTTGTTAATTTTGAAAAGCGAAGATTTTTATGCAGGTGCAGCGACAACTGTCACGCAAGTTTTAGAATTCTTAGATTTGCCGGAATATCAATTGTCTGAATACCAAAATGCTAATCCTGGTTTTTACCAGCCTGTCAATCAATCAATTCGCGATTGGTTGAGCGATTATTTCCGACCTTACAATCAGGAATTAGAGGAATATTTGGGGAGGCAGTTTGATTGGGAATAAAGTTGAGCTAAGATTAGAACAACTTGTAAGGAGCTAATACCGATGCTGACGAGCGAGCTAGATACGCTACTTAAGGAACAAGCACTCCAACGCCAAGATCCTGAAGATCGCTACATTACCGATAGCGCCAACTGGGAACAATACGAGACACTGCTGAATCGGATTGGAGATACAGCGGGATATCGAGTTACTTATTTAGATGGAGTTTTGGAAATTATGTCGCCTTCTCGCCGCCATGAAAGTCGCAAAACTGGCATTGGAAATCTGCTAGAAATTTACTTTGTAGAAGCTGAAATCGAATATTTTCCTTTTGGGTCTACAACTCTGCGACAAGAGGAAAAAAGTGGCGGTACGGAACCAGATGAAGCTTACTGTATTGGCACAGATAAAGAATTTCCAGATTTGGTAATTGAAGTGATTGTTACCAGTGGCAGCATCAATAAACTAGAACTGTATAGAAGGTTGAATGTGCGAGAGGTTTGGTTTTGGCGAAATGACCGATTTTCTATCTACCATTTGCGAGAAGAAATTCCGGTTGAATTCGTGTCCAACTGCGGTTATGAATTAATCACACAAAGCGAATTGCTACCGGGCATTGATATCGATATGTTGACAGAATGTGTAAAAAATCCTCACCCGTTAGCAGCAGCAAAGGAATGGAGACAGAATTGCCGACCTACTTAAACAGCAAGTTTTAAATCTGCTAGCTGTCGCAAAGACAATGAACTGATCTCGCTCGCGCGCGCGCCCAAGTTCGAGAAAAAAACTCGCCTCCCCTTGACAACTCATACTCGTTATGAGTACGCTATAATAAGCAAAGGAATTGAACCCAAGTACCCAAAAATTTAAAATCATGCTGACGAACCAAGAAGGTCAAAGAGTACCCAAAGTCACCTTTCGCACTCGCAAAGACAACGAGTGGGTGGATGTCACCACCGATGATATATTTGCAGGTAAAACCGTAGTAGTCTTCTCGCTGCCGGGAGCTTTTACTCCCACTTGTTCGTCAACGCACCTCCCTGGTTACAATGAATTGGCCAAAGTTTTCAAAGAAAACGGCGTAGATGAAATCGTTTGCATTTCGGTCAATGACACCTTTGTGATGAACGAGTGGGCAAAAGACCAAGAATCAGACAATGTGACGTTAATTCCCGACGGTAACGGCGAATTTACTCAAGGCATGGGAATGCTGGTAGACAAAACAGATTTAGGCTTTGGCAAGCGGTCTTGGCGTTATTCGATGCTGGTAAAAGATGGCTTGGTTGAAAAAATGTTTATTGAGCCGGATGAACCCGGAGACCCTTTCAAAGTGTCCGATGCCGAGACGATGCTCAACTACATCAACTCCGCAGCAACCAAGCCGAAGTTAGTTTCGCTGTTTACAAAAATGGGCTGTCCCTTCTGCGCTAAGGCTAAGGGAATGCTGAGTCAAAAGGGCTTGGATTATGAAGAAATCGTCTTGGGCCGGGATATCACAACCCGATCGCTCCGGGCTATGACTGGGGCTACAACTGTGCCGCAAGTATTTATCGACGGCAAGTTGATCGGTGGTTCCGAAGCCCTAGAGTCTTATTTGGCAGTTGCTTAGTTAAACCAAAATACTTAGCCTGCAGGTGCCCTGTGCACACCTTCGTTGTAGGGTGCGTACTGTGCGCCTTTGCGGTATTTGGGGGTATTTAGCTCGATCGAGCTTCGGAGTCAAAAGTTCGATCGGTCTATTGATCCATTCTCGTGCAACAATTACTGGGGAAGTAATATTAAAAACGCAAGAAATGGGAGTGACCGATCGTGGATTTGAGTTTAGTATCGTCAAATATCTTAAATCCCCCAATATTAGCTTTTTTCATGGGAATGCTGGCAATTTTTCTCAAATCTGATTTAGAAATTCCAGCGCCCATCCCCAAACTGTTTTCGCTGTACCTGCTGTTTGCGATCGGATTTAAAGGGGGCGTGGAACTCTCCAGAAGCGGAATTGACCAGCAAGTCGCCCTGACAATTTTGGCAGCGATGCTGATGTCAATGCTAGTACCAATTTATACTTTTTTCATACTGAGAATCAAACTCGACTCCTACAATGCCGCCGCGATCGCAGCTACCTATGGTTCCATCAGCGCCGTCACATTTATCACCGCAACCTCCTTCCTCACAGCACAGGGGATCGACTTTGACGGTTACATGGTAGCCGCGCTAGCATTAATGGAATCGCCAGCAATTATAGTCGGTCTCATTCTAGTGAGTGTATTTGGCGGGGAAGAAGGAAAACGCGAAATAGTTTGGCCAGAAGTGCTACAAGAAGCATTCCTAAACAGTTCAGTTTTCCTGCTGATTGGCAGCCTAATTATGGGAATACTGACAGGAGAACATGGTTGGGAAGTTATGAGTCCGTTTACTCAAGACTTGTTTTACGGAGTTCTAACTTTTTTCTTGCTAGACATGGGGCTGGTTGCTGCTAGCAGAATTAAAGATTTGCAAGAAGCAGGAATTTTTCTGATAGGCTTTGCAATCCTAATTCCCATAGTCAACGCAGTAATTGCTTTGGTAATAGCCAAATTAATCGGAATGCCGGAGGGAGACACTTTGCTGTTTGCCGTCTTGTGCGCGAGTGCTTCTTATATAGCAGTACCAGCAGCCATGCGCCTAACTGTTCCCGAAGCGAATCCAAGTCTTTACATTTCAACTGCCTTAGCAGTGACATTTCCATTTAATATCATTGTAGGCATTCCCCTGTATCTATACGGAATAAATATGTTTTGGAGGTGAGATGATGGAGTCAGTCAAAAGAGTAGAAATCATAGCCCACTCAGTCGAACTCGGCAAGATTTTAGACGGTTTAGACAAAGCTGGCGTACCCGGTTATTCGGTGATTCGTGATGTCGCTGGAAAAAGCACCAGGGATCACGTTTCTCGTGGTTCATCAATGACGGCACTGGATAACATTTATGTGCTTGCTTTTTGTTCACCAGCTCAAGTTTCAGCAGTTGCAGAAAACATTAGACCAGTGCTAAATAAATTTGGTGGGTCGTGTTTTATTTCAGATGCCGTGGAATTGCTAATTACTAGGTGCGTCGGGTAGTCATTAGTCCTTAGTGATTGGTGATTATACCAATTCCAAAAAGTAGAGCTGCATATAGATTGTACGCCATGGGTGTAAGGACACGGCAATGCCGTGTCTTTGCGCGTATCTGCGACTTTAATCCTCGGCTTCGGGCCCGGACAGCCACTGGTGAGAATGCCACTCCGTTTTTGCTTTAGCCTAAGTTTTTTCTAATTACTTTAGCGTGATTTAAAAAAGGCGATTTTGAAAATAATTTCTGTCTATTATAGCACTTTTACCAGTTTATAATCATCAGGCATCAGCCATTAGCCAGCGGTCATTTCAGGATTAATTGCGCTTCCTCGCGGCAGAATTCAGAATTATTAAGAGATAGAAAAGAATCAGTTGCAAAAATCCGTTAGCGTGCTAAATTCTAAGCCACCACAGGCGATCATCGCCCGATCGACTAACGATATTTTCAATAGGAGTTTAAACATGGCTGCATTAAAAGTCGGCATCAACGGATTTGGTCGCATCGGACGGCTAGTCATGCGTGCCGGCATCAAAAACCCCAACATCGAATTTGTCGGCATTAACGACTTAGTTTCGCCAGACAACCTGGCTTATCTTTTCAAATACGACTCCACCCACGGCATTTACGACGGCGAAGTTGAAAGCAAACCAGACGGGATTGTCATTGATGGACATTTTATTCCCTGCACAGCGATTAGAAATCCGGCAGAATTGCCTTGGGGTAAATCCGGCGCAGATTATGTTGTAGAATCTACCGGATTGTTTACAGATTTTGAAGGCGCATCAAAACACTTGACGGCGGGAGCAAAACGAGTAATACTTTCAGCACCGACAAAAGATCCGGAAAAAGTACCAACCTATCTAGTAGGGGTCAACCACCACAAATTTGACCCGGCCACAGATACTGTTGTTTCTAATGCTAGCTGTACGACGAATTGTTTAGCACCAATTGCCAAAGTTATCAACGATAACTTCGGTTTGGAAGAAGGTTTAATGACGACAGTTCACGCAATGACAGCTACTCAACCAACTGTAGACGGCCCCAGCCAAAAAGATTGGCGGGGAGGACGCGGTGCGGCTCAAAATATTATTCCATCTTCCACCGGTGCAGCGAAAGCTGTTACTTTGGTGTTGCCGGAATTGAAAGGAAAATTGACTGGGATGGCTTTGCGCGTGCCAACTCCCGACGTGTCTGTAGTTGACCTTACTTTCAAAACGGCGAAGGAAACTAGCTATAAAGAAATTTGCGAGGCAATGAAAAAAGCCTCTGAGGGTGAACTCAAAGACATTCTTGGATATACTGAGGATGCGGTAGTTTCGACAGATTTTCAGGGCGACGCGCGATCGAGCATTTTCGATGCAGGTGCGGGAATTGAACTGAATTCTAAGTTTTTCAAAGTTGTTTCCTGGTACGACAACGAGTGGGGTTATTCTAGCCGCGTGATAGACTTAATGCTGTCGATGGCCGAGAAAGACGGAATTTTGAATAATTAATTTTTTTGGGGTGGCATTTGGGGCGGGCTCGCGTGTCCACCCCACAAACAAATTCCTATGATTTTTTGTGAAACGGGCATCTTGCCCGTTTCTGACCATGATATAGCAACCTTCTCGGTAGTTAAAGCATTTTTAATTGCTGAAACAATTGGTTTCCTATTCCTTCTTTCCCAATGCCCAACGCCCAATGCCCAACGCCCCCTCCGTTCCTTTATATGTCTGAATTACCACCGCTGAATAACGAAACTATTTGGGCTATCCTCAACGAAGAGATAGACGATGCTGCTGTCAACCGATTAGTTTGGCAGTATCTGGGCTACCGCTGGGATGCCGAGACTGGCAAGTGGAACAGTGCAGGTGTTGCACCCGAGTGGCGTCAAGATTACCCGGAACCGCCGGATTTTATCGATTCTAGGCCGGCGACGGTGAAATTGACTCGATCGACTCCTCCAGAAAATAAGCAATTGCTGAAGGAAAAATTGGGGTTTAAGGGCTATAAAATTGGGGAATTCGGGCCGAGACAGACTCGCAGGGCGACGATGGCTAATTGGTTGATGGGTTTTATCGAATCTGGGGCGTAAGAGGAATTTTGGATGGCTGTGCGGTTCTTGCCCACCTTAGAGTACAGAGATATTAGATTTTTTGGCAGGAAGACCCCTAAATCCCTATAAAGGATTGAAAGCTTGATTAGACTCTTCCTCTGTTTCTCTGAGTTTTCTGCGTCCTCTGCGGTTAATTAACAAAAATTAAGCCTGTTGAAAGTCAAAAAACACTAAAACCCGCCAATTCCAACTCCCTCGCCCCCAACCCTGACATCGGGCTGTTCCGTAAAGTATCCTAGAGTCGGCACAAAACAACTGTGAGGTAAGCTTTATGAAAACAACCACCCTATCTCGCTTAACCAGCATTTCCCTCGCTACCCTAATGCTAGCCGACGTTTCAGTAAATGCGATCGCCACACCAGCCACCACCGAACCCGCAACCCAACTCGCCCAAGCAACTGCCAAAAAGCGCCTCGTCGTCATGGACTTCGACTACGGCACCACCAACAGCTATTACACTTCCTACAGAGGAGTCGGCGCCGCCAAAGGCATCAGCGAACTGCTAATCAACGAACTCGTCAACAATGGCACTTATACAGTAGTCGATCGTAGCAAACTCGAACAAGTGCTCAAACAGCAAAATCGCAGCGGCGCGATGGATGCCGGCACAGCAGCCGAAATTGGCAAACAATTAGGAGTTGACGCCGTGCTCATCGGCACCATTACCAAGTTTAATATCGACAAACAATCCGGCGGCGGCAGTTTCATGGGAATCGGCGCAGGTTCGCAAAAAACCAAAGCTACCGTTCAAATAGACGTGCGGTTAATCGGTACAGCTTCAGGAGATATTCTTGCCACCGCCAAAGCAGTAGGAGAGGCAGATCAAAGCGATTCTAATATTTCTGTCAGAGGTATTGGCGGCAATTCCAGCAATAGCAATGAAGACTCACTTTTGAGCGCGGCCGTTGACAAAGCCGTATCCCAAATGGTGACTAAACTGGCAGAAGTATCTAACAAATTAGGTTAGAAATTTTAAAACAATTTTAGATTTTAGATTGGTAATTGTTAACTTCCTCATCTAAAATCTAAAAATTTTTCAGCTCCTTGACCTGCAATTGTACCCGTTAATATTAGTTTTGTTTAGGAATCTGCCTTTTCCTTTTTACTAAACTCTATAAATTTCGCTCAACATAATTAAGCATTAACAGTTTAATTAGCATTGGGATTTGAGTCAGCCTCAACGCATTTCCCCTTTTGAGTTTGGTTTAATGGTAGGTTAGAGACTACTTTAGAAACAGCAGCTTGTTCTTGAATCCATCCAATTTCCCCCGCTTGCAGCTTCTTGGTGCTTTCTACTTCAACTGTTGGCTTAAGTGCCGCCGGGGAAGGCGAGGGTGTTGCCACAGCGGGAGATGGATTGAGTGCAGGTTTTGAAACTGTAGAAAAATCTTTATTTGACTTGGGTTTGGGAGAGTTCGATCGCACTTTTTCAGGAATCGAACAAACTTTCAATTCCAGCCAATTGCCTTGAGGCGTAAGCTGTTTGTTTGTCACCTGCAAAACGCTGCCGGCGGGGACTGATCCTTTTACAGTCAACTCACCGATCGCGACTCGCAAATCCAAGCGATCGCCCTCTTTTCCCATTTCCCGAGCCGCAGAACTTTTAATCTCTATAAAGGAGCCTGTTTCTAAAGATTGAACCGGAGAAGCTACAGATTCAACAGTTTTCTCCGGCGTGCTTGCGGCTTTAATTAAACCGCGTTTCCCGAAAATCGACTCCCCGGCAGTATCGATCGCGCGACCCACCGGAGGGATGAAAAAATAAGCAAATACACCCCCCAACCCTAATAAAAATAAAATTTTCAGCAGCAGCGAAAATAGGCTTTTGCTTTTCTCCGGCTGTAACAACTGCGTTTTTCCTTCAGAATTCCCATCGCCAAGGCTTGTGGGCCCATTCAAATCCGTTGGCATATCCTCGCTGTCGGAAATTAGTTCGATCGGCGTATCTAGGGGTGCGACAGACAGTTCTGGATAAGTATTGCCGTCTTCTCTCAAATGTGCTTGACAGTGAATTAAAGCAACAGTGACGTTATCGTGACCGTTTCTAGTATTAGCAATCTCAATTAGTCGATCGCGCGCCTGACTCAAATTAATGCTACCGTCGAGAATTGGCAAAATCTCCGCTTCCCAACATTCCTCAACCCGGTCTTTATCACTCAAACCGTCGGAACACAGCAGTAAAACGCAGTCTTCATCCACCGGAAAACGCTGCACAGTCGGGTGGAGAGTGTTGGAGGACGTAATGCCCAAAGCTTGAATCAGAGCTCCCGCGGCCACTTGTTCCAAAGCATCCCGGTAGAGAGAGTAGCCCAAACGCACCTCACGGCAAGCCACATTATCATCGAGAGTAACTTGATAGCAGCCGGTGCGGGTAATC
Source organism: Microcoleus sp. S13_B4 (assembly GCF_036700885.1). Lineage (NCBI taxonomy): Bacteria > Bacillati > Cyanobacteriota > Cyanophyceae > Oscillatoriales > Microcoleaceae > Microcoleus > Microcoleus sp. S13_B4. Next base: position 54,900 of record NZ_JAUBPU010000003.1, read on the forward strand.
CAGTAAGCCCGACTGTCTCCGACGTGGGCGACATAGAGCTCGTGAATGTGGGCTAAAGCCATAACTAGCGTAGTTCCCATGCGCTGGCGGCCTTGGCGGTGTTCGCTGTCGTTGCGACTGGCTATCTTGTCGTTAGCAGCACAAGCCGCCCGTTCCAGCTTGGAAGTCAGGCTCAACGGGTCCCAATTAGCCTGATGCAGGGGCATTTGCTGCAACTTGTCGCGCAGCACACCAATCGCTTCTTCCGAAGCGACTTCGCCGCCGTCTTGTCCGCCGATACCGTCGCAGACGATCGCGCAAGCTTCCGATCCCGGGTTTCCTGCGAACACCGTACCGCTGGGCGGATAGCAAGCATCTTCGTTGTGAGCCCGGGATCTGCCTACATCCGTGCCCGTGGCAATTTCAACGTGACGATCGTAATATCGGCCGCACTTTGCCAAAGCTTTATCCAACTGGCCCATCAGTTGTTCGCCGTGGCGCACTTGACCGGCAACCATTTGCTGACAAAGTTGCCTCAAAAAATTAGCAATATTTGGGTGAGCATCTTCGAGCCACTGCTGCCACAATTTGCCCAACTGCGACAAATGAGGCGGTTTGCGATCGGGCTGCAATTCCAGAAACCGCACCAATTGCCCTTCCACACGTAGCAGTTCCGGAGTTAGCAGTGTGGAAGCCACGCCCTGAGCGATACACGGCTGCCACAACTGGGCAATTTGCCACAGCCAATTGAGCTGGCGCATCGCTGCGGCTCCTTTCCACGAATCCGCCAATTCCGGCATTAAAGATTCCGTCACCTTCAAAATAGGCCCGTTTTCCAGTAACCAGATATCTCCCGATAGCTTGCTCATCTTGGACGATACGAAGCCGTATACTTGAGGTACGTGCAACTGATAGGTAAACAGTCTCAGATAAGGAGTGACAACACTCGGAATCTCTTCGGGCAGTTCCGGCAAGTGTTCGGGTTGGGTATCGACAAGAAGTCGATCGCGCTTGACCAAGTAGCGACCAGCGATCAGATCGCCTGGCTTACACCCTTTGATCCCTTCACCTAAAGCCCATAAGTAGTGTTTTGCCACAGAGTTTTGCATAAGGGTTCCTGACGCCTTTGGGCAAGCGTGCTGATCTGAACTATTTTAGCGATTGAACCTCGACGGGTTGATACGTGGCGATTATTTGACACCCCCGCTTTCTCAACAGACGGGGATTCTTAAGACTTCGCAGCCCTAATATCCTGATTTTTCAGGTTCCCGGGATCACCACGTTTCCACTGTTGTGTGCGTAGTGATATCTGCTACACAAAACTTGGCTAAACTTATTTAAGTCTCACCATTCAATCGGGATTGCTCCTGAAGGGTCTGCTTCCTGCTTCACCCAAGGGAGTCGGCTCCTTCTTGTCCACAGGCGTTAATTCGGGTGTAGCCCACCCTAATCGAATTAATTTTAGTTGAAGATTTTAGCCATGAGTCATCCAATATTTTCAACCAATTTAACGAAACGCGGACTCCCGTTCGACCTTTTTACAGGCTGGTCAGTTTTGACTTGCACGCTCGGTTACTCTCCCAGATAATTAAGCCTTGGTTTTTGGCATCGCTCTAATTCTACCACCCACAAAGGTTAACCAGTCAAGTTAAGTATGACTAACTTTAGTAAACTTTTTGGCTATTTAGTCCAACTCCTGACAATATTTTAGGCGTGATTTTCCCCCAGTATAGGGGTAGGTTTTAACGCCTTGTACTGACACGAACAGTTTACCATTTTGTTGACGACCGGATGAATCTTGCTATGAGCTTTCAGGGTTAGACGATCGCGCGAGGTCCAATTGCTCGGCTTGAAAGCACGCTGTTTTCAGCATATTCCTGATAGTGGCAATTTCCGAAAAAATCGCGATCGTCAAGTGAATTGAGATTTTAGACTAACTATAATGGTAGGATGCTGGTACGTAGAAATCACCTGAGCCGATAGGTATAAATAAATATCAATTCTCGGTTTTCTCGCGAAGGGTCATCTGTACCTCGCGCCCTAGTTTCGCAAGAGAAGTTAAATTTAACCCTACCCAAAGACGGATACAAGCCTGCAGATTCATCTGTGGAGTCAATCTCAAATCTCAAATCTCAAATCTCAAATCGACTAACCGATGCCAGCCCCCGACGGAGTGGTGGAGAGCACAAAAAATTAGATATTAGTTCAAGCCCCCAGATTCATCTGTGGAATCAATCTCAAGTCTCAAATCTAAAATCGACTGACCGGCCTCTGCAAGCTGTTGAGTATTTAACCATGCCCTCACATGATCCCAGCGCCTTTTCCAAAAATTTGCCCGATCCGAAGCTACTGCCGGCAGTGGAAATAGACGAAATACTCACTAGCATTCAACATTCTCACAGTTTTTATTACAAAGTGATGAATCTTGAGGTTTGGGCGCTGGTGGAAACCTTGGATGGGATCTTTCCCGGCGCTTGGGGTCAGTTTATGACCAACCGCCAACGGGCAGTTAAACAGTTTTTGGAACGCGATCGCGTTCCAAATTCTCGGGTTGATGCTGGGGATGCGCGGGAAAAGTCCGAGGGCAGTCGGAAGAAGGAAGAAGCCAGGAGTCAGGAGTCAGAAAGAAGCAGGAAGAAGCAGGAAGAAGAATAAAAGCAGATTTTCCCAATTCTCCCTATCTCCACCTTTCGTCGGTATCCAAGTCTAAATCCCCTTCAATCCTCAAAGCGAGAGACGAAACAGAACCCTCTTTTCCCTCCGTACTCCCCTGATTAAGAGCAGTAGGAGGGACCCAAACTCAGCTACAAGCGACATTTATTATGGGTTTCAATCTTAAGTTGACATAAATGCCGATCGCCCGATCGCCCTTACAGGTTAATTTTGGCATCAACTTGAGGTAATCCCATGCTGTAGTTGACAGCGCGGCTGTTGAGATTGTAGCTGATTTGGCCTTTTTGTAAGAGCGATCGTACCAAGTGTTCCAACTCCGAACCGATACGGCGGAGGTTGTACTCGGTCAAATCTTCGCCCTCGTAAGCGTCTACGAGTTGGTCGAATTTGGCATATACCTGTTTGATGGACTCGTCATTCCAGTTAAGTTCGTTATCTGGGTCAATGTCGAGGGTCAAAAGGTCATTGCTGGGTACGAGTTCGTTATCTTCGAGGATGGCGGTGTATATGCGAATATGGCGGGTTGTTGACTTGAGCTGCATGAGTTCTTATGTGTAAAGATTTTTTGCTGAATTTATTGTAATGGCACAGAGATACGCGGGGAGGGCGGGCGATCGTCAATTTCTCGGAATCCCGAAATATTTTAGTTGTTCGGCCGTCCAATTTTTGTAATATTCAGTTTTCTCTAAAGCATCGGAAGCTGGCTTCAGCTTAGAATTTACTTGAACGGTGAAGCCCGGATACGGCATCCTCCTAGTATGAAGCCCGTCAATATTAAAATCTTCTTCGGGATGAGCGTGAAAAGCCAGCAAGCCCAACTCTGAAATCTGATTATTCAGTTTGTCTATCAATTCTTTAGTTTCTGGCGCAGTAATTGCTGTTTTTTGAGGATTAATTACTACCATTATTTCAAATTCCGAATTGTAAAATTCATAAATCGCTTTCATTATGGCAGAATCGCGATCGAACTCAGTCACCGCTGAAAACCGCTCGATTTTGAATAAAATTTGATTTGCCAAGCGTGCTTTTTTAGTGAAGGGACAAATCGGTAAATCGCTGAAAACTGGATGCGGTAACTCGACAAACTCGGTCATCCATCTGAGGGTAGATTCTATAATTTCCGTGTCAGATTCATTCATCGACAATCTATGTATTTGATCTTTAATACTAATCATAATCTATTTCTAGGGCGATGCACACCCACTATTGGTATCCATTTAAAACTGAAACCCATAATAAATGTCACTTCTATCAAAGTCTCGATCCCCCTAAATCCCCCTTAAGAAGGGGGATTTTGAGTGCTTCCGGTTCCCCCCTTTTTAAGGGGGGCTAGGGGGGATCTCCGGGTCAAGAAAACACGCCCTACTCCTTCCATTTCTAAGGACTCAATTCGTTACTACAAACATTAATTCATTCGTGAATTGTGCCATCTGGCATAATTGCGCCTGCAAGTTTTGCCGTTTCCAGATTTGCCACCCCACTTAAGTTAGCCCCCTTTAGGTTGGCTTTTTCTAAGTTTGTAAAATTCAAATTTGCCCCGCGCAAATCGGCTGAGCTAAGTGTTGCTCCATTCAAATTTGCGTACACTAAACTTGAGCCACAGAGATTAATCTCAGTCAAGTTTGCCCTACTCAAATCTACTGAGTCAAGCGCTACTCCCATCAGATTTACGCCAGTCAGATTAGCATCGCTGAAGTTGGCACGGGCTACTTTTGTATCTTTCAAATTAGCGTTGCTCAGGTCGGCCGCAACTAGGTTAGCGTACTCTAAATTTGCCTGTTTCAGGTTGGCTCCACTCAAGTTTGCCACAGCTAGTTTCGCCTCTCGAAGGTTTGCTTTACTCAAGTTAGCTTCACTTAGGTTTGCTGTAGTTAGGTCAGCACCATTCAGATTTGCTTCACTCAAATTTGCTGCACTCAGATTAGCCTGAAGCAGTTTTGCGACTTCCAACTTTGCTTTGGTTAAGTTTGCACCACTCAAATTAGCTTCACTCAGGTTGAAACCACTCAAGTCAACACCAGCTAGGTTTACGTTGGAAAGTGAAGCATCAGCAACAATTAAGTAAGCACCTGCTTTAACAGGGTCAAATCCTCTGGGGAAGATAGTCTGTGCGTTGCACAGCGCTTGTTCAAGTTTTGTTCCTTCAAGGTTTGCCCCTTCAAGGTTTGCCTCAAATAGATTAGTATTACTGAGGTTTGCATTACTCAAATCAGCATTCATCAATTGTGATTTTCTCAAATTCAACCCCGTTAAGTTTGCTTCTATGAGGTTAGCCCTGTTGAAGCTAATACCCAATAACAAACGAGCAATACTGAGATTTACCCCACTCAAATTAGCTTCACTTAGGTTTACAGAATGCAGAGTTACTTCACTTAAATTTGCATTGAGTAATTGTGCTTTTTCTAAGTTGGCTGAGCTAATTTTAGCTTTGTGAAAGTTGACATGACATAAATTTGCTTCACTCAAGTTAACGCCTGATAAGTTTGCTTCAGAGAGTTCTGCACCCCTGAAATTAGCACTATTCAAGTTAACCTCACTCAGGGATTGTCGGCTCAGATTTACTCCGGCTAGATTAACTCCCACAAAATCTCGTTCTCCCTGATTATACCGTTGTAAAAAATCCTCAGCACTAATAGCTGGTTCCAGATTTTCTAGTGCAGAATCATCTATTTTTTCCTCTTCATGAGATTGCACAGTATCCGCATTCACAGGAGTAGCAGCCCGCTGTTCTACCGCTTCTTTAGATACTGGAATCGGTGTCTCCTCGATCGCCTCTTCCCGCAATAGCTTGTCCACCCGATCGCTAAACCGCCTCACAACCTCAGCATCATCAAGCTTCTCACCAGCATTCGAGCTTTTCTCAACCGCATTCTCAACATAATACTTATCTACAAAACTTTGCAACCCAGCATTATATCCCTGTCCTACCGCCTGAAACCTCCATTCGCCATTCTTCTTATACAACCGTCCAAATTCTAAAGCCGTCTCTTGGTAAAATATCGGATTTAAATTGTACCGAACCAATTCGCTCAGAGTCTCTGAATTGTAAAGCCTGATAAAAGCATTTGTAACTTGACTAAAACTTTGATTCTTTTCCTGTCCCTCGTGAATAGTCACAACAAACACAATTTCCTGAATAGCAGAATTGATTTTACTCAAATCCACATAAACCGTCTCATCATCTCCGTCTATTTGCCCAGTCGCGCTGTCTCCTGAATGCCGCACGGCACCGTCTGGGGAGGTCAGATTGTTGTAAAATACAAAATACTTTTCATCAGGAATGCGACCGTCCGCCGCTAACATAAAAACAGATGCGTCAATGTCGCAGTTTTGTGCTGTTTGGCTGACTTGCCACCCCAGGGCGATCGCAATTTTACTGAAATGAGGAGTTTCTTTAGAAAGATTGAACCTTTCACCCTTAGTTAATTCGATACTCATATGCGATAATTCCCTTACCTCATAAATGGTATTAATTATCTCATCTATGTTAACCCGATCGCAAATTGGATTTTATCTCGAAGACATCGAAACCCCAATTGGCAGAACCGTCAATTTAACTCTTACCGGACTCATTCTTTTATCTTCCGCCAGCTTCATCGCCGAAACTTACCCCATTTCGGAAACTGTTAGAATTAATTTGCAAACTGTCGATACAGCGCTTTTAATCGTTTTTGCAGTTGAGTATTTATTGCGGTTGTGGTGTGCCGAAAATCGAGTTAAATTTATTTTTAGTTTTTTTTCTATCATTGATTTGCTGGCAATCTTACCATTTTTATTGGGATTTGTCAACGTCAGTTTTATCCGCATTTTCCGCTGGTTTAGAATTCTCCGACTCATCCGTTTTCTGGAATTAAAAATTTCTATTTTCCGCATCAGCAGCGAAGATGGGGTTATTTTCTCTCGAATTGTGTTTACTTTACTGGCAATAATTTTTGTTTATTCGGGTTTGATTTATCAAGTCGAACATCCGACCAATCCCGAAAGTTTTGGGACTTTTTTGGATGCTGTTTATTTCTCGGTTGTCACGATGACGACGGTGGGATTTGGGGATGTTACTCCGATTTCGGAATCCGGCCGTTTTCTGACTATTTTGATGATTTTGACAGGAATTGCTCTGATTCCTTGGCAATTGGGGGATTTGATTAAACAATTAGTTAAAAGTGCTAATCACGGAGAAGCTGTTTGTCAAGGTTGCGGTTGGTCTGTACACGATGCTAATGCTAGATTTTGTAAAATGTGTGGCAGTCAATTAGATAATAATTGACTGCTGACTGTTGGCTGTTGACTGTTGACTGTTGACTGTTGACTGTTGACTATTACAGCAGTTTTCCGTTGAGTGTACTACAGATAACGGGTAGGGAAACCGCATTGCCGTGTCCTATACTTCATAAATCAGGAATACACTGTAACTTCTTCTCTCTTCCTTTTTCCTTCTTCCTGAAATCCGTTACATCCGTTACAGAATCCGTTGCCGAACTTCCTTCTTCCTTCTTTAAGCTAAGGGTAACAAAATTTCAAATTCAGTGCCGCTGCCTAATTCCGATCGCATTCTGAATGCACCGCCGTGTTTGCCCGTCACTATTTGATAGCTAACAGCTAAACTGGTTTCTTTGAGGGCGCGTTTTTCCGTAGAAAATGATTCTATGATTTTTTTGTACTTGCTAGGTGACATTCCTGGCCCGTTATCTGCTATGCAAATCGAAACCCAGCGAACATGAAGTTTGTCTAAATCCGGCGCAGGTTCCGGACAGCAGACTTGAGTTGTGATTTCAATTTTAGGCTGGCGCTCGGCGTCTCTGAGTCCTCCACCTTTGAACTCTTTCGCCAATTCTTGACCGACTGCTTCATTAATTAATGTATGAATAGCATTGGTCAATATATTCATAAATACTTGGTTTAGCTGTCCTGCATAGCATGGCACTGGTGGCAGGTAGCCGTAGTTTTTCACTACTTGGATTTCCCTGGTCAAACGACTTTTGAGCAGCAAAAGTATGCTGTCTATGTTGGCGTGCAAGTCGGTCGGTTTGGGATAAACATCGTCTATGTGGCAAAAGTTTTGCAAACTGCTTGCCAGCTTGCTCAAACGTTCGGCTCCAGATTTGATGCTGGCAACAGTTCGGAGGAAATCGTTTTGCAAAAAGTCGTAGTCTATCTCTTCCTTGAGCCGTGCTATTTCCGGCGGGGGCTCAGTACAGTATGCGTCGTAAACTGAGAGCAATTCCATCAAGTTTTTGCTGTAGTCGCTTACGTAGGTTAAATTCCCCCAGATAAAGCCTACCGGATCTAAAATTTCGTGGGCTACTCCGTTGACTAAACGCCCTAAACTAGCCATTTTTTCGCTTTGAATCATTTGAGTTTGGGCTCTTTCGTAGCGGACTTGAGTTTCTATGCCACGAATTTGCCAGTAGGCGATGTTTAGTGCGTTAGGGTCTAAGAGTCGGTAAGATTGGGAGTCTATTTGGACGACGATTGGTTCTGACTGCAATTCGGGCGATCGACGCAGAGCTTGTGGAGCTGCTGCCAAAATGGTTGTACTCTCTGCGACTAATAATATTTCGACCCGAGCGTAACTGTAGAGAACTTTCAGCGGCAAGTGCAAAAATAGCTCGGGGCCTTGGGGTTTGAGCAAATATTCCAGCAGTTGCCTGCGGGATATCATGCCAGCAAACTCTCCTGCTTCCATCAATACGACTCCCGGCACTAGGGGATGCTGTTCAAACATTTCGGCAACTGCCACAGCCAAGCAGCTCGATTTAACCTGAAAGTCATACAGGGGCAAATCCCAGAGGGTAGACTCTAGGGAAAGGTCTTGATGGCTGCCTTCGGAGAGTGAAGGGCCAAGGAGTTTGGAACTGAATTTATTTGCCACTTGAACTTTTAGTTGCCGAAACGCTGGGAAAGTGAATTGCGAACCTACTACTAAGCTAGCCTATCACTTCACCGCAGGAGCGAACAACCGAGAATATTCTTGAGTTAATCATGTTGTGCCAACTATAGGCAGGAGAATTTCAAATTCAGTGTTCTTACCTGGTTGCGATCGCAATTTCATTTGGCCGCCGTGCTTTTCTGTGACGATTTGATGGCAGATAGCCAGCCCCATACCGCTGCCTTTGCCTGCTGGTTTAGTGGTAAAAAAGGTGTCAAATATCTGCTGATGATTTTCTGGGGGAATGCCGGGCCCGTTATCGGCAATGCAAATGGCCACCCGCTTGCCGTGTTCGGTTTCTATGACTTTAGTGGTAATTTCGATTTGGGCCTGCCAGTTGTCCAGGCACTGGGTCTGTATTTCTCGCTCGGCTGCGTACTCTGTCAGGGCGTCTATAGCATTAACTAACAAATTCAAAAACACCTGACTCAACTGACCGGAGTAGCCGCTAACTAGCGGCAGTTCGCCGTAATTTTTTACCACTTCTATGCTATTTTTAAAGCGGTTTTTCAGAATTAACAGCGTCATCTCCACGCATTCGTGAATGTCTGTCTCCACTGGCTTTGTCTCGTCCATGTGAGAGAAGTGGTGCAGGCCGTTAACTATTTTTAGCAATTGCGAGGCTCCCAACTCCATCCCTTCTAAGGTGATAGGCAAATCTTCTTGTAAAAAATCAAATTCAATTTCTTCTTTGAGAGCGTCTATTCGGGGACATGGTTCGGAATATTCTTCTTCATAAACCGACATTAGCTGAAGCAAGTGTTCAAAATATGACAACAGAAAAGTTAAATTTCCCCAAATACAGTTCAGCGGATTTCTGATTTCGTGAGCTACTTCTGCTACAATCCTCCCCAAACTCGCCATTTTTTCTGTTTGGATGAGTTTGGCTTGGGTTTGTTTGTGGAGCAACTTATTTGTTAATTCGTGAATTCTTGATTGAGCGACCATTAATTGGTGTACGTCTAATAGTTTGTAGCTCTGAGGTGCTACTTCCACTACTACAGGTTCGTAAATTAATTCGGCGGCTCTGTACAGCGATTCCTGGGCGGCTTCTACTATTAACTTACTGCCTGGAAGTATCAACGGCTCTGGCTTGGAAAACCTATATAATACCTCTATTGGTCGCTTAAAAAACATTTCTAATCCGTAGCGACGGTTAACTTTTTCAAAAAATAGACGCCTGGATATTATGCCGACAAAACTACCCCCATTTGTCAAAATGACGCCGGGAAGCATGGAATTTTCTTCAAAAGCCTGGGCTACTTCTTTTGCCTGTTGAGTTAATTCAATTTGACAGTTGAAGAGTGGCAGGTCTAGGAGAGTTGATTCTAAAGAGATGTTCCAAGAACAAAATTCAGGTATATGCAACACTGATAACTCCGAGCTAGTCTCACGCACAGCAAACATAGATGAAACCCCTGTTAAAAATTGTATTCATGAACAACTTAAGTTGCTATTAATTCGTAACGGGTAATTGGTAGGGGTAGTTGCTAATTTGTGAAATTACAACAGCACCCGATGGGAAAACCCGATCACAGTAGCATTGTCTGCTAAAGATTTTGTTTCTAAGTCAATATTAAACGATCGAAGCTTTTGTGGAAATTACGGAGCACGCGCTTTAAACTTTTTACCATGATATACCTGCGCTCGCGTGTTTTCCGAAAATTTTTAATATTTATAACGAATTATTGTGATAAGTTATACCATTTTTCCACTGATAGAAGGGAATTGGAGAACCGCTTGCTGGTTATCAGGGAATATACAGGCATCCTTCGAGGGTTCGAGGGCCAGGATTAGCCCTCGTCCAAGGAGCAGCAGGCTCCAACTGTCAAGACTAGGGCCCAGGCCAAAATCGGCACATTGTACAGCAGAAGGAAGTTCGGCCACGGATTCGCTTTCTTCGGGTGTAACCGAATGTAACGGATGGAAGGCTTTAGTTATCTATGAGAGAAGGAAGAAGCCATGTTCCGCAAGGGTTTGTGGAATTAAGAACATCCTAACCGTCGGCCGCGGTTCCTATACCACTACAAAGAAATGCAACTTTAGGCAACTTCCAACCTCGATGGTAGTCAGTTTTTTGCAATCTGCCATCTCAAATCTCAAATCTCAAATCTCAAATCTCAAATCTTCTTAGGGTTCCACCTCCGGCCAGAGGCGTTCTAGCTGATACCGCCAAGCGGCGAGAGTTTTTTCGCTAGACTCTCGCCCTAGTTCCATTTCACCCATCAATCCCTCTGCGTAGAAACGGTCTAAAGTCTGAAGGGTAGTTTCCACAGATTGTCCCTGCATCTTCGCAGCTTTGATGATTTCACGGATGCGGCTTTCTATCAAACCGCCGAAAAAGTCAGACAAACCTCGCTCTTGCAAAGCCAGCACTCTGGCGACGGCGGCCGAGAAATCTGCGGCCGCGAGTGTGGCACAACTGTGCTGAAATACTCCCCACAAAACGTTTTGATGTAAGGCGTAGCGAGTTTCCAGGGTAGTGTCAAAGTTAGCTTCTAGGAGTTTATCAAAAAATGGTTGAGCTTCCTGGGCATCGGCGATCGGCAGCAAAATCCGCAGCCAAGTCCCATCTTCTGACAGGAGGACTAACAGGCGAAAATTGGGGGTTTCTACTTGCCAAGAAGTAGCAGCCGGCATCTCAACACTGTCACCAAATAAGTCTTTAAGGGTATTGCTAATTTCTTCGGGAGTCATGCGAATTTTAGATTTTAGGTTTGAGGTTTTAGATGTGAAATTGCAGGCTGGTGAGTTGGTTTCAAAAGTTTGTAATATTTACCAGTATGGCTTAGTATCAACTCAATTTCAAATTTCCAATCTCAAATCTCAAATCAATTTAGTAAAAGTAGGGTGTGCACCGCGCACATTTCAACGCTTGGTGTTTATGGGCGCACCTTACCCTAATATTTACCAATATCGGTCAATCTAAAATCTAAAATCTCAAATCTCAAATCGATTTAGGGAAGCCAGCGGGGGTGATAGCCGGCAAAGGGAAGTTCTTCTGGCTGTAGTTTTGCGGGAGAACCATCTGCGGGTATTTCTACTAAGGGTAGTAGCCAGAGGCGGCTGGTGGCGATCGACTGTCCGCTATCATTGCGGGGACTATCTGCTGCTGAGGGATTTGCTGCTGTGACTGATTGGTCGAAAATTAATGCCAGCCCATCGGGAGATAAACTGATTTGGGTATCTAATTGGTTGGGCAAAACCAGCAGCGGTTTGATGGTTCCGACTAAACGACTGCCCTCTTTTTTGAGGTCGATGGTGGCGATGAAAGGCTGTTCTTTGTAGCTTTCGGTTTTGAGACGTTGGGCTAACAAACAGTATAGACGCTGAACTTGGTTGTCTTGGTTTTTGCGGGGGTCGAAATAAACGGCCATAATGCTGCCGGGAATACGCAATATTTCTTGTTCCACACCTTGGTTATCTAAGATGAAAAGCGATCGAGTAAAGTCGCTGTTGTATTTAACATAGGCGGCGGCAGAGTTGTCGCGGGCCATCCCCAATACTTGTTCGTATTTTGGCAAAAATTCTACTGGGTCTGCTTCCGGTTTGAGGGGGACGATCGCTAATCCTTGTTTTTGAGATATTACCATCGATTTACTGTCGGGGCGAATCATAAAATCTCCGCCTTGTTCCTTTTCCAATGGTCGGGGTAGCTGTTTTTCTTCCAAAATCCAAGGAGTGAAATCGCCGGGATTGCTGCGGTTGACGCGCTGGACAACTATGATTTTTCCGTCGGCTGAGAGGTCGAATTTGAGGTTTTGGTAATCTTTGGAGTCTAAGATTTTGTCGATTCTACCGGCTGGGTATTTTTGTTGAGTTCCTGAGCCCGATTGGGAGTTGAGGCCGGTGGTGACTGTGAATAGTTCTTGATTTAGGGTGCCACGAGTACGGGCGATCGATCGATCGGTGGCTGAGAATAAAATGCGATCGCTGTCGGGATACGGTTTAAAATCGGTAACGACTAAATCTTTGGGAGTTAGGGGTATCGGTTTTGAGTCGCTGCTGGTGAGATTGACTAGCATTAATCTGCTTTCTGTTTCGCCTTGGACGCCGATGTAAGCAAAAGCTCGATCGCGGCTGCGAAAGGAACTGCTAAACGGTTGCATTGGCGTTCCTTTATTTTGGTTTTTTTCTCCGAAATACTTATCGGTTGCTCCGGCGAGTTTTAATGTGTAGGTAACGCCGTAGGGTGCTGGATCTTTGAGGGTGTAAGCCATGCGTCTTCCAGCCCAACTAAATTTACCGGGGAGGGGGGGTTCTAGCTTGAAGTTTTCCTCGACGGTGGAGTGGTTCATCGGCCGAAAGAAGGTGAGGATAAAGCCGGTATCTTCGGCGCCGATTTGTTTGTTTTCCCAGGTAAATTCTCGCACTCTGGGTGCTGTGTGATCGCCACTCAGCAGCAGCAGTCCGATAAAAACGCTCAGCACTAGCATGAGGAAGATGGCCGTGCGGTCGATCGGCTGTTTGAATTGCCCAATAGCGAAGGGTGAAGGATTAATTTTTTTGTTAAAAACACTCACAAATTTTTCTCTCCTACTTCTGCTTACAATTTACTGCCCTATTTACCCTATGATATTTTACATTTTTGGACCCACTCCTAACACTCACAAAGCCATTTTTTTACCACACTAAATGGCTGCAACGAGTTATTTTCCGTAACCCACCTAGTTTTTGAAACTTGTGGTGCCTCCAGGACTGAATAAAACTTAAGATATTAAGTAGGTGGGACACGCAGCACTTTCAACAGGTTTGTTTACTGAAACAGTTGATTGATAGGTATTAAATCCATCGGTGATATTTTATCAATCGGCAGACCCAAACCAAAAGCCACTCTACACCAAATTAGAGTGACCAGCACCCCTACAAACAGCCCTGTTAATTGAATATCCTGCCAAAAACAAGTTAGTCCTTCTCGCCACAAACCGTAGTTAGTTACTGCATATGTAGGAAGGTCGCCGAGAGCTACAGCAATTACGGCACCTAAATTACCTTTTAAGTGGTATCCCAGCGGTATAGTTATACATAGATTCACAAAAGTCAGTAAATTGCCCATAGCTGGGTACTGAGACTTTCCTACGGCTAACAGACAAGAACCCATCATATTGTGGAGGGTGGTGTGCCAGATACCTAATGCCAAGATTGGCATCATCCAAGATGCCGCCGTATACTCTTTCCGATACAGTGTTAAAATTAACTGATCTCCAAAGCTCACAAAAATTGCTAAACCTACTGCTAATGGTATTAGAATTAGCTTGCGGTTATTGAGTATCTTGGCGCGCAACTCCTCCCGCGGCAACTCGGCCAGCAGAGAAATCGAGGGAAAAATCACCCTGCCGCTAATGGCGATGATGACTTGGCGTGGCATATCGCCGAGAGTAAAAGCGATGCCGTAAATGCCCAACATTGTTAAAGTAAATATTTTACCGAGGATGAGTCGATCGGCTTGAGAACACAAGAAAAACAAAGCCGTAGACACAAATATCCATTTTCCATAAGAAAATATTTCTTTAGCTGCTTCTTTATCCCAAGCAAAGCGGTTTGACTTGCCGGGAATCAAAAAATGGCTCCATACTACCTCCACGAAAGAACTCGCAAAACCGCCAACAATAATCGCCCAGATGCTGGGATTGAAAAATGCCCATACAATCATCACTGTAGTAGAAAATATCTGTATTCCTAACTCAAAAAGCACTACTTGCTTAACGCTCATTTTGCGTTCGAGGGTGGATACGGAAGTGGATTTGAACCCTCCTATTAGGGTATTTATACTTATGCAGGGCAGCAACCACAGGAGACGGGGTTCTTCATAGAATTTAGCAACTGGCCAGGTGATTAACATTAAACACAACCAAACAAACAGGCTGCGAAGAAGTTGCATTGTCCAAGCGGTGTTTAAAAATTTAGGATCGTCTCCGCGCTTGTTTTGAATAATACTCGGGCCCAACCCTATGTCTGTGAATAGGTGGACACCTGTGATGAAAACGTAGGCTAGACCCACCAGACCAAATAGTTCGGGCAAAAGCAGACGCGTCAGGATTAAGTTGCTGCCAAATCGGATAATTTGACTGCTTCCATAGCTGGCGATCGTCCAGGCAGCACCTTTGATAGCTAATTTTTTTTCTGATGACATATACTGAGAATTTATTTACTAATGACGAGTTTAGTTGCTGAATTTACTTTTGGCAACTCCTACAGGATGCTGTTGCAACTTTATATAGCTGACTGTACATTATTTTAATTTGCATAGGTCGGACGGGCCCGGAATGCCCATCCCGAAATCAGAAAGATAACATTTAATCTCCAACTTACTCCCCATCTAATAATCATAAGGGTTTTTTGGTTCGGAAATTGGTTTGAGGGAGGATGCTTGAATGATTAATTTGCGCTTGCCTTGGAGTTCTTCTACGATCGTTTCTCCTTCTATTTCTAGCCAACTGTCTGGGGTAAAGGCGGCGCGGCTTTGACCGATGAGTAATTTTACGGGCAGCCCGATTGGATAGGCGTCTGCCGCGCAGCAGGTAATGATAAAACGCCCGATCCACATATATTGTTCTGATATGTTGGGGGGGTGAATTACAAATCCTTGAACTTTGACTTTTTGACCTTTGTATGTATCGGGTTCGGGATTAAAATTTAACAGTCGCACCCATTCGACGAGCGATCGCAGTTCGGGTTTTGTAGTATTGCGAAATTCTTGGGGTTGCAGTCTGGTGATTGGCAGAGATTCGGTGAGGCCTCGTTCTAATGCTGTCTGGCTGGTAAATGTGCGCGGTGTTGTTGCTAAACCTATTAATGCGACGCTCAACATTAAGGTGCTGCCGATGCTGGGGGGAAACAAGGTAACGTGTTCAACTTCGGTGATTCGGAGAGAGTTATTTGCGGGTGATGTCCGCGATTGCTTTGTGGTGCGATCGAGCTTTAAGAGTTCCCAAGTTTTTAACCCGCCAATAACCATTAAGCCGATTCCTCCTGCTAGAGTCAAGCCAAAGTAATTGGGGTGAATGAGAATACTTAATTTGCCGGTGATCCAATATTTAAGAAGCAGTATTCCCCAGGCTAAGATAGCTAGGGCGTCCAGCCAGGGGCTAATTTTTTTAAGATTCATTTTTTAAGAGTCATTGAGAATGGGGAATGGGGAATTGGGAATTGGGAATTGGGAATCTATCGTTAGTTGTCAGTCCCGGCTAATTTATTAACCTAGATACAAGTTGACAGCGAGGGTCATTAAAAAAGTTAACTGAGCTGCCAAGACAATTAAGTAAACTACGGCTCGACCTTTAAAAATTGACAGCATTAAACCAATGCCTTTGAGGTCAATCATCGGACCGAACACGAGAAATGCTAATAGCGAACCGCTGGTAAATGTGGAAGCAAAAGACAGGGCAAAAAAGGCATCTACTGTAGAACAAATCGATACGACTGCGGCTAATAGCAGCATGGCGAGAATCGAGGAAACGGGGCCTTGGCCGAGGTTGAGAATTAGTTCGCGGGGTACGCCAACTTGAATGATGGCTGCGATCGCACTTCCGATTACCAACACTCCTCCCAATTCGCGCAACTCCTGCACCATAGTATCTAAAAGCAGGCGCAG
The DNA here is from genome assembly GCF_036700885.1 of Microcoleus sp. S13_B4. Lineage (NCBI taxonomy): Bacteria > Bacillati > Cyanobacteriota > Cyanophyceae > Oscillatoriales > Microcoleaceae > Microcoleus > Microcoleus sp. S13_B4. Next base: position 71,072 of record NZ_JAUBPU010000003.1, read on the forward strand.
ACGCTCTTTAGAAACGCGGTGGAACATCGAGGAACGTTTCGAGGTTTTTTCTGTTTGGCCTGTTTGTAATGGCTTCCAGTCGTCTTGTAGCAAAGATTCGATGGGCACCGCCCCCCCCGGCTGACCGAGCATAAATGTTCCCGACTGCAACAGCAGCGGAGTGTTGGCTTGGACGATATCTTTTTCGGAAAACTCTGGTTTTGGGAGGGGAATCGCGCGGGCTACAGAGGGGTGCAGCAGAGGCCGCAAGTCTTTTTGGGTGCTGAACACCCAGCCGATAATTGTGGCTGTGATTAGGGAAAATACCACCCGCAAAACTACAATTTCTGGCTGATCGCGAAATGCCGTCCAAGTCGCCCAAATTACCACGGGGTTGATGGTGGGGGCTGCGAGCAAAAAGCCGATCGCGGCTGGTGCGGGCACTCCCTGCATCAGTAACCTGCGGGCTACGGGAACGTTACCGCACTCGCACACGGGAAACAAAAAGCCGATCGAACTGCCCATCAAAGCCCCCAGTAACGGGTTTCGCGGGATACGGGATACGAGCTTGCGTTCATCTACAAACCCCAGCAGCAAACCTGAGAATAAGACTCCTAGCAGCAGAAAAGGTATTGCTTCTACTAACAAGCTGAGAAACAGGGTGAAAGCATTGTTTAACTGATTTGTGAGGGCGGGTTGCATCGATCACCTACTGGTAAATTGCTATTTAGTTACACGTCTTTGGCAGAACCCCTTGTAGATCATACCAAAGCATGGCACTAAGTTAAGATCCAGTTAATTTTTTTTAGCTTTTTTTTTGCTGAATTTTGTAGACCTTCTAGTTTAATCAATGCAGATGCCTTGAATAATTTGAACGGGTTAAACTGGTTTGAATTTGACTAATATTTTATTCATATCCGCCTCGTACAGCCAATCAATAATTGACTCTGCCAACCGTAGCAGATTTGATGAATCTTTGGGTTAAAAATAATTGATTGGAGAACCAATGCCAAGGCAGATTTTGCAGAGTGCGGGCGAGGCTAACTGTTTTATATAACGATTGTTATAAAATTGGTTTGTAGCGATGACTTTAGTTTTTACTACAAACCTATAGGGAACGCACTGGCAGGTGTGTCGCTGGCGGAGCGTTACGGGGGGTTGCGAGTACCGGAGCGGGGAGATGGGATGAAATCGCCTCAAATACCTAGCTTGCAAGGCGTCCCGCCATCGCGATTGCAAGCTAAAACTCCGGGACGCGACCCCGCGAATTTCTGCTTTTAACTTGTCTGGTGACGGGCTGCATCGTGTTGGCGATCGGGCAATTCCGATTTTCCTCTATGGTCACTCTATTATCTTTTACCGAAATCAGATTTTTTAATTAACAAAAGGTTAAGACGAGAACTCAATCTTAATTAATAGTTAAATAGTCAATAGTCCGGACAGTTTTTAGATGGCCCAATGGCTTATTCTGTAGGACTTTGAGCCACTGTGGATAATTAAATCAATCTCAGCTCCACCCCGCTCGTTGCATTTAATTGGACTTTATTGATGATCCTTGCGCTGTAAAGCTTGTAGTCTCGTTCCAAAAACTGTCCGGAGTATTGAATAGTCAAACCCAGCGTTAATACCTCTCAAGTTAGTATAAAATAAAGTCAGGTATAATTGCCAGGGCGCATTTATCTCGGTGATACTCAATCTTGTCTAATACTTTAAGTGGTAAAACCACCTTTACGAGCGTCAGTCTTTTGTGTAATTTAAAATGCAGCTTGCCAAGTGGATGCCGGTCAAAGCACTCAGCAACTCACCTGCTGACCTTTGGTAGCTCAATGTCTGGTGGCAAATAGAACCCCTAAAAAGCGTGTTGATGAATTTATGTTAAATACCTCCTGCCTAGAAAGACCTGTCCAACCCCTCTCCGAGGCTGACCTAGGAGAACTTTGTTTAGATTCTACTCTCCAAAAATTGTCGCTTTACGATTTTCAGGTAGAAGCTACGGATTGGGGAATGCAAATTTCCCAGATGTTAGAAGCTAATCCGCTGTTACCGGGAGTCATTGTGACCCATCAAGGTGAATTTGCGGGTATGATTTCCCGGCGGAGATTTTTAGAATTTATCAGCCGTCCTTTTGGGCGAGAATTATTTTTAAAGCGACCTGTGAAGGCTTTGTACCGCTTTGCCGAAACTGAGAGTTTAATTTTTCCCAGCAATACTTTAATTGTGGATGCAGCCAGGAAGTCGCTGTTGCGCTCGAAAGAACTGCTTTACGAACCGATTGTAGTTCAAATGTCGCCTCAAACTTATACTTTGCTAGACGTACACGAACTGTTAGTAGCCCAATCCAACATTCACGAACTAGCGACCAAATTGCTGAGGCAGCAAACTCAATCTCAACTAATTCAAACCGAAAAACTAGCCAGTTTGGGGCAGATGGTAGCTGGAGTCGCCCACGAAATTAGAAATCCCGTCACCTGCATCAGGGGAAATATCGGCTTTTTGTCCAACTACTCGAAAGACATCATGGATTTGCTGTCTGCTTACGAAGACATTGTTGGTGACAGCGAACACATTCACAAACTTAAAAAAAACATAGAATTTGATTTTTTGCAAGAAGATTGGGTGGAAATTCTCAAAAGTATGAAAGTTTCATCCGAGAGGCTGACCGAACTCGTCACCAGCTTGCACACTTTTTCTCACATGGACGAAGCCCGCTTGAAACAAGCTAACATCCACGAATGTATTGACAGTACGCTGCTAATTATGAAAAACCGTCTGAAGTACGGGATTGAAGTAGTTAAAAACTATGGGGATTTGCCTTTGGTCAAGTGTTACTCTGGTCAGTTGAGCCAGGTATTTATGAATATCATCAGCAATGCGATCGACGTTTTGGAAGAGGTAAAAGAAGAAAAAGGTTTTGTGCCTGCGATTACTATTGAAACCGAGGTAATAGACAGTTCTGACGGAGACTGGGTGAATTCGGAATTGATTCAAAATTATGTTAGGGGCGATCGACAAAATGCAAAACAGCTATCATCCGGCAGCCAAAACGGCGACTTCTGCCCAGAAGCAGCGGAAAAAAATCAGAATAATGCTTGGATAGCCATCCGAATTGCCGATAACGGGCCGGGAATTCCGCCAGAAATTCAGCGCCGGATTTTTGAGACATTTTTCACCACCAAACCGGCTGGGAAAGGTACTGGTTTGGGATTGGCAATTACCCATCAAATTGTTACGGAAAAGCATAAAGGCAAGTTAAATTTGCATTCTACCCCCGGTACGGGTACGGAATTTGAGATTTTGTTGCCCTTGATTTGAAGTAATAAGTCATATCAAATCTGTTAGCATCGGAATTAATCCTATCTCTCTTCTCAACCTCTGCGTGAATCAGCGTCAATCCCTTGTCATCTGCGGTCAGAGAAATTCTCTTTTTTTGACCGCAGATGAGGGCAGATAAACACAGATTAACGCCGAGGAATTAGATCTATTCCGGTTACAGCATTGGTGATTGTTGACTGTTGACTGTTGATTGATGACTACAGAGTAAGGACTAAGGACTACTGACTCTTTTTAAGCTCTTAGCTGAACTGGCATTACCAAGAATGTAGCATTGACTCCGCCCAAAGGCTGGAAAATTACGGGGGCTAAAGCACCGTTTAATTGCAGTTGAATTTCGGGAGACTGAGCAGTTTTCAAAATGTCAATTAAGTATTTCACGTTGAAAGCAATATCTATGCTATCTCCCGAAATCTGTGCGGGCATTGACTCTTTGCCACAGCCGACATCTTTAGCATCTACAGACAAAGTAATTTCCTGATTCTCCTCGTCGATGCTGCATTTGAGAATATTATTTTTTTGGTCTGCAAACACTGCAATTCTTTCTACTGCTGCTAAGAACGATCGCCTTTCTAAGGTAATTTGCCGCTCAAAGGAGGGCGGAATTAACTGCCGGTATGCGGGATATTGCCCTTCCAATGTACGAGTGGTCAGCCGCTGGTCGGCCCATTCAAACACTACTTGACCGTGCTCGAAATGCAGGGTGACAGGTTCAGTCCACTGCCGCATCACCAACATTCTTTCTACTTCCCGCAATGCTTTAGCGGGGACTGTCACCTCAAATTCTTCTTGGGTTTCTTCGCCTTCAGCTTTTTCATTGGCAGTCTGAACTACTGCCAATCTGTGGCCGTCTGTAGCTGCAAATTCCAAGCAATCTTGCAATACCTTTAAATGCACGCCTGCAAGTACCTGTTTTGCCTCGTCGGGGCTAGTAGCAAATAAAGTTCCTTTGAGTCCTTCTATCAAGGATTCCGGCGGCAATTTTAGGATTGTTCCGGCTTCGATTGCGGGCAATTCTGGGAATTCTTCCGGGCCCATGCCTCTAACTTGGTAGCTGCCAGAACTGCAAGTGAGATATGCTACGGTGTCCCCCGCTTCGTCTTCTAAAGTAATCTCTCCATCTGGGAGTCTCGAAACAATATCGTTAAGCAATTTAGCGGGTATGGTAAAACTGCCGCCGCCAGTCACTTCTGCTGCGAAGCTGGTACGAATGCCTAAACTGAGATCGAAAGCTGTCAAGCTAACCCGCTGATTTTCCTCATCCGCTACTAAGAGCACGTTGGCTAGTACCGGATGTGTCGGGCGGGAGGGAACGGCCCGACTTACCAACGAGAGGTTGGCGTTGAGGTCACTTTGGGTGCAAACCAATTTCATGGTAGGAAGGTTAATTAACCGGATTTGAAACAGAAACAAATCGTATCACAGAAAGCCGGCGGGTCAGTTTTTCTGTGTGTAGGGCTTAAGCATGGGGCTAGAAACCGGGTTTCTAGGCAAAATTTTGCCTGTAAAAACGATAAATCTTCGTATAAACCGCGTTTCTGAGGTCAGCGCGGGTCGCGAACTATGTGTGTAGGGTATGTAGGGAGCACCTGTTTTTTTTTAATTTATTGAATTATTTTTGTATCGATCGCCCTGTGGAAACTGTGAAAAAAAAAGTTAACTGCTTGCTGGGCGTCACTTATAGGTAATAAATACCTGTGGAAAACTTGTGGAAAAGCTGGTGCGGTCGATCGCCCGCCCATTTTGGTACAAAAACTGTTTCGGGCGATCGAGTAAAGTTTTCCACAAACTGAGGGCAACTTTTCCACAGGTTTTTCCACAGGCAAGCTGCTACGCATAGAGATTGTCTGTTATCGGAGAGTTACCTCTTCGATGATGCGGATATTGAAATCGCTACATAGAGTCATGGGTGTGACAACTGACAACTGACTTCTTCTCAAGTTTTGCGGCTGACAACGTTAATTCGATCGCTCAACTGACGCAAAGTTTGAGCCAAATTCGGGTCAGTGTTCCGCAACTGAGCAATTTTGTCACAACTGTAAAGCACAGTTGTGTGATCTTTGCCACCGAATACTTCGCCAACTTTCGGCAAACTCAAACCAGTATGCTGCCGAATTAAATACATCCCTATTTGACGTGCCAGACTAATTTCTCGCCTGCGGGAAATGCCTTTCAAATCTTCAACAGAAACATCAAACTCCTCAGCCACAACTGCAATTACTGCATCTGGCGTTGCCTCTACGCTTTCAGTTTGCGGATTCAAAACCGGGGCGATATTTTCCACGGTCATCGGCAAACCAGTAATTGAAAGATATGCTACCGCCCGAATCAAAGCTCCTTCCAATTCCCGAACGTTGGAAGTGTAACTAGAAGCAATGTATTCAATGACATCTCGCGGCAGACGCATATTTTCATACTCGGCTTTTTTCTGCAAAATTGCCATCCTAGTTTCTAAGTCTGGCAATTGAATGTCGGCAATTAATCCCATGGAAAATCGGGAACACAAACGCTCTTGCAAACGGGGGATTTGCTGCGGCGGGCGATCGGAAGCTAAAACTACTTGATTCCCGGCTTCGTGCAAAGTATTAAAAGTGTGAAAAAATTCTTCTTGAGTGTATTCTTTTCCTTCAATAAATTGGATATCATCTATTAATAAAACATCGGCGGCTCGATAATGATCGCGGAAAGTTTGCATACTATCTTTCCTAATTGCGGCGATTAAATCGTTAGTAAATTTCTCAGTAGAAACGTAAAAAATCTTGGCGTTGGGGTCAATTTCCAAGCGATAATGACCGATCGCCTGCATCAAATGAGTTTTGCCCAAACCGACGCCACCGCACAAAAATAGGGGATTGAATTCTCTGCCCGGAGACTCGGCTACCGCGAGGGAGGCCGCGTGAGCCATGCGGTTATTAGAACCGACGACAAAGCGGGAAAATACGTATTTCGGGTTTAAATTGGCGGGTTTGGGGGGGTGAAGCGAGTGGTTTTCCATATCGGCGATGGGGGAGGGCCAAATTATGGCGGAGTCACTGCTGCCACCTGTTTCGTTTCCTCCGGCAATGGTCAAGTAAATGTCTACGGGATAGCCGAGAATTTCGTAGACTGCATCGGCAATGGTTTTGACGTAATATTTTTGCAACCAATTGCGAGCAAAGGGGTTGGGGGCGCTGACGATCAAACAGTTATTTTCGAGTTGTTCGGCCCGGGCAGTTTTGATCCACGTCTCAAAGCTAGGTCTGCTCAGTTGTACCTGGAGACGTTCAAGTATCTGATTCCACAGACTTTCGAGGGGAATGTCCATCGCTCACCTCTGCCGATCGGCATTCAAGATATTAATTCTACAGTCTAGAGAGTTTAGTCCTCAGATGCTAAAGTTTAAGGGAGTCTGCCGTAGCTTGCGGGGCGGGACGCCATCGCCCAAAAATTTTGCGGCTCTGCAGTCCAAACCAGGTATCGGGGAGCTGTTGAGCAAACATTTAGATTTGGCAGGAAAGCCTTAAAACGTCGCCATGAAGAGTTCTACTGGCAAATTTTGGAAGCAACCGGCAATTTACATATTGCTGCTGGTAACGGGAGCCGGGGCCGCCATGTTGGGCGATCGTCTGACGGTTTCTCAATTTCGTGCAAATTCTGGCGACTCGGGACAAAGGGCGCTGGAACCGACATTGCAACTGCCTCGTAGTACAAAGGATCGAGTTAGCAAAGTCTTGCCGCCGGCTTCCTTGTCGGGCGACGGGACTAATGTGAATTTTATTGTGGCTGCGGTGGCAAAAGTGGGCCCGGCAGTGGTTCGGATCGATGCTTCGCGCCGGGTGAAACCGCAAAATAGAGGGCTGTCGCCGGAAGATTTTTTTGGCATAGAACCGAATTCGGGTCAGGGTGGAATCGAACGGGGCACTGGTTCGGGTTTTGTCATCGGTGCCGACGGCGTAATTCTCACTAACGCTCACGTTGTAGAGGGAGCCGATACGGTAAATGTAACTCTCAAGGACGGCCGCAGCTTTCAGGGGCGGGTGTTGGGGGCGGATAAGGTGACGGATGTGGCTGTGGTGAAGATTGAGGCGAATAATCTGCCTGTGGTGCCGATCGGCAATTCGGATAAGCTGTTGTCTGGGGAATGGGCGATCGCGATCGGTAATCCTTTGGGTTTGGACAATTCCGTAACTGCGGGAATTATTAGCGCTACGGGGCGATCGAGCTCTGATGTGGGCGTACCCGACAAGCGGATCGGTTTTATTCAAACAGACGCTGCAATTAATCCGGGGAATTCCGGCGGCCCGCTGCTGAATGCTTCGGGTCAAGTTATTGGCATGAATACGGCGATTATTCAAGGTGCTCAAGGATTGGGCTTTGCGATTCCCATTCAGGCGGCCCAACAGGTGGCGAAGGAACTGATTTCGACGGGGAAAGTCGAACACGCTTATTTGGGCATTGAAATGGCGACGCTGACTCCAGAGGTTAAGCAGCAAATTAACAGCAACGCTAACAGCAGTCTGCGAGTTGCAGTCGATCGGGGTGTGGCTATTGTTAGCGTTGTTCCTAATTCTCCCGCTGCGGCGGCAGGTTTGCGCGCTGGAGATGTGATTCAAAAAATTAACAATCAGCCGATTATTCAGTCGGAAGCTGTTCAGGAGTTCGTGCAAAATGCTAAGGTTGGCGGGTTGTTGCAAATGGAAATTAACCGCAACGGGCAAATAGTTAATTTGACTGTTAAACCGGGGAGTTTGCCGGTTCAAAAAGTTGGATAATCTGTTGACGGTTGACGGTTGACGGTTGACGGTTGACGGTTGTTACCAATTACCAATGACTAATTAATATGGCAGAAATATTGCAAATTTCTCAATTAGGAAATCCCGTACTGCGCCGCCAGTCGCAAGTTGTCGAGAATATTAAGGACGATCGCATTCAACAGTTGATTGACAGCTTAATATTTACAGTACAGCAGGCAAACGGAGTAGGGATTGCCGCCCCTCAAGCGGCTCAGTCAGATCGCCTGTTCATCGTCGCATCCCGTCCCAATTTGCGGTATCCCCAAGCACCCCACATGGAGCCCACAGCGATGATTAATCCCCGGATTGTGGCTGCATCAACAGAGACAGTCAAAGACTGGGAAGGCTGTTTGAGCATTCCGGGGATTCGGGGATTGGTGCCCAGAAGTAGGGCGATCGAGATAGAATACACCAGTAGAGACGGCAAATTCCACCGACAAGAATTAACAGACTTTGTGGCCAGAATTTTTCAACACGAACACGACCATTTAGATGGAATCGTGTTTTTAGACAGAGTGGAAAATACCCACGAACTAATCACAGAGGACGAGTACCAAAAGCAAATTGTCAACTTACTATAACACTTGATATAATTGCTAGTAGTAACGCCAATGATGTTGTGAATAGGAGGGCGAATGTCTATCAATTTGGAAAAAGGCGGGAGAATCAATCTCTCTAAAGAAGCACCGGGGCTAAAAAATGCCGGGATTGGTTTGGGATGGGATACCAATATTACAGACACAGGTGCAGCGTTTGACTTAGATGCTTCCGTGTTTATGTTGGGGGCAAATGCGAAAATTCCCAGCGAAGAATACTTTGTTTTTTACAACAATAAAGAGTCGCCGGACGGTTCTGTAATACATCTGGGAGATAGCAGAACCGGAGAAGGAGTTGGCGATGATGAAACCGTTACAGTCGATTTAACAAAAGTCGCTGCAGCGGTGCAAGAAATTGTGTTTGTGGTAACAATCGACCAAGCAGAATCGAGAAGGCAAAACTTCGGTCAAGTGCGGAATGCTTTTATCAGGATTTACGATACGACTACTAACACCGAAGTCATGAAGTACGATTTGGATGAGGATTTTTCTCGGGAAACTGCGATCGAATTTGGCCGACTTTACAAGAAAGACGGTGAGTGGAGGTTCCAAGCCGTAGGACAAGGCTACAATTCCGGCTTGCAGAGCTTTGTAGATAAGTATGCCTGATAAAAGGTCGATCGCTCGCAGCTAATTAAATCGAGGGGAAATTCGGAAGCAGGAATGTTTCCCTCGATTTTAAGCAATCAGACTCATGAGGTAATAAACCAGATGGGAATTCAATTAAAGAAGGGCGAAAGATTTAATCTTTCTAAAACATCTCCACTATAAACCATACAAAATCACAAAACTATGGCTATCAACTTAACAAAAGGACAATCGATCGTTCTCAGCAAAAGCGAATTCGACTTATCCAGATTGACAATGGCTTTGGGCTGGGATGTTGCACAAACTAAAAAAGGTCTTTTCGGCCGAAGCAGCGGTGCCAATTTTGACTTAGATTCCTACGCTCTGCTGCTGGGAGAAAATGGCAAAATACAGAACTACAAAGAGGATGTAATTTATTACTCTCATTTGGAGTCAAAGGACAAAACAGTTGTTCACTCAGGCGACAATCTCACGGGGGCTGGAGACGGAGACGACGAACAAATATTGGTAAAACTGAGCTCTTTGCCAGCACAATATCAAAAAATAATTTTGGGAGTTAATATTTACAATGGGAAAGAGAGAAAACAGCATTTTGGTTTGGTAGAAAATGCTTTTGTGAGGGCTGTAGATGCGACTGGGAAAGAAATAGCTCGCTATCGCTTGTCAAATGACCCTTCTTATGAAGGAAAATTAAATATGTTGATGGGAGAAGTTTATCGAGAAGGCGGCGAGTGGAAGTTTAAGGCTTTGGGAAATCCTTTGGCTGAAGATATGAACGGTGTTGTCGGTTCGTTTATGCGGTGATATCAAAAATGTTTTTTAACCGGAGATAAACGCAGATAAACGCAGATGGAATTTCATCTGCGTTTATCTGCGTTAATCCGCTGATATCTGCGGTTAAAAAATCCCCATTTACTTATTAGACATCTGAAAAAAAGCTACTCCAATCAATCTCAATACGGTTCAGTTAAGGCTATTTATTCCTCGGAGATCCCCCTAAATCCCCCTTAAGAAGGGGGACTTTAAGTAAGTTCTTGTCCCCCCCTTTTTAAGGGGGGCTAGGGGGGATCGAGCTTAACTGAACCGTATTGCAATCAATCTTTAACAGGCCGCATTGTCGGGAACATCACCGCATCTCGGATGCTTTGAGTATTAGTTAAAAGCATCACCAATCTGTCAACGCCGATACCCATTCCCGCACAATTAGGCATTCCCAAAGATAGTGCTTGAATAAAGTCTTCATCCATTGGATGCGCTTCGTCATCGCCCGCATTTTTCTGCGCTAACTGTTCCTCAAACCGCTTTCTTTGCTCTTTCGGATCGTTCAATTCTGAGAATCCGTTTGAGTATTCTGTACCGTTGATAAACAGCTCGAAACGTTCTACAAATCCCGGCTTGCTACGATGTCCTTTTGCTAATGGACTGACTTCGACAGGATAGTCGATGATGAATGTAGGTTGAATTAGTTTGGGAACAACTAATTTGTCAAAAACCGCATACAGCACGTAGCCTAAACTCTGTTGTTCTAACTTAGACAGGTGCAATTCTAACTTGGTTGCAGAGGCGATCGCACTTTCTAAGTCCAAACTGTCAAAATCCAGCCCAAACTCGTCTCTGACAGCTTCTACCATCGTTTTCACTTGCCAGTGTTTGCCGTTGAAACCGGGATACTTTTCGCTGTAGTCGAACTTGCGTTCTAAACTAATCGTTTCCCCCTGATTTTCAATTTCTTTGACATCCCCAAATACCGCCGCCGCTGCGAAACACATCACGTCTTCGACAACTCCTAAAATGTCGAAAACATCAGCATAAGCTTGGTAAACTTCTAAAGAGGTAAACTCTGGATTGTGGGTGCTGTCAATTCCCTCATTTCTAAATGCTTTCCCTAGTTCAAATACTCGCTCGAAACCGCCGCAAATTGCTCTTTTTAAGAACAGTTCTGGAGCCACTCGCAAATACAAATCTACCTCTAAAGCATTGTGGTGAGTGATGAAGGGCTTAGCAGCAGCACCGCCGTAAATAGCTTGCAGTGTTGGCGTTTCTATTTCGTAAAAATTGGCTTGCCAGAGATAAGAACGGATGCTTTGAACGATGCGGCTGCGAAGCATAAAACGGTTGAGCGCATCTTGGTTGCTTGCCAAATCCATTTCGCGGTGACGGCGGCAAACTTCGGGGTCGTTTATTCCGTAATAAGCATCGGGAAATTGAATGGTAGCTTTTGATAAAAGCTTTAATTCCCTCACTAAAATAGAAAGTTCTCCCCTGGGGGTGCGGCAGCCGATACCTTCGACGCCGACAAAATCGCCGACATCGAGCAATTTTTTAATTTGTTCAAAGCTCAAACCGACTTCGCCGGTGACGATTGCTTTCTCGATTTTGAGTTGAATCTTGTCTGTGGCGTCTTTTAAATCGATGAAACCAATTTTGCCGCTGTCTCGCTTGGAAGTGATGCGGCCGGCTAATCGCAGGGGAGTTTCTTCGGGGTCACTTTCTCCGTTTGCGAGTTCTTTTCCCGGCTGACTAAATATTTCGCGAACTTGTTGGGCTGTGTGCGATCGCGCGTAGGATTCACTGGGATATGGTTCTATGCCTTGCGATCGCAGTTCGTCTACTTTTTGACTGCGGACTTCGGCTTCACTCAGAGTCATTAGTTATTGCCTGATTAAAATTACAAATATCTGACATCTTGCACTATTCTGGCGAGCGTGCGATCGGGCGTTGCTTTGAGCAACGCCCCACAAGAAAATTCACTCTTTGTGGAACAGGCATCTTGCCTGTTCGTGACAAAGCTGCAAAATGTCAGAAACACCAAACTCTATCATAACTGGTCAACATAGACCAATTTGTCAGATAATCCAGACACACTGGCGATCGACAGATGCGGAAGGTCAGTAAGGTTTTAATCCTGACGGAAGTCTTCTATCCTCTCCATCCCTCCTACTCCCTCTCCCCAACAGTCAACAGTCAACAGTCAGCATACAACAATTGTTATCGACTGCACAAAGCGGTCGAAACATTAAAAAATTAAGTTGTCTGTCGATCGCAAATTGGTGAGATGATATATAGTGCAGCCTCACGGCAGTTCCATCGAAACTGAACAGTAGAGACGATAGTCGTCGATCGAACTCGGCTCATCGCACCTCTGTCAGAATCGACCACACACACTCTCTCTTAGTACATATAAAAACCAGAATTATGGCTGTTGCAACCCAATCACTCGAAGAACTCTGCATCAACTCTATCCGCTTTTTGGCCATCGATGCGGTAGAAAAAGCAAAATCAGGCCATCCAGGACTGCCGATGGGCGCTGCCCCTATGGCCTTCGTGCTGTGGGATCGGTTCATGCGGTTCAACCCCAAAAACCCCAAGTGGTTTAATCGCGATCGCTTCGTCCTCTCCGCCGGACACGGCTGTATGCTACAGTACGCCCTCATGTATTTGACTGGCTACGATAGCGTCACCCTCGACGACATCAAGCAATTTCGTCAGTGGGAATCCAAAACCCCCGGACACCCTGAAAACTTCGTCACCGAAGGCGTAGAAGTTACCACCGGCCCCCTCGGACAAGGAATTGCTAATGCCGTCGGTTTGGCAATGGCAGAAGCTCACCTCGCTGCTAAGTTTAACAAGCCCGACCACAAAATTGTTGACCACTACACCTATGTCATCATGGGTGACGGCTGCCACATGGAAGGCGTTTCTGGCGAAGCTTGTTCTTTGGCCGGACACCTGGGACTCGGCAAATTAATTGCCTTGTACGATGACAATCACATTTCTATTGAAGGCGACACAAGCTTGGCCTTTACTGAAGATGTCGGCAAGCGTTTTGAAGCTTACAATTGGCACGTTATTACAGTAGACAATACCGCTCTAGACGACGATACGAACCTAGAAGCAGTTCACAAAGCTATTGAAGAAGCCAAAAAAGTCACGGACAAACCGTCCATGATTAAAGTCCGTACCATCATTGGTTACGGTTCTCCAAACAAGCGCAATTCCTACAGTGCTCACGGCGCTGCTTTGGGTAGCGATGAAGTGCAAGCAACTCGTGATTTCTTGAAGTGGGAACACGCACCGTTTGAGATTCCTGATGATGCTTTGTCACACTTCCGCAAAGCAGTCGAACGAGGCGCTCAATCTGAGCAAGAATGGCAGAAAGCTTTTGATGCTTATAAAGCAGCATATCCTGCAGAAGCTGCAGAATACGAGCGCACGGTGGCCGGCAAACTTCCCGAAGGTTGGGATAAAGTTTTGCCGACATACAAGGCAGAAGATAAGGCAGATTCGACTCGGAATCATTCTGGAAAATGTTTGAATGCTTTGGCAAGTGTGTTACCTGAACTGATCGGCGGTTCCGCTGACTTAGCATCTTCTAACATGACTTTGCTCAAGGGTGAAAAAGACTTCCAAAAAGGTCAATACGAAGGTCGTAACCTGCGGTTTGGTGTGCGGGAACACGGCATGGGTGCGATCGCCAACGGTATGCTTCTGCACGGCGGTTTGATTCCTTACTGCGCTACTTTCTTGGTATTTGCTGACTATATGCGGGGAGCAATTCGCCTCTCTGCACTCTCGGAAGCTGGCGTGATTTATGTAATGACTCACGACTCCGTAGCTTTGGGCGAAGATGGCCCGACTCACCAACCGGTAGAAACCATCGCTTCTCTGCGGGTAATTCCCGATTTGTTGGTAATGCGCCCAGCAGACGGCAACGAAACATCCGGCGCTTACAAAGTGGCAGTTGAAAGCCGCACCCGCCCCACTTTAATGGCTTTGTCGCGCCAAAACTTGCCTAACTTGGCTGGAAGTTCGATCGAAGGAACCGCCAAAGGCGCTTACATTTTGTCCGACGACGGCGGCACTCCCGACATCATTTTAATCGGCACCGGTGGCGAAACATACCTCTGCGTTGATGCCGCTGAAAAATTGCGCGCCGCAGGCAATAAAGTGCGCGTAGTTTCGATGCCTTGCTGGGAATTGTTCGACTTACAAGATGCCGCTTACCGCGAATCTGTACTGCCGAAAGCTGTTACTAAACGGTTGGCCGTTGAAGCAGGTTCTAGCTTCGGCTGGGGACGTTATTTGGGTTCTGAAGGCGATAGCCTCAGTATTGACAGATTCGGCGCTTCTGCACCGGGCCCCGTTGCTTTAGAAAAGTTTGGCTACACTGTTGATAATGTGGTAGCTAAGGCTCAGGCGCTGTTGGGCTAATAGCAGCAGCATAATTTTTGGTGGGGCGGGCTTTTGGCTCGCCCCATTTTTTATAGCAGAAGGAAGAAGGAAGAAGGAAGAAGGAAGAAGGAAGAAGGAAGAAGGAAGAAGGAAGGAAAAGCTAAAATCTAAAATCTAAAATCTAAAATCGGAATATTGGGTTTCACTTCGTTCTACGTGAGATCTTGCACCATTCTCAATTAGCCTTTTATGAACAGGCTTTCCGACCTGTTCCACAAGAAAATTTATCTTTTGTGGAACAGGCCTGAAAGCCTGTTGCTGACAATGGTGCAAGATGTGAGTTCTACCCAACCTAGAGTTCGCTATAGCTCGAATCATTGAGAATTGCTATATTAAGACTTACGGAAGAAAAACCAGTTTCTACAACAATATTCGGTTTGGCAATGAGGAATTTATGATGAAACCGGGTTTTTAGCCCCCCGTGCCTCCAGAACAGTATATTTCAGAGAGTTAAGATAAGTTATAAGTTATGGCGTTAAATTACTCCTTCCCCATTTCCCATTCCGTTTATGATTTGGAACTTTTTAAATAAGCTGTTATTCACCGGGCATTATCTTCCTCAGGGCTACTGTTACCTTTGGCAGCGAGAGCTAGTAGCACTCCACATAGTGTCAGACTCTATCATTGCCCTGGCTTACTATTCAATACCCCTCTCGCTAATTTATTTTATCTGTCAGCGGAAAGACTTGCCATTTCGCAATATCTTTTGGCTATTTGCAGCCTTTATTATCTCCTGCGGAACTACTCATATAATGGAAGTTTGGACGCTTTGGCATCCTGTTTATTGGGTTTCTGGCAGTCTGAAAATTATGACCGCTGCGATTTCTGCTTACACCGCTTTTGCATTAATTCCTTTACTTCCTCAAGCATTAACTCTCCTCAGCCCAACTCAATTAGGGATGATAGATCTAATACTGCAAAAAGAAATCCTTGAACGCCGAGAAACGGAAGCTCGCTATCAAACTTTAACTGAAGCTTCACCGGTGGGAATATTTTATGCAGATGCTGTAGGACACTGCTTGTATGTCAACGAGCGCTGGTGTCAAATTTCGGGAATTACCTGCCATGAAGCTATGGGCAAAGGGTGGTTGCAAGGCATTCATCCAGACGACCGCGAGCGTGTTTTTAGTGAATGGTATAGCGCCGTGCAGCAGAAATTACCGTTTAAATCTGAGTACCGCTTTCAAGGCATTAATCCCACTCAAATCAGTTGGGTATTCGGTCAATCTGTCGGTCAAATCGGAAAAAATGGGGAGGTTGAAAGTTATGTGTGTACTATTACTGATATTACAGAACGCAAGCAGGTAGAAAATGAGAATCGGCGGCTCAATGAAACTCTGGAGCATCGAGTTGCTGAGCGCACTGCTCAAATAGAAATTTCTAACCACAAATTGCAAAAAGAAATAGCCTACCGCGAAAAAATTGCGATCACTTTATTGGAATTGACGCAATTGCAAAATGCCATTCTTAATAGCGCTAACTACACAATTATTTCTACACAACCCGACGGTACAATTAAAACATTTAATCGTGCGGCAGAGAAACTTTTAGGTTATTCGCGAGAAGAAGTGGTGGGGCAAGTCACCCTAGCAATAATTCACGATCGTCTGGAGATAGCTAAAAGAGCTGAAGTTCTTTCTCATGAATTGGGAGTGAAAATAGAGGCTGGAATTGAAGTATTTTTTGCCTTGCCGTGCCGGGAAATCGCTGACGAAAATGAATGGACTTACATTCGCAAAGATGGTTCGCGGTTTCCGGTACTGCTGTCGGTGACTGCCTTATTTGATTGTAACGGAAATATTAACGGTTTTCTGGGTATCGGCCAGGATATTAGCGATCGCAAACAAGCTGAAAAAGAGCTGCGCGACCTCACCAGTGCCATGCAAAATGCGGTGGAAGGCATTTCGCGGCTGGATATTGAGGGGCGCTACGTGAATGTTAACCGAGCTTACGCTCATAAATGCGGTTACGAACCGGAACAAATGCTTGGCATGGAATGGCAGAGCACCGTACATCCGGGCGATATTGATATGATGATCTCAGCTTATCAGGAAATGGTCATTTCTGGCAAAGTAGAAGTAGAAGCTAGAGGAGTTCGCAAAAATGGCTCGTTTTTTTACAAGCAAGTAACAATGGTAAAAGCTTGTGATGAACAAGGAATATTTAACGGCAACCACTGTTTTATGAAAGATATCACCGAGCGCAAACTAACTGAAACAGCTTTGCAGGAAAGTGAATTTAAGTACAGACAAATAGTTGAATTAGCAGAAGAAGGTATTTGGGTAATTGATAGTAATGGTCTCACCACTTACGTGAACCACGCAATGGCGCGAATGCTGGGCTATAATGAATTAGAAATGTTCGGGCGATCGCTTTTTGATTTCATGGACGAACGGGAAAAACAACAAGCTCTTGATAATGTCGAGCGGCGCAAGCAAGGTATTCCTGAACAACACGAATTTAAATTTAAAAGCAAGGATGGCAAAGAGATTTGGACGGATATGTCTACCAGTCCAGTCATGGACTCGCAGGGTAATCTGCTGTCTTGTTGCGCCTTGGTTTACAACATTACAAGTCGCAAAGAAGCAGAGCAGCAAATGCTGCAACTTACAGAAGATTTGAAGCGTTCCAACGAGGAATTAGAACAATTTGCTTATGTGGCTTCCCACGATTTGCAAGAACCGCTTCGAGCCGTTACCAGTTACACTCAATTGCTCGCTCAGCGCTATCAAGGAAATTTGGACGATCGCGCAGATAAGTATATTAATTATATTGTCGATGGCGCCACCAGAATGCAACAGTTAATTAACGATTTGTTGGCGTATTCGCGCCTGGGAACGAGGGGTCACGAGTTTGAGCCGGCGGACTGCAACGCTGCTGTACAACAAAGTTTGTGCAATTTGCAAATTGCGATCGCCGAAACAAAAGCTGTAATCACCTGCGACGCGATGCCAACCGTGATGGCGGATGAATTTCAACTGGTGCAATTATTCCAAAATTTGCTCGCCAACAGCATCAAATTTTGTCGCCAAGATATCCCGGTGATTCATATCGCTGCCCGCAGGCAAGAGAGCGAATGGGTGTTCAGTGTCCGCGATAACGGCATTGGCATCGATCCGCAGTATGCCGATCGCATTTTTATCATTTTTTCGCGCCTGCACTCCCGCCGCCAATATTCCGGTACTGGTATAGGTTTAGCGATGTGCAAGCGCATTGTGGAACGCCACGGCGGGCGCATTTGGGTGGAATCTCAAGAGGAAAAAGGAGCGACTTTTTACTTCACTATAGCAATCCGATCTGAATCTCACAACACAACGCCCTCTTGTCTTCCTAGACTTCTTGTATAGAAAGACTTTCAGATTTTACCGAGCTAGAAAATCCCTTATGATTGGTATATTCCTATAATTAGTATCTGAAGCCTCAAAGTTCAATTTTGTTTTTATACTTTAAAGGATACGCCGATTATGAGCGATCGAAGCACTGTTAGACCTATAGAGATTCTGCTGATTGAGGATTCTCCCAGCGATGCCGATTTGGCAATAGAAGTCCTCAATCAGGGTAAAATATTGAATAACTTGCATTTTGTGGAGGATGGAGTCGAAGCAATCAAGTTTTTGCGCCGAAAAGAACCCTATTTGAGGGTACCTCGTCCCGATTTGATTTTGCTCGATTTGCATCTGCCGAAAAAAAGCGGTATTGAAGTGCTAGAAGAAATTAAAAATGACCCAAAGTTAAAATTAATTCCTGTAGTGATTCTCAGCACTTCAGCAGCTCCCGAAGATATTTTTAAGTCATACTCGCTCCACGCCAACTGTTACATAACAAAACCAGTAGACTTCGTAGAATTTACTAAGGTAGTCAGGTTAATTGAGGAATTCTGGCTGGCAGTCGTCAAACTTCCTCTAAATTAAACGAACAGATGCTTTGCTTATGAGTGCTCTAAAATTTTTTAACCTATGGAAATTCTGCTGTGGATGATTTGCTCAGGGATGCGAACTGGGATTTAGAAAAGCTGGCGACAAGTCAATTTTAAACAATTTGTACAAAAGTAGAAGAGAGGGTATCAGCAAATTGATTCGAGAAAAAAGGCTTGTTTCTGTTTTTTTTGTTTCGATTTAACTGTGCTTAATTTGGTCTAAAACAAGGGTTGAAAAATTTTGATATAAATTAAATCCGCACTCTAGTTAAAAATGATTCGGGTGGTAATTATGAGAACCTCAGCAGCCAATGAAGAGATGATCAAGTTTTATGCCCTGTCAGCCGGGTGCTACATCACTAGGCTTATCGATTTTAGTCAAGTCGCTAAGCTGGTGAAATGGATTGAGGATTGGTGGCTGGTGGTGGTAACAGTTCCCAAATAATAATTTTCAAGTTGAAAATGGCAAGGGAAAGCAAAAAAGTTTAACCTAAGATTGGTAGAGTAAAATTTTTACAGTCAAAAACGTCTAAGCTATGTGGATTAAAATTCTGTTAGTAGAAGACAATCCGGCTGATGCTGATTTGCTTGCAGAACTGTTAGAAGTATCTGTGGGAGTCCAGTGGGAACTGGTGTCTGTTGAGTTCTTGCATGAGGCGATCGCACAATTGTGTAAACAACCCTTTGATGTAGTTTTGCTCGACCTTTCTTTGCCCGACAGCCGCGGTTTGGAAACCCTAACTCGCCTGCGAGAAGTTGCCCCGGATACGGCAATGGTGGTAATGACGGGCTTGGATGATGAGGGGATCGCACTTGAATCAGTTCGCTTGGGAGCTCAAGATTACATTGTTAAAGGTCAAATTACTACTCAATTATTAGTGCGGACGATCCGCTACGCGATCGAACGATCTCAAACATTTCAAATGCTGCGGGAAAGCGAGCGCCGCTTTCGGGCGATTTTTGACTCATCGTTTCAGCTAACCAAGCTGCTGACTCCCCAAGGAATTGTGCTGGAAGTCAACGAGACAGCCCTCGATTTTGCCGGATTGCGATCGGAGGATATTGTGGGCCGCCCGATTTGGGAAATGGCGATTTGGGCCCAGTCGCTACAGGTTTCCGAACAATTACAATCCGCGATCGGGAAAGCAAGTCGTGGCGAGTTTTTCCGCAGCGAAATCGATTTGTTAGGCAAAAGCGGCCAAATTGTGACAGTTGATTTCTCACTGAAACCTGTTAAAAATGAAACAGGACAAGTTTTGCTGCTGATTGCCGAAGCCCGTGACATTAGCGATCGTAAACGAGCAGAAGCGGAAATTCTCAAAGCCCTCGCACGAGAAAAGGAACTTTCAGAACTCCGAGCTAAATTTGTCACAATGGTTTCCCACGAGTTCCGCACACCTTTGACAACCATCCAATTTTCGGCTGGATTGCTGCAAGATTATAGTTCTCAGTGGCCCCAAGATAAAAAATCTACTCATTTTATGCGGATTCAATTAGCCATTAAACGCATGACAGAGTTATTAGAAGATATCCTGGTAATTGGCAAAATCGAAGCAAATACCTTGCAGTTTCAACCGGTTTCCTTAAACCTCGAAAAATTTTGCCGTCACCTAGTAGAAGAGCAGCAGGTCAACGACAGCAACCAACACCCGATCGCCTTTCAATATGAAGGCGGTAACTGCGACGCTCAAATGGATGAAAAACTGCTGCGGCAAATCTTAGGAAACGTCCTCTCAAATGCCATCAAATATTCCCCCGCCGGCACTACAGTTTCCTTGCGGCTCAACTGTCAAAACAAAGACGCTGTTTTCCAAGTTCAAGACCGGGGCATCGGCATTCCCCAAGCCGATCGAGAGCGGATATTAGAAACTTTTTACCGAGCTACAAATGTCGGCACTATTTCGGGAACCGGTCTTGGTTTAGCAATTGTGAAAAGGGCTGTGGAACTTCACGGCGGGCAACTCGCGATCGACAGTCAAGAAGGAAAAGGCACAACTTTCACTATTACCTTGCCTCTCATTTCCCCTCCCAGTCAATAACAACTGAATTATCAACTATACATATCCGCTACTTAACGATTAATTAAGCGCCTAACAAACAAACTTATCAAGGGTCTGCGCCCAGAATTTTCCAACAAACTACTAACTAAAAGGAGCTATCACCGTGGCTAAGATTTTGGTAATAGAAGACGAAGAAGCGATTAGAGAGAATATTTTAGAGTTGCTGGAAGCCGAGAATTTTGAAGGGATAGGAGCGATTAATGGCCAAGTCGGCATCAAATTGGCTATCGAACAAATCCCTGATTTAATTTTGTGCGACATGATGATGCCGGAAGTAGACGGTCACGGCGTCCTCAAAGCTTTGCGATCCGAACCCTTGACTGCCACAATTCCGTTTATTTTCCTCACTGCTAAAGCCGATAAAGTTGACGTTCGCACGGGCATGGAACTGGGAGCGGACGATTACATTACTAAGCCGTGTACGCCCCAAGAACTGCTAAAAGCCATTGCTATTAGACTTGAAAAACAAAAAACAATTAGTCGGCACTCTCAAAAGACGCTAGACGACTTACGCACTAATATTAGTATGTCGCTGCCTCACGAATTGCGGACTCCTTTGAATGCAATTATGGGTTTTTCTGAACTGATTTTGTCAGAATATCAGGTCTTAGAGGAATCAGATATCTTAGAGATGATCGGTCAAATTCAAACTTCCGGTCATCGCTTGTATCGACTGATTCAGAACTTTTTGCTCTATGCAGAACTGGAGATAGCAGCCACAAATCCCGAACTGCTAAAGGAGATGCGTAACAGCGAATTTAGCTGTGTAAAATCTTTGCTGAGTCAAAAAGCGCGGCAGCAAGCAAAACACGCGAATAGAACCGACGATTTACAATTAAACTTGCAAGATTCTTCGGTAGCTATTGATTCTGTCAGACTCGCAAAAATTGTTGAAGAACTATTGGACAATGCCTTCAAATTTTCTTTAGAAGGAACCCCAGTTTTATTAAGCACTTTCGTCGAAAATCAGACTTTTATTCTGTCTATCAAAGACCAAGGTCGCGGCATGACTACCGATCAGATTGCACAGCTAGAAGCTTACAGGCAGTTCGATCGCAAACTTTACCAACAAGCAGGTTTGGGATTGGGCCTAGCCATCGTTCAACGCCTTGTAGAATTGCACGGAGGAGAATTTAAAATAGAAAGTTTCCCGCAGAAAGAAACCATAGTTTGCGTTTCCCTGCCTGTCTAAACAATGATTATACCAGTTTCAAAAAAGAATACCACTGTAAGCAAACTCCCAACCCTTATGGCATAAGTCATTCCCACTTGTCAAATCTAAACTCTCAAATGGTATTATGCAGGAGCGATCACTCCTTTCAGACACCGCTGCATATAAATTTGAGCTACCTTATCATTAGGGTTGATTTCCAAGCAAGCCGAAAACAATCTTATAGCTTCGCCACACTTGTCACTATTGTAGAGTACCAAAGCTTGCTCAAACATTGTCTTTGTCTCTAACTTTTTCTGTCGTAACTCTGGCGGATCGGCCGCAAATACTTCATAAACTGTTACCATTCGCGATTTGCCTTTAACTGCTACGCGATCGATCAACCTAAAATCATAAATATCGTTCAACTGTATAAAAGTATGGTGAGTAATTAACATCGAGACTCCATACTCTTTTGTCAAATTTTCCACACGAGAGGCTAAGTTTACCGCATCGCTAATCACCGTGCTGTCCATCCGACTTTGACCACCCACCGTGCCTAACATCAAAGAACCCGTATTGATGCCAATGCCAATTTGCAGCGGCGGGCAATCGACCGGATTACGACTAATATTATACTCGTTAAGCTCTTCTAGCATTGCAATTCCAGCTTTCACAGCATCGTCCGCACTGCCATCAAACAGCGCCATAATCGCATCGCCAATGTATTTATCAATAAAACCCAAATTGTCAGTAATTGCCGGTTCCATCCGCGACAAATAACCATTAAGAAATTGAAAATTCTCTTCGGGATTCATCTTTTCCGAAAGAGAAGTGAAATCACGGATATCTGAAAACAGCACCGACATTTCTTTCTGTACCTGATCGCCTAATTTAACTTCCAGAATACTTTCATATCCCAGAAAGTGGAGAAATTCGTGCGGCACAAATCGCCCGTAAGCATCTGTTAATTTTTCTTCCGCTGCTAAAGCTTTTTGTAACTCGTCTGTGAATTGGCGGCGCTCGGTTTCTACCTCTTGACGTTCTGTGATGTCTTGGAAAGCGGCGATCGCGTAAACTATGTTTTTCCGTTCGTCGTAGATGGGAGTCGCCCAAACCTCGAGCGGCACAATCCGATCCGACCCATGAACTTCTAGATCGTCCATACGCACAAATTCTCCGCGCAACGCCCGCACAATCGGTTGGCTATCCCTCGGATACAATTGATTAGTTCCAGCGTCGTAAAAATGATAAGCTTCAGGAAATTGGTCAGTACCCCCATCAAAAATTAAACCTTGGGCTAGTATCCTTTCGCCCCAAGAATTCATGTAAAAAGGTTTACCCTTACCATCGACAACAAATATTCCCACTGGCATCGCTTCTAGGAATTGAGTCAATCGGCTTTCGTTTTCTGACAGTGCCTCATTTAACTTTTCTTCGGCTGCTAAAGCTTTTTCTAAATCATTAGTAAACCTGATTCGTTCCACTTCTACCTGTCTTTGCAAACTAATATCCTTAGCAAAGCCCTGATAGTAAAGCACTTCACCGTTAGCATCATAAACTGTGCGCGCATACTCAGAAATCCAGATAAAGCTGCCATCTCGACAGTAAACCTGAGACTCAAACTCACACAGAGTACCGTGCTGTTTCATCAGCGCCAGAAACTCTTGACGGCGGTTCGGTTCCACGTACAATTGCTGCTGAATATTATTAATACTTTCTATCAATTCTGACGCGGAATCGTAGCCGTAAATTTCCGCCAGAGCAGGATTCGCACTGATAAAATGTCCGTCCGGCGTCGTCTGAAAAATACCTTCTAGAGCATTTTCAAATATCCCGCGATACTTCTCTTCAGCTTGAATTAGCGCCGCTTCAGCTTCCTTGCGTTCAGTTATGTCACTAAAAGCAATAATTGCATAGGAAATGTCGCCTGTAGAATCATAAATTGGAGTGGCCCAACTTTCTACAGGAATAATCTTATTAGCTGTACGAATTTCTACACCCTCAGTCCGCACATTTTCGCCCCGAAGCGCTCGCATAATTGGCAATTCTTCCACGGGGCATCTCTGATTAGTCCCGGCTTTATAGAATTGATAAATTGCTGGTTTTTGCTCTGAATTAATATGCGGCACAGTGCCTTTGCCAAATACATCCCGCGCTTTCTGGTTGGCGTAGAAAGATTGCCCGTTTGCATCAATTACACACACGCCCAATGGCATAGCTTCTAGATATTGCGTCAAGCGACTTTCGTTTTCATGGAGTTTGGCAATCAGCATAGCCTGCTTGCGGTTTAATTTGACCAACTCCTGATTCATTTCCTGAAGTTCTATTTGTTTTTTCGCTAACTCTTTATCTTGAAAATATCTATAAATTGCCTCAGTGACCGTTAATTTTAAGTCATCACATTGCCAAGGTTTAGGTATATATCGGTACAATTTAGCATAGTTAATAGCATTGGCTACCGCCTCCAAATCGGCCTGCCCCGTCAGCATAATCTTGAGAGTGTTCGGCGAGATAGCATGAACGTTCCTTAATAGCTCATCTCCTTTCATATTAGGCATGATATGATCGGAAATAACCACAGGAACTTCATACTGTTCTGCTAAAAGTTCTGACAGCAACTCTAAAGCTTCTTCGCCACTTTGGGCCGTTTCAATTAAATATTTATCTTCACAGGCTTTTAGCAGGTCTATTTCCAGACTATCGAGTATAGTCTGCTCATCATCGACACAAATAATGACTGGTTTTTTCATAAACTTGCTAGACCAGACTTAATCGCTTCAATTAGTTCTTGATTTTGCCAAGGTTTTTCTATGAAAGCATGAAGATTTGCTTTAACTTTTGTTCGTTCTATGGCTTCTTTGTCTGCTTGTCCCGTCAGCATCACGGTCACAATTTGCGGATATTTTTGATGAATTTTAATCAACAATTCATCTCCTTTCATTCCGGGCATCAACCAATCCGAGACAATCACTAGAATCTTAACCTCAGCTTCACATAGCTCTTCAATAATCTCTAGGGCTTCGGCAGCACTTTCAGCAAATTCCCAAAGATATTTACCGTTAAAAGCCTGTTGCAGTTCAATTTCCAGACTTTCCAACACCCCTACTTCATCGTCCACACACAAAATTGCTGATTTAGACATCGCTAGTTTCCTTCTTTAGTTTGGCAGGGTGAAGCCGGATGGGTAAGCACACCGTTTTCCAAATTCTACATTCCGCGCGGGTAGACTGCAAATTTTAGCCCCAGACTTTAGTCTCCGGCGCTTTACCTACTCAGTTAAATTAATCGGCAAAGACACGGTAAATGCTGTTTTACCGGGCATCGACTCCACATCAATTTTACCCTGATGTTTTTCAATTATTTTTTTGACAATATCCAGTCCCAACCCGCTGCCTTCTCCCGCAGGCTTGGTAGTAAAAAAAGGCTCAAAAATTTTCCCAATAATCTCTGATTGAATCCCCTTACCGCTGTCAATAATTTTTACCAAAACGTTGGTATCTTGTTGGATCGCGTCAATTGTTAAAGTTCCTTGATTGTCCATCGCTTGTAAGGAATTGTGAATTAAATTTGTCCAAACTTGATTGAGTTCGTCGGGATAACACAGTACCGCCGGCAATTGATATTGATAGTTTCTGACAATTTCCACACCCTGCTTGATTTGGTTTTGATAAAGGGTTAATACCGTTTCAATTCCATCCGTAATATTTACCTGTATTTTTACCCCATTTACATCGTAACGCGCATAATTTTTCAAAGCAAAGACGACTTTTGCAGCGCGTTCAGTAGCGGTAGCGATGGTTCGGGCGCTTCTGTGAATGCTAGCAAAGTCGTAGGCTGTTTTTATAATATTTTCGCTGTCAGGATCTTTGAGCAACGACAAGAATTCTTGCAGATTTCCTTGCAATCCGATATTGACTAAAATGCTAGCAAGGCTGTCAGAATTCTCAATGCCTTCCGACTCTAGTTCCTGCTTCACGCCTTTTTTCAATACCCTTTTTTCTCGAGTAGATAAAGAGTAATTTTGTTGACTAGAACTGTACATCAAACGCAAGAAATCGTGCTGGCGTTCGGCTGACAGTTCTTTAAAAAAAACTGGCAAACTTTCGAGATTGTTATCCAAAAAGCTGGTAATATTTCCAATAGACGACCGAATCGCCCCCAACGGCGTATTAATTTCGTGAGCAATGCCCGCAATCAGTTGCCCTAATGCCGCCATTTTTTCCGATTGCACTAATTGATTCTGAGTAGATTGCAGTTGGTCTAAAGTAACTGTAAGTTCATTGTTTTTCTGTTGGAGTTTTTTTCGCAACTGGCATATTGCTAAATGGGTTTCTACCCTCACTAGAACCTCTTCCACCTGAAAGGGCTTGGTAATATAATCTACCCCGCCCACAGCAAAGGCTTTGACCTTATCAAGTACGTCATTAATCGCGCTAATAAAAATCACCGGGATGTCGCAAGTTCGTTCATCAGCTTTGATTTTTTCGCACACTTCATATCCATTCATTTCGGGCATCATAATATCCAGCAAAATCAAATCGGGAGGCATACCTTTTGCCGCCGAAAGCGCTAACACGCCGCTAGGTACCGGGCGCACTTTATAGCCCTTGCTGTTCAAAATTCCGGCTAGCAGCCGCAAATTAGCTGGGGTGTCGTCCACTACTAAAATATTACCGCGATGGGTGCTAAGAATGTCGTTATTCATGTGATATTGCTTGAGATATTAACTTTAAAACTTTGTCGTACTCAAAATTTTCTATACAAGTTGCGATCGCACCTGCCGTTATTGCATCCTTTAATCGAATTTGCTCTATCAAGGTATCAATTAAATCCATATCTGCATTCATTATCGCCAGCTTTAAATCAGCTACCAGTGAATCAGGCAATTTTACGAAATCAGTCGCAGTCATTGCCCGATCGCCCTCTTTGATTGCCGATAAATTAGTTTGACCCGGATCTTCATAAATATAGCGCACTCCGATATGTTTGTGCATAGCATCAAAAATATCGGCTTCTCGGAAAGGTTTCCGCATAAAAGCATCGCAACCCGCCGACAAAATAACTGCCCGTTCTTCCTCCAAAACGCTGGCAGTCAGCGCAATAATGGCAGTAGCTTGACCTTTAATAGTACCTTTAATGTATTGTGTAGCTTCGTAACCGTCCATCACAGGCATTCTCATATCCATCCAAATTAGATGCGGTTCCCAACTCTCCCAAATCTCAATAGCTTCTTGACCGTTAGTAGCTTCTTTTAGTTCAAAACCCAGAGGAGACAGGATTTTAATTAACAGTTGGCGATTGAGCGGTTTATCGTCTACTATCAAAATTCGATAGGTGTGTTGGTTGGGAACCAGGGCAATAACATTCCGGCTCGGTTCTGGGCTTTCAATATCAGCCGCATCCACCGCAATAACTTGAATGTAAAACTTAAAATTAGTTCCCTTACCAAGAGCCGAACAGACGCTCATTTCGCCGCCCATTAATTCCACAAATTTGCGACTGATTGGCAATCCCAAGCCCGTACCTTCTTGCGAATCTTTGCCTGTCTTGGTTTGCACGAAAGGTTCAAAAAGATCCTCTAATTCATTGGTAGCAATACCTGGTCCAGTATCCTCGACTTCAAAATGGAGTAAAAAGGAAGAGGTATAAGCTAAATCGTCATTTGGAGTTGCAAAAAACGGTTTTTTAGACTGACTGATTAGAGATATTTTAACACCATTACTTGCTGATTTTTGGGTATTTATTGATATTTCCGAGCGCTCGCTTGTTCCTTCTCCTCCCTGCTGATTTCTAACTAATGACTGCTGGCTAACTCTGACGGTTACACCCCCCTCCTGGGTAAATTTAAGAGAGTTATTGAGCAGATTAATTAAAATTTGTCGCAACTTTAACTCGTCGGCTTCTACATATTGTGGCACGTCGTGACTGCGGTAAAAAACTAACTGCAAGTGCTTGTCATCTGCTTTGAGTTGAAACATATCTTCCAAGTCGTTTAGCAGGCGATAGAGGTCAAATTTTTTGGGATTGAGGGTGGTGCGCCCGGATTCAATTTTAGATAAATCGAGGACGTTATTAATCAGGGTGAGCAGGTGCTCTCCGCTGCTGCTAATTATGCTAATGTTTTCTTGATGTTCTGGGGATAGAGTTTGGCTGCGAGTCATCAGTTGGGAAAAGCCCAGAATTGCATTGAGAGGCGATCGCAATTCGTGGCTCATGTTAGCCAGAAAGGTGCTTTTAGCTTGATTTGCTACTTCCGCTTTGTCTTTAGCTATAGCCAATTCTGCCGTCCGCTCTTGTACTCTGTTTTCTAAAGTTTCAAAAGATTGTTGCAGTTGTTGAGCCATGCTGTTAAATGACTTGGCTAATTCCCCCAATTCGTCGGAGCGTTCGCTTTCTACTGTTTTATCCCATTCACCTTTAGCAATATTTTTGGCTGCTGTATTCAAGCGTAAAATAGGATTTGTCACCCACTGAGAAGTCAGAATGCCGATCGCCACAGCTACTCCTAAAGCTGCCAAACAAAGCAAAACCGCTGTGCGGGTATTGGCATCGATTTCGGCGGTGAAATCTGCTTCGGGAACAACTACGACAATCAGCCAGTCTAAACCTTTGCCGTCTTGGAACGGCAAGACTTTTAAAAATTGTCGCTTGTGATTTATTTCAAAGCTCAATAACTCCGATTTTTTAATTAGGTCGAATTTGTGATACTGTGCAGTTAAATATTTAGCTGTAGAGCGGGTGAAATGGTTGCTGCTTTCTTCCACTTTAAACAATTGTTTTTTATTATCTTTGGTGCGGAAAGGTTTTTCGGTGGTAGAAGTTGCTAACAAAGTACCCTGGCGATCGATAATAAATGTTTGACCGGATTTGCCAACTTTGAGACTGTTGAGAAATCTCCCAAGATGGTCGAGACGCAAAGCAGCAAATAATACTCCTTCTAGCTGATTTTTGTCGCTGTATACGGGTTGGATAGCGCTGATAAGTAATGTCGGTTCTAGTAAGGAAACAAAAACCGAACTCCAAGTAGGTTTGCCGACTTTTACGGCTTTTTTGTACGCAGGATGTTGCCGATTATCATAGTTTTTGGCAATGGTGGTAACTTTAGTGCGATCGCCTCGCTCGTTTGTATTGTAAGAATAAAAATTTAACCCAGTAGAGGTTTCTATCACATTAATCATTCGGGAGCCGTTAGACAGTTGTTCACCGGCTCTATAATCTCCCTTATCGTTGCCAACCGAGGTAAAATTGATATATGGATATAATTGTACTTGGCGCCAAAGATATTTGTCCCAAGCTGATAAGTTTTTCATCTTTAACAACCCGAGGTTGACAGCATCTAGCTTGGTTTGATTGATTTGGTGGGGAGTTGTCAGGTAAACTTGCAAGTTTTGCTCGACACGCAAACTAACCTCGCTCATTAACTGACTGGCAAGGTTATTAACTGCTTTTTGTCCGTTTCTAAAAGACAGATATCCTACGAGTCCCACGGTTCCCACGATTTGCACTACAAATGGAACTATGAGAACAGTTCGCAGCGGTAATTTGTCTAAAATTTTATAAACCATAAGATTGAGAGGTTTGGTGAACTTAGTCTAGAACCGTATTTGTACCATCGGTCTTAATAGCAGCACCATTTATTTACTGCCGCTTAGGTAGGGAGAATTGATGCGGGCTATTTTAGGTGTGGTAGATTCTCGACCCGATCGAAAATGAACCTAATCTTTGTTCGATTAAAGTCTATTATTTTACCCATTGTCGTATTATTGTTACCATTTAGGTAAAAGTTGCAGTCTCTGGCTTCGAGAACAGCCTGATATTTGATCGCGCGGGCGAGTTTAACCCGCTTGACCCATACGGTTTGGAGACTGGTCAGGAAATTTGCGATCGGCACTCGCCATTTTCCGCAAGACGTGTTATACTCAAAAAAGTCGAGGGCACGTAGCTCAGTGGATAGAGCATCAGGTTCCGGTCCTGAGGGTCGGGGGTTCAAATCCCTCCGTGCTCATTTAAATTTATAAAATGACTGGTTTTGAGAGACCGGGGACAAATTTTTATCCTCGGTCTCAATTATTGCGATTTAAGCACCAGTGTCACACATCGAATCGCCACTGTAGTCGCAGATCGCGGATTTATTGCGCCCCTGTTCCTTGGCACGGTAGAGTGAACGATCGGCGATCGCAATCAAGTCAGCCGATGATAGTTCCGAAATCGGAATCAAGTTACCGATACCCATACTAATAGTAACTACATCGCTCACATCAGAGGTTTTGTGAGGAATATGTAAAGCTTTAATAGCAGCGTGAATCCGTTGGGCCACCGAACTCGCTCCTTCAAGATCAGTATTAGGCAAAATGATAGCAAATTCTTCTCCGCCGTAACGCGCCACCAAATCCGCCGGACGGTACACCACCTCTTGAACAGTCTGAGCAAGTTTGAACAGACAATCATCCCCCATTTGATGACCGTAGCAATCATTATAACGTTTGAAATAATCCACATCAAACAACAAAAGAGAAATAGGTTTTTGTTCCCGGTATAGCCGCTGCCATTCATGCTCTAAGCGGTCATTAAAACAGCGGCGATTAGCAATTTGAGTCAAGCCATCAATATTTACCACTTGTTCTAATAGGTGAGTTGCGCGGGCTAGCTCTTCATTAGAGAGTGCCAGTTGTTGATTAATTTCTCTCATGCGCGTTTGGGCTTGCTGCCTTTCTGCCAATTCCTTCTGCAACTTCTGAAAAATATCGGCTTGTTTAATGGCGATCGCTAACTGATTAGCAATCTGTTTAACAAGGTCAACTTCAAATTCTTCCCATTGCCGAGGAGCCGAACATTGATGAATACATAACAACCCCCACAAATCTTGTCCATTGAGCAACGGGGCAACTAAATTAGCCCGAACCGGAAATTGTTTCCAAAGAGCGCGGTAACAGTGTTGAAGGTCAATCTTATTGATCTCTTCTACTACCTGAATTCTCCCTTCTTGATATGAATCAGCATCTTGTTCACCACCACACTGGTCGTTAAATTGATTTCTGCTTACCAATTTACATCCTTCGCCTACCGATTCTGAAACAAACTCGCCATATCCAAAATTACTGTCAGGATAGAACTTAAATATGCCGACGCGCTCGGCATCAAGAAACAGGCGGATCTCCTGCGAAGCAATCTCAAAAATTGTAGACAACTCAAGAGATTGACGGATGTGTTGAGTAATTTCTTGAAGTAATATCGCCTTGTCGTACTGTTTCCGCAGAGCGATTTCCGCTTGCTTTTGGGCGAAAATAGCTGCCTCTGCTGCTTTTTTTGCTTTAATAATTTCACCTTCGTACAGGATACGCTGGCGGATACAGAGCAAGATGCAATCGTTAACGAAGCTTCCTCCCTGATTCCGACGCACAGCGTTGATCAGCATAGGTATATCATTACCCTGCTTTGACCTTAATGAGAAGTAAATTTCCTCTACTTTACCGTCGAGCTTCAACAGGGGGAAGAAATGGGTTTGAAAAAAAATCCGGCTGGCCATTGGCAGAAGGAAGTCCATTTTCCGTTCCCGGAGTTCATCGGTTTCGTATCCGAGTAATTCCAGTAATGTGGCGTTGACCATTAGGATCGTACCATCGTCAGCAAACGAGAGGAATCCACAGGGTGACGTGTTGAGTAGCTCGTCTATCTGGTAGGTCATGTTTGCCATACAAATCAGGTAGTATGAGGTGCACTCAAATACTCCTTAATCATCTCGATCGTTTCTTGTGGATGACTCAGGTGCGGGCAATGTCCCGTAGCTTTCATCAGCCGTAGCGCACTTTTAGGTAGGTGGCGCTGAAGGTAATGCCCTACTTCGGTGGGAGCAATCACGTCATCAGCGCATTGCAATATCAGTGAAGGTACTGGTACCTTGGGTAAATCACTGCGATTGTCAGAGTAAAAAGTTACCTCGGCAAAGCGACTTGCAATCACCGGATCAGTGGAGCAAAAACTTGTCTCAAGTTCCTCACTTAACTCAGGACGCTCCTGATTCTGCATCACCATTGGCGCCAGAAAGCTTGCCCAACCAATGTAATTTTTCTCCATGATATCGAGCAGATCCTCAATATCTTTTCGCTCAAACCCTCCGTAATAATTTGGTAAATCATTGATGTAGCAAGGTGAAGGCCCTAGGAGAATCAGGCGATTAAAGTAATTAGAAGCTTGAATTGAGGACAGAAGGCCGATCATACTGCTGACAGAATGACCGACAAAAATCACATCCGTCAACCCTAATTCTTCACAGATATCGAGGATATCCTGAACATAGCCATTGAGGTCGCTGTACCGTTCATAACTGTAGGCACTAATATCAGACTGTCCCGAACCTACATAATCAAATAGGATGATTTTGTAGTCCTTCTCAAAAGCCGGTGTTACGAAACGCCACATATTTTGATCGCAACCAAATCCATGAGCAAACATCATCGTCTGGGTGCCTTGTCCAAACAATTTTATATTATTCCGTAAGAAAATTTTTTTGGTCATTTGAGCGACATGAGCATTAAATTAATTATAAGACTTTTGCGCGCTTTCAAGAGGGAGGATTGCTGATTCCACATAGTGGTAGACAACAATTCAGGATCTCAGATTAATTGAGTGGCAAACTCAGCAATAGCCGGCTTCCTCAACATATAATGCAGCCCAATTTCCTAGGCGCTTGCTTGCTTGTAACTATTCCTATTTCGGTGGGGTTTCAATTCCTTCGGCAATTGTACTGAGATTTAAGCCATGTGTGATTACAACTATGGGTTGGGCAATTATTCCGCGATCGCTCGCTCGAAACGCTGGCTAAATCGCGGACAAGTGAGGGATCAATTTTGAGCGACTTTACCAGAAAATTTTTCAGATTGTTAAAAGCAGCATAGCCAGTCGCAAAATCATCGACATAAATCTCCATACCATGCTCGGATCATTGGCTCAAAAGATTGTATGTAATGTCAACATTAAGCCTCATTGCCGTTCCCGTAATCTTTAGCCCTAGATATTTTGGCTTCATATCGGTGCGCTCAACAATGCGATCGCTCTTAGCGATTAAAGTCAATTGGCTAAGTTGACAAACCGACGGATTCACCGCGATATTAGGGAGAATTAGTCCTGCTGCTAGCCACTGCTGATATTGCCCACAAGCTTGCTCTAAAATCAATTTGCCCCATGGCCAAATCAATCCAGTTTTTTCGGCAATGGGAATACATCGATGGCGATGAATCCAACCTAGCTCAGGAGAATACCCTCCTACTATAACTTTAACACCAGCAAGGCTACCTTTTTGCGAATCGAGCTGAGGTTTATCATACAGCAAGTATTGGCTTTCCAAGCACAATTAAAGAGATTGGCGGTGCCAGGGTATTGGATTTGGCCCAAGGTATTGTGGCTGTGTCAAAACTATAGGTATTGGGCCCGATTCCTTAACGTAATATAGGGAAATATCTGCATTCTTGAGCCAGCTATCGAAATTCATTTCATCTTGTGGATCTAGGGAGATTCCCATACTGGTGATGAGGGGTAAATGATGATTTTTGATAATAAAATTAGTTTTAATATTTTTGTAGATAAGTTCCCCATGGTTCCGCTAATCTAGGGTAGTAGAGATAGGCACGACGCGGGAATAAGCTGCTAGGCTAGAAAGATTTTCTGTTATGTTCGAGAATCGGATATAGAGAGGATTTTCTAGTTTTTGAGATGTCATTGAAATATATAGTTTAGAGGGACAACAGCTTACCCAGAGATTTTTACCAAAACCTATTTTGTGGGATTGCTATAGCAGAATGCGCTGATGCAGAAGGCAATAAAAACTCATATTTCCGCAATTAAGAACATCCCAAACCTTGTCGCGGTTGCTATAAATATTCACAAATTCCTCAAATTAAAAAAGTTGGGTTTCCTAGCTCAACCCAACCTACTTTTAACGACAAATCACTGCTAAGTCTCAAATATCCTCATCGTCTTGACCTTGCACACCCTGGAGAATCCGCGATAGCTCACTCTTCTCATTAATCGTAATCCGAGTCGGAGAACCGCTGATAATCCGTTCGTAACCACGGAACGAATCTTTAATTTGTGGGCCTCTTTCAGTAATTGTGTATTCCCGAATTCCTTTGTCGTGCCAGGAACCGCGCATCTTAAACACATTAATTGCCCGCGACATTTCTCCTCGAATCTCTACATACTGCAGCATAATAATCGTGTCAGTAATCGTAGAAATATGGGAGTCCGTAATCGAATTAGAACCCATGAACTGGTCGCTTGTATTCGTAAAAAAGCCGGTTATTTCTTCCTGCTTCGCAAAACCTGTCACTCCGATCACAAATTGCCTGAAAGCATTATTGCTGACACCCCTAGCTAAGGCCGACAGCGAGTCTATAGCAATTCGAGAAGGTTTGAACTCCGCAATTTCTGATTTAATAGTCTGCAAGTGGTCTTCCAAACCGGCAGATTCCGGGTAAGTGCACAGCAGCTTCAGCATTCCTTTCTGTTCCATTTCCTCAAAATCAATGCCCCAAGAATAAGCATTGCGGAACAACTGAGCCCGCGACTCTTCATAGGCAAAAAGCAGCGCCCGATTGCCGTTCATACAAGCATTCTGCAAGAACTTGCTCACCAACAGGGTTTTACCGGTTCCCGTTGCACCCGTAGCCAAAATAATTGAGTCTTTAAAGAAGCCGCCACCGCACATTTCGTCGAGAGTTTTATCGCCCGAAGAAACCCGCACGTTTGAAGACTTTTGAGTTAATCGCATCGCCCCCAATGGGAAAATATTAATTCCGTCATTAGTCATAGTAAAAGGATATTCGCCCTTCATGTGAGTTGTACCGCGCAACTTCAAAATTTCCATTGTGCGGCGGCGCCGTTCCCCTTCCAAAACGTTGCGAACAATCACTACATTATCCGACACAAACTCTTCTACCCCAAACCGCGCCACCGGGCCGTATTCTTCCACTCGTTCCGTAGTCATAACTGTAGTTGCTCCTACTTGTTTGAGGCGGGCAACTAAGCGAAAAATTTCTCGGCGCACCACCGATGCAGCGTCGTACTGCTGAAATACGGCAGTCACTGAATCTATAGAAACCCGCTTGGCTTTGTATTTGCGAATGGCGTACTGAATTCGCTCGATTAAGGCTGATAAATCAAAATTTCCTACGATATCTTGACCTTCCGGGTCGGGGGAAGCGTCCAAAATAAATAGCTTGCCTTCCTCGATTAACTGTGCCAGATTCCAACCGAAACTGCAAGCATTTTTAATAATATCTGTCGGAGATTCTTCAAAAGTTACGAAAACTCCAGGTTCGTCAAAATGGGTAATTCCATTATATAGAAATTGTACGGCAAATAAAGTTTTTCCAGTTCCTGACGTGCCGCTGACTAGGGTGGTTCGGCCGAGTGGCATTCCGCCGTGACTGATGTCATCGAAACCCTCAATCATCGTGCGAATTTTTTCAACTCCTGCCGTTACCAATCCTTCTCGTTTAACCGTTTGACTAATTTCATTCATGTCGATTTTTGTCAACTCTCAGTATTCTTTAGTTGTCACTCATTAACCGCCGGTCATGAGTCTTTGTACCCAGCTTTTAGTATTGGCTCTTGTTCAATAACTAATGACTGCTGACTAATGACCCCGCCCAAAAACCGATACCGTGCCACGTACTCCTGTCGTGGAAAGATAAAAATTTTAGACTTTTGTTCAACCTCCCAGATTCATCTGTGGAGTAAATCTCAAATCTAAAATCGTTCGACTGAGCGATCGCCGAACGTTTCACGCCAAACCCAAGTCTCAAATCTAAAATTGACTGACTCTCACCTGATTATCTTATGAATTCAGGTCTTCTTCGCGAAGTTCTTCATAGAGCAAATCTAATCCTATCAGAACTTTCTCACGATCGGACAAATCGCCAATAATTTTTCGCACCGGCGGCGGCAGGATTTTGGCCAGCGTCGGGGTTGCCAATATTTTGTCCTCTTCTGCTAGCTGAGGGTTTTTGAGAACATCTATGACTTTCAGTGCGTAGACTCCT
Organism: Microcoleus sp. S13_B4; assembly: GCF_036700885.1. Lineage (NCBI taxonomy): Bacteria > Bacillati > Cyanobacteriota > Cyanophyceae > Oscillatoriales > Microcoleaceae > Microcoleus > Microcoleus sp. S13_B4. The sequence continues at coordinate 106,737 of NZ_JAUBPU010000003.1, forward strand.
TGAAATTCTTGTTCGAGGATGTCCTTTAGGGTTTTCAAAGCTCGCACTGAGTTGGGAGTATTCCCCGCAACGTACAGCTTGAGAACATAGGTTTTCTTCAGAGGACTCATGAACTTTTTAAAATGGTGAGTATTAGTTGTCAGATGTTAGTTGTAGTTCTTATTTGTCTTAAATCCCCTGTTCTTTGTTATTTTATAATAATTTCAGCCTTTCGATGATCGCGCGGCCGTTTGTCTTGTCCTTTCTTCTTTGTTAAATTCTATCTTCTACGTTCTTCTTACTTGAATTTTGCCCCTTGCCTTCTACCTTATAACCTGAGATGCCTCTTTCGGAATTGAGCGCCGGTACATCTCGCACATATGAGCTATTGCGTCAATCAGGGTCAAACGGTAATCAAGCAATATTTCCTCGCTGCGCCCTTCTATTTTTAGCTGTTTAGCAAACTCGTCCATCAATTCCATGTGAATTTCTACAATTTGAGTCACGGGAACATCCGCAAAAAAAGCTAAGTTTACAAATTCATCTATTTGATTGTTGACCGCAGTATCTTGAGAAAAATAATTCAAAACGATGTCGCGATAACTCGACTTGAGTTGCTCCAAAAACTTTTGCTTCTCAGGTCCCGACAGATTTTTCAAAAAAATCTGGGAATTTCTTTTATAATACACACCTAAGTATCCTAATCGCTCCCGTAATTTTTCCGCCAGCCGCCGCTGCTGTCGGCTGAGCAAACTTTGAGCAGTCAATTGAGCTGTCGCATCGCTCCTTGCGGATTGGTAATTGACAGGAACCGGAGTTGAAAGTTTCAGAAATTGTGCGATCGCCTGATCGATACCGGCAACTATTTCGCTCGATCGAGCGATTGCCAGTTGCACCTCAGCAGGGTGATAAAAAAAAGCACAACTTTCGTCTAAACTCGTGTTGGCGGTACTGGTGGCAGCCTCAAAACCATCTGAATATGGTGCTTCGGGCTTTCCATCTACCCCGGGCTGGGGCGAAAAAATCACAGCAGGCAAAAAGAGCGATCGTTCTTGCAGCTTGGCCAGAAGCGATCGCAGATCCCCATCCACCTCCAAAACTAAACAATCAAGGTGATAATTGTGCTTAAGGAACCCCAAAAACTCCACTGCCGACTTAATGTGCGTTAAAGCATAGCGTTCGCCCCTCAAAAGCTCGATCGCAGAGGCTACGATTTCCTCGGAGCGGACAAAAATACCGATAGACAGTTGGGAAAGCAAAGCTGTAGGTGCACCACCTAAGTTGCCCGAAAGTGCTGGATCGCTCAGAGTTGATATCTCCTTTATAAAAAACTTAACATTTTAACAATCATCTCAATATTTATTTTAAACAATCTTAACCGCAAAATAAGTGATGAGCTTCTAGCACCTGAAGAATGAAAATGTACTTTTTTGTTTTTGTGTCAAGCACCCTGAGCGTGATTTCTGCAATTAAGCTTAAGCCTTAAAATAATTGCTAGTCGCCTCAAATCAGGCGTAGGCATCGAACTCCCCGGTCTCGGTGCAGATACCGAGCCTGATAGCGAACTGATATAAAACAAATAAGATACAGAAATTCGCAGCTACATTGAGCATCAAAAATATTACTGCTCTCGCGAGCAGACTCTCAGGTTTGTTATGCCACTCACCAGCCCCAGTATCAAAAATTTTATCGAGCCAGTGCCGCTGTGCCCCCAAACGGCAGCGCTAGAATCGCTGCAGTCAATTTTCAGCTCCTGCAACTGCGATCGAGTCGCAGTAGTCAACGAACAACTACAGCCGCTGGGATTAGTGTATCTCCGCAGCCTGTGGGCTTATGGAGCCGATCGCACAAACGACGGGCAGCAACCTTTGTCAGAAAGCCCGATCGCGATCGAACCAGTCAGGGTATTACCCGCCGCTATGAGCGTCAATGAATTCTGGCAATACCTGCAAACAGAGGAACAGAACATCCCAGCCGTGCCACACCGCCAAACTGCGGGCATTTCATCAAACAACCCGATCGCCCTGACAGATGCCAGCGGTCAATTTTTAGGAATGCTAGACAGTCTGAGCCTGCTGCAATTCGCCGCACTCAACAGCAGCTCGCTCTGCAGCCTCACAGAGCAGGCAACAGCCGTCAAAGAAATCGAATTAAGGCCGGTTTCCGAAGCCATCGCTACGGCCCTAGACGCTCAACTACGCTTTCTAGAAGCAGGATTGAAACCCTCAGAAAACCTGAACTCCCTAGTCCAACTACTGGAAAAACTGCCCCTGCCCCTGAGATTGCAAACCCCTACCGCACAAATAGTCAGCCAAAACGCAGCGTGGCGGATTTTGCTGGGAGCAGGCCCAGAACCAGTTCCAGAACCAGCAGCAAATTTGGGTAAACACTCGCCCCGCAAACCAAGCCATTTAACAAGCGAATACCAGAGCGTGCAGTTAGAGGCCATCACCAAAGAATGCAGGAGCTTAGTAGGAGCAAGTAGATCGGGCGATTCCCTGCGGGATAGCTTCGCCGCGCGTGATTCAACAGCAGCCACCAGTTGCCCCCTGCCCTTGTACGCCGCCGCGTCCCCCTCAACATTAACCGCTCCAGCTTGGTGCCCCACCGCCGGCAAACCAGATACCTATATTTGCGACTGCCCCGTACAAAAAGGCCAAGAACGGATCTGGCAATTTGTCAAACAACCGCTCTCAGACCAGCTAATTTTAGTAATGGGACAAGATGTCACCGAAGAACATTTAGTCGCCAAAGAACTAGCAGCGAAAAACGCAGATTTAATCCACCTCAACCGACTAAAAGACGAATTTTTATCCTGCATCAGCCACGAACTAAAAACCCCGCTCACCGCCGTGCTCGGTTTGTCCAGCCTCCTCAAAGATAAATTGATCGGAGAACTCAACGACCGCCAAACACGCTACGCCAAACTAATCCATAAAAGCGGGCGGCATTTGATGACAATTGTTAACGATATATTAGACTTGACTCGGATGGAAACCGGGCAGCTAGAACTAATTCCCGAAGCAGTCGAAATAGCATCAACCTGCCAAAGAGCCTTTGAACAAGCAAAACAACTGCAACAGCAAGAAGAAAAAAACCCTCCCACCCCGAGCAAAACTGACGGCACAGCAAACGCTGAACCCTCCGCCAAAATAGAATTTACACTCGAAATAGAACCGGGACTGAGCCAATTAATTGCCGACGAACTGCGGCTGCGGCAAATGCTGGTTAACCTCCTTTCCAACGCCCTAAAATTCACCGAAATTGGCGGCAAAATCGGATTGAAAGTAAATGTTTGGGAAGGCTGGATCGCATTCACAGTGTGGGACACTGGCATCGGCATCCCCGCCGACAAACAGCACCTAATCTTTCAGAAATTCCAACAGCTAGAAAGTCCTCTCACCAGGCGTTTTCAAGGAACCGGACTGGGACTGGTACTGACTCAACGCCTAGCTCGGCTCCACGGCGGGGACGTTTCGTTTATTTCCTCAGAAAACCAAGGCTCTCAATTTACCCTGCTGCTGCCACCAACTCCTCCGGGAAACAACAGTGAAGAAGTCCCGACACCGGGAGTGACTGAGGAAGAATTATTAAAACCCCAATATCCGACTCTGACCGCCAATTCTCGCTCTCGTTTAGTATTAATAGTCGAAGCAGTTCCCAAATATATCGAAGATTTAACCAACGTCATCTCAGGTTTGGGCTACCAAGTAATAGTCGCCCGTTCCGGCACCGAAGCGCTGGAAAAAGCTCGCAGGTTCAGTCCCGAAGCGATTTTCCTCAACCCGCTGCTGCCGCTGCTGTCCGGTTGGGACGTGCTGACGCTGCTCAAGAGTGACCCGGATACCCGATCGATTCCGGCGATCGTCACGGCCACCAGAGGGGAAAAAGAACGGGCCAGTGTCAACCGAGCCGAAGGCTTTTTGAGCTTGCCGGTGGAAGAACCCGCTTTGCGGCGGCTGCTGACAGACTTGATTGGCAAAAGTAATGCTAGTAGCGCCAAAGTAAGGAGTTCTTTAACCGTGTTGTGGCTCAGCCCGCAAAACAGTTCGTCTCAAGGTTCCGCTTTACTGCTCAACCCCAACTACTGCCGGGTTTTAGAAGCAGACGACCTCGGCCAAGCAGAACTCGTGGCCAGAATTTGGCGGCCCGACGCGATCGTCTTGGACGGTACAAGTCAACTGCAAAACCCCTTAGCTTTTATCGAACAGTTAAGTCGATCTCGAAATTTGGGTTCTCTCCCCTTGGTGACTTTAGACCCCGCAACTACCCAACTGGCAAATCAAGTCAAAGGATTGTCGGTATTTCCCTGTTTGGCTACCCGCAGTCCCGACGACAGTGAAACTTCAGGTACCGGGTTGGTGGGCAGTGCGTTGTGGCAAGTGATTCAAGTCGCTGCAGGCATGAGTTGGAAGCCCAGCATTTTATTTGCCGACATTTCGACTTTACCCGATTTGCACCGCGCTGCTGGGGGGAACCCGACGGGAGAATTGGAAAATCGCGATCGATCGACAAATGCCGAGATTCCCAATTCCAAGTTTTCTACTCCCAACTTTCAAGCTTTGATTCAGTACATCCACACAGCAGGATTTCGAGGGTCGATCGCTCCTTCCTGGACAGAAGTTTTGCAGCAGTTGCAATATCAAAGCGTTGACTTAGTTTTGCTGTGCTTGCGAGATGCCCCCTCAGAATCCCCTGCTATGTTGCAGGCGCTATCGAACTTGCGGCAAATGGCAGTAAAACTGCCAATTTTAGTCTGGGATTATCGGTCGGCTGTAAATTCGGAATCCGAGGCGATCGACTTTCTACTGCACGAAGTATCTGCCAAAATTTTGCCTTCTTCCTTATCGGCAGCACAATTATTAGACAAAATTCAACAGACTTTATTAACTCACTCAAGTTCCTGAAATAAATAATTTACCCGGTTTTTAGTGAGGAATTAACTCGTTTCTCAAGCCGTAAAAAAACAATTGTTTATGAGGTAAAACAGAATTTGGCAACTCTTTAACTGTCAACCGCCAAGGGTTATTTATTAACTCATTCCAGTTTATAATAACTCATAATTTTGCCTATTTGTAATGAGGTGATCAGTTGTCTATAAAACAGTGAAGAAAAACGGTTATCCTGAGTGTAAACATAATTTGAGAAGTATTTAAATGAAAACCCCGAAGTGTGCCGAGTCAAGAAGCAATATCAAAACTCAAAAATATGAGTTATTATAGGCGATCGAGAAACCCTTATATTTTTTTCTGGGGCTGTACAGTGCCTAATCGCATTCCTTTAATATCTCTGCTACTCGCACTCGGTTTGGGGGCAATGCCCAAGCCTGCTGCCTGTCAGGCACTCCTGCCTTACACCCTGCAAATCAACTCTGCCCAACTCGAACAAACGGCCTTGAGCCTTGCAGAAGAAGCCGTCCAGCTAGCCAGACTGCAGCAGTACCAACTCGCCGTACCTAGAGCCGAACTCGCCACACAGTTAGCCCCCAAGAATGCTCAAACTTGGACTTTGTTAGGTAGCTTGTACCTGCAAGTCGAGCAGTTTGACAAAGGCATTGAAGCTTTGGGGCAAGCTCAATCTCTGTCGCCAGAAAATCCCTCAATTAAATTTGTCTTGGGAGAAGCTCACTTCCGGAAAGCGAACTACGAGAAAGCAATCGAATATTTGCAAGCAGGGTTAAAGTTAAAACCAGACACTCCAGGTGCATTATTTGATTTAGGCAATGCTTTTTATAAGCTGAAGCGGTTTGATCAGGCGATCGCCCAATACGAAAAAGCCTTTGCTTTAGAAAAAAACCTGTGGCCGGCTATTAACAATATCGGATTAGCCAAGTACGAAATGGGAGATGTTGATAGCGCCATCAAACGCTGGCAAGAAGCGATCGTGATCGACAACAAAGCAGCAGAATCAATGCTAGCTCTAGCAGTAGCATTTTACACCAAAGGTGACAAACAAAAAGGCTTCGCGATGGGAGAAGCAGCTCTGAAACTTGACAAACGCTATGCTACCGTAGAATATCTCAAAGAAAATCTCTGGGGCGATCGTTTAATTGCAGATACCCAAAAGTTGCTAGCCACTCCCGAAATGAAAGCAGCACTGGCTAAAATTCAAGACGCGCCATCCCCTCCCCAAATGTCGCCTTAATTGTAGTTAAGTTTGTAGTGAGGACTTCAGTCCTCAAAGCCTTTTTTAACTGATAACCAACTATCTTATTCAGGACTAAGCTGTCGCGCATTTAAATTGCATATTCGAGGCGGGCGGGACGCCCAACCCTACTCCCCACAAGACTTTGATTGTTTTTTGACATACAATTTAAATGCCGCAACAGCTTAAGACCAAAAAATAGTTGAATACGTTATGGGTAGGGGTAAGGTGCGCGCACAGCGCACCCTACAGATAGAGTTGGTGCGTAAGTTCTATTATTGCCAGAAAGCAGTTGCTGTCTTCAATTCTCCAATCTAAAATCTAAAATCTAAAATCGCATGACCCCCCTAAGCTGGACAGAATTAGAAGCCCTCACAGACTTTGAAGTCGATCGCGTCAACGGCCCCACCAACGCTCAATCCCGCTTGCGCCTCTTCGGTAAAACCGAATCGGATGTGCGAGTCACCCTGTACCGCGATAACCATGCTTGGTGTCCCTACTGTCAAAAAATCTGGCTGTGGCTGGAAGAAAAAGAAATCCCCTACCGTATTGACAAAGTTACTATGTTCTGCTATGGGGAAAAGGAAAGTTGGTACAAGCGCAAAGTGCCATCGGGAATGCTACCGGCGATCGAACTAGACGGCCGCATCATCACCGAAAGCGATGACATCTTAATCGCCCTCGAACGAGTCTATGGCCCCTTGGGTTTGGGCATGGAAAACCCCGCAGTGCTTCCCCTGCGGCGGCTAGAGCGGCTGCTATTTAGAGCCTGGTGCTCTTGGCTGTGCTACCCAGCAAGTTCAGCCAAAGTAGAACAACACAACCGCAACCAATTTATCAGCGTCGTCACCCAGGTAGAAGCAGCCTTGGCTAGCACTCCGGGGCCTTATTTCCTCGATGAATTTGGCACGGCGGATGTCATCTTTACGCCCTACGTCGAACGCATGAATGCCAGTCTTTACTACTACAAAGGCTACTCGATGCGGGAAGAAAACCCGCGCTTTGCTGACTGGTTTGCAGCGATGGAAAGCCGGCCTACCTATCGCGGCACTCAGAGCGACTTTCACACCCACGTCCACGATTTACCGCCTCAGATGGGCGGGTGTTATGAAAACGGCGAACCTCAGATGCTACTCAATAAAGCCCGCGTGGATAATGGGCCTTGGGCTGGACTGCCGGATGTAATGTATCCAGAACCGGAAACCTCCCGCGCTGAAGCACTTCACCGCGTCATTAAGCACCAGGGCAACATCGTTCGAGTCAATCCTGCTGATGACAAGTTATTCGATGAGGCTTTGCGTTGTGCTTTAACTTCGATGATGACTGGCGAAGTGTGTACGCCGCCGGCTGGTTCTGATGCGGCTTTGCGGTATTTGCGCGATCGGGTGAATGTGCCCCGCGATATGTCCATCTACGCCGCCAAGCGATTGAGGGAAGCGTTGGAGGAAACGGCGGCTTTGGTGGGTGATGGCCAAGGTTCTCCGATTCTGCTGAAGCATCGGCGAGATCAAGATCCGGCTAATTTTGTGTAGGATTCTGGGCCTATCGGAATCAGACAAAATCGGCGCTGCTGCTGCTCTACTTCATCAGCTTGCTATCTGCTGGATGGATGTGCGACCAATGGTAGTATTAAAAGTGGCATAAATAATAGGAAAGTATCTATCTCTTTGCCAGATGAGCTAGTGCGTTACATTGACGATCGTGTAGAAAATCCCAGTCGGCTAATTGAGCTTTTATTGCAAGCATGGCGTAAACAACAAGAACAGCAGGCAATGGTAGAAGCCTGTTTATTGCTCGATGAACTGAGCGATGAATTAGCCGATGAGGAGGAAGCATGGCAGCAAGCAGCGATTACCGACTGGGAAGCATCTGGCTCGTGAATTTCGCCCCCTCAGTCGGTACAGAAATCCGCAAGAGTCGATCGGCGGTAATTATTTCAGGAACTGTTTTTAATCAACGCAGCTTGCGTCACAGTTCTACTAAAAAATAATTTTGTAGTAATGGGGAAGTGATCCGATCCGGTTTTAGACAAAACCTGCGTAGCTTGCGATGTCCAATCATCAGAGTGCATAATGTAATCAACTCTAACTATTGGCTGGTCTAAATTTATTTCTCCACTTGGGTTTTTGTGAGCAGGCCAAGTAAAACCAAACCCCCATCCAGATTCCTGGAAAGAGTCTATGAGTATTTGGGTTAAATAACTGTAATCTTGAGCTTGGTCTGTCATATTAAAATCTCCAGCAGCAATAACTGGAAGATTTTCATCCTGTAGTAACTTAACTAAAGTCTGAATTTCTCTGGAACGAATAGAATAGTTATAAATAGGTAGAGTAAGGGAAAGGAAAATTTTCTGAGGAAGAAACCAAGGATATGTTGTATGAATGTTATAAATAGCTATTTCTTGTTCACCGATCTGGACGTTAGCCCTCTGTTGAAATACAAGTCCTTCCTCTGCCAGTTTAAAGTCTTTAGAGGAGAGGATGGGATATCGACTTAATATTCCCATACCTACCTGTTTGTCACTAAGCAGTGGGCCATGAACCTGATAGGGATACGTTTCTATTAAATTACGCCAGCCATTCTTAATATGTTTATGGGTAACTTCTTGCAAGAATACAATATCTGCTTTTTTCTCTAAAATGAAATTGTTTAAAAATTCCGATTCAACGAGATGCTGCCCAACATTTATCGACAAAACGGTGATACTAGGAGAAGCATCTACTTTATCAAAAACTTTAGGAGAGTAATACTTGACATGAAACCAACCTAAAATAATAAGTACAGCACAGCATGAAATTACAAAAAAAAATTTATTTTTTAAAAAAAATGAGATAATGGGAAAAGTAAAGATTGGCAAAAAAATCCAAGGAATGAAGTTGCCAATAAACCCTACTAGAGCTAGCCTATCCCAAAATAGAATCCTGAGAGTAAAATAAATTGCAAGGAAAGTAGAATAAGCATAAAATGTAAATGTAAATAAAGCTAGTATTTGGAAAATTAAATTTATATTACTTTTCATCTTGTTTATTTTGGTGAATTGGACAAGGGCATCTGTAGAGAACTTTATCAGAATGTAATTTTAGCCATACCAGAAACCTGATTTTGTAAAAGATACCGAAAAGAAATTTTTTCGCATAACGGTATAAAAGTAAAACACCACCTGATTTCTTGAACTCATCTGAAGTCAGAGCTTTCCAAACCAAGGGCAATGCTAAATGAAATTTCAAATTTCTTACATACAGCCAAAATAGCTGTAGTAGTGCCAACAAGTATCCTCGATAGTAACCTGTTTTTAATGAATCCTCCTCAGCTTTTTTAATTTGCGCTTCTTGTTTCTTTAAAGTTGGTTCATAACTTTTAGATTGCGAAGTAGGAGCGTCCTTTATCATATTAGCTAGAGCCAGACTCACTTGTGCTAAACCGGATTTACTAAACTCGTTGAAAATTCCTAAACTCTTAGAGTAATGCTCGTTAGCACTATCTCTAATTTTACAAGTCTCCAGAATTTGTCCTAATCTCAGATGATAGAATGCAGTTGCTCCTGGTTCTGTTGCTAAAAGATTCTTTTTTTGATTTTCTTCTAATATCCTTTGAGCTTCAATATAATACTCAGCAGTTTTAACCAGTTCATACTGCTCATGATAAATTCTTCCCATATAATGTAAACAGTCAGAAAGTCTTCTATGAGTCAATGCACTTTCTTTAGTTTCATTTTGAGCTTTATTTAAAATTGATTTGAGTTTGGTTCTGGCTTTTATTAAATTTTGTCTGGAATGACGAAAGTTAAATTGAAAAAAATAATAGTGTCCTAGCAGAAGCCAGACATGAGCTAAGTAATTTTCAAGGATGGGTTTTGTTTGACAAATCTTCTCACATTTGTCAAGGTAATTTTTCATTTCCTTATACTCACTTACATTTTCATAATATTTGGCAAGCGTAAGGTAGGCCTCAATTTCCTCATCAAGATTGCTAGACAAAGAAATTGCTTTTTCTAAACACTTTTTTGCCTCTTCGTTACGATTATTGCGTACTTGGAGACACGAAAACTTAGCGATATACAAATTAGTAAAGGGTATTTTTTCTTCTTTCGGCAAGTCTGATGACGATATATATTTATCAATATTTAGGAGGACTTGTTCAGTTGCTTTAAGCCAGTCCTCTGATAGACCAACATTGACAGCCTTATTAGCAAACTTAATTACAGCGCGACAACAATTTAATGTTTGTTTTAAATCATCTTTATTATCTTCCAACGCCCTAAGGATATTAGGGATATCAGCATCAGGATGAACCTCCGAATATTTCAGCTTGCTTATGAGTGTATTCTTAGAACCTCCCGAGTCTTTTTGCTGTTTGTTTTTTTCTTGATCGTCTTGCTGAGTAGCCTTTACGTCAAATTTAGGTGGAAGAGCCATTTAGATTAGATCCTCGTATAGTTAGATACTCATATAGTAGGTTGTGAATCGAATAACGTGGTTCTTCATCAAGCTGATGAGGAAGAGATGAAAGCAAAGAACTATGTCGAACACACTCTTGTATAGCTTCCCTGAGTTTGGTATCTTCCAGTCCAGTGGTATCTTTCAGCATTTGGTAAGAAACAGCGCTACTCTGAACATAGCTAGTCATGGCATTTATAACTATTCGAGCGTTATCTGAAATTGAGTGTAGAGCTTCTACATATAAGTAATTTAAAAGTTGATCTTCCATTTTAATGAAGTCAATAATTTCATTTAAGGGTGAATCATATCTTTTAATTAGACTTACCACCAGCTTGATTAAAAGTGGGTTTCCTTCAGTTTTTGAATAAATGGGTAACAGTTGACCATCACTCGCATTTTTAATTCGCTCAAGATCATTTCCTTGATACCTAATTAACTCTAAAGATGCCTTTTCACTTAATCCTTTAATTCTCAACTCTCTAATATCTGTTTTTTGAATTTTTACTCTGGATGTAAAAATAACCTTACTTGGCTTAAAGTTGTTCCTCGAACTATGAATGTCAAATTTTGAAAATAAAGTTTGATACTCTTCAAAAGTTTCTAGACTATCTATAAGTATCAGATAAGGAGATGATTGGAGTTTTTCTTGCAAATAAGGAAACTGCTCATTAAGTGTTGGCGGTAATGTTATTCCCAATTGCCTTGCTATTTCATAAATCATTGAATCAATGTTCAAGGTTTCTCTGGTATTTTGAGTTTCCCCTGTAGGATTCAAATAGGTTCTTTTAGCTGTAATCCAAGCTAGCTTTTCAAATCCCGATATTGCTGTATATTTTCTGACTAATTTCTCGGCAATTGATGTTTTGCCAATCCCTCCCTCACCAGCAATACTAATAAACCAACTACCTTCTTTATCTTGTAGATACTGTCTTAATATTGCTAGATTTTCTTCTATACCAAAGAGTTTTTCCTCCGGCGCAATGTTAAGCTTTTCTTGTAATATTTTCTCAATCTGAATTTGACTTTTTATATAAAACTCGACATTAATTCCCGCCTCTTCTTGAAGAGTTTTATTATTCAAATCTACACGCAATAAATCTTTGACACGAATTCCCAATATCTCCGAGATGCTTCCAGACTGATGTAAAGATTCAATTTTCTCAATCCCTTTCTGGGAAGCCTCTAGCGTAATGATTATACTTCCTTTTTCAATACCTACTATTCTCAGAGAGGAATCACCAGAAAGGTTGCGTAAATGAGTAATAATAGATTGGACGTTTGCTTCGTAAACTTGGCTAAAAGTTTCAGCGTTAAGTATGACTGCTAATCGGTATCTAGTGGAAGAGATGGGAGACAGCTCGATATCGACAGGTGGGGTTACAACATTAGTTTCTGTGGCAGTAGATTGGGCTATGTGACTGTGCTGAATTTCCCCATAAGCTATTATTATTGCTGGCAGCAGTGTGCCGATCAAAAACAATAACAAAGAAACGTAAGCGGCAGGCTGAGCTAACTCACTCGGCAAATTACCCGTCTTGAGCAATAAGTAAAGGATAATACTGCCAATAGCAGGCAGACTAAATACCCAAATAAGGTTGGTCGTTGCTAAACTTGTCTGCGATCCACTAGACTGGGTGCTCAAAAAAACACTTGCCAATAAAGCTACGACTGTTATTAAAATAATTATTTGTGGTGGAATGCCCAGGGCAGATTGTCCAGGTAGTTGGTTAATTGCCCAAGACATCACAGCAGTTAGTGTTTGGGTCGCCAGGATATACAAGAAGGCAATCAGCTTTTTATTCATCGGTGGTAGAGGAGGTTAGCGGCTTGTCTTTAGTTAATAGTTAATTATGACTCATAACAGTATCAGCTTGTCGCATAAGTTTTGAGCTAAATACCAGACTAGCGTGGCGTTATGGTTTCATTGGCTATAGATTTCAATGCTGCGTACACAGACTGCTGCGTAATATAAATCGACCTTGCCGTCCCACTCTCCAAATCAAAATAAGTAGCAAACCGTTTAAGGCTCCCCGCAGCCATCCGATACAAATAATCCGCCGCCTCAGCCGCCACCCGGAGATTCACGCGATCGCTCTGCACCTTCAGCACTACCATCTCAGCACAAGATAGGTTCTTTGTCAACACTTCTGGTAAAGGGGGAGCAAAAGAGGTTGTTTCAGCGATCGCACTACTCGATCGATTCATGGAAAAGTTAGCCTTCAGATTTGATATTACTCCCAGTAATTTTCCCAATCATCCTTAAAAGCTTGCTGCAATCTCTGCATATACGCATCAGTCTTAATCTTCACCATCCACAGATTATTAGAATTGCGGCCTCCCTTGCACACAACACCTTCATCCACACCGTATTTCCCCTTGCGAAGATCGTCCATAAACTTGCCCGTCAGTTTGCCGCGATAAATTACTCGCGCAATATTTAACTTACCAAAATCCTGAATAAACCGATCGGGAACAACCATACCGCCCTCAGTTTCCACATCAAAAAGCACCAGTTGTTTGTGATCGTCCTTTTTGTGCTTTCCCGCAAACGAGTTAGCACCAAAAAACTCTGTAAACACAGTAATTTCAGGGCAGTGATACTGTTCGTTCTCTCGAAATATAGACTCTAAGGGACTAGCAAAGTCTCTTTTAAAAATTTCCGGTGCTTCTTCTAAACCTGGATGTGCAGCATTAAATTCTGCAATTCCCATCTCATCCAAATCAAACCTACTGCGGCGCGTACCAAAAGCATACCAACCAAGTTCAATTTCCCAAACCCAATGCAAATTAGTGCCATCGTACTTCTCAAAAGCTACACATTGTTCGTTAGGGCAATTTTTACTATCTGGAATTTTGGGATAGGCAAGAAGCATGATATCGATTGCGGTTGCACCGTGCGTGCTTGTTGACTGTTGACTGTTGACTGTGACTCAAAAAAATGAAAATTGCGCGAGTTATTTCTTGGCAGCTTGAAAAGTTAAGCTGAAAAACTTAAGTTTTTACTTGCTGATATTCAAGTAGCCTCGACGAACACACCGCTGCGAGCAAACTCCTCTTCTTCAGGAGTGAAGACTGGAGCTTCATCCACAAGGTCAGGGTCAAAGTAGTATGTCTCTTGTAGGAATTGTCCCGTGACGATCGCCTCGTCCAACTCCTGGATGTAATCTTCAGCAACTAAGCATACCTCCTTGATTCCTTCCTCATCCCTCTTATCCAACAGCTTATGCAATATTGCTCTCACCCCTGTCAGTCGTGCTGCGGGCTTCAGGATACCGTAGAGGCGGTACATCCGATCGGTGGCAATGCTGATTTGTTTGAGGGCTTTGGCTCGTGCTAGCTCAGACTCAATGCTGGGCCAATAACGGGTGGTGTACAATGCTTCCTCATCCTTTTGATACCACTCTTCCGATCGCGCAATTGATGAAGAGACAGTGTTGTGCAACTTCCAGAAGAATAAGCGCAGAGAAGGGCCATCTACTACGGTGGACAGCTTTGCCTCCATTGATACCTCAAAGCTATTCAGACGCGGGTCGCGCCCCAGCACGAGGTACTCCACAGGGTAAATTTCCACCTCCTTATTCTGCACGACGTAGGCGTTGAGGTGGTGGCGGCAGTAGGGGCAGGGATACATACTGGCAAACAGGTTGAAGAAGTGCTTGAAGATGGTCACCAGAGTTTTTTGCTGTTGGGGGGTCTTGGTAGAGACTATCTCAGCCGTAGTGTGCAAGAAACGCCACACCGCAGGGCCAATATAGTAAGGGAAACTGACCCGCATTTGTGAATTCTTTACTTGCGTGCGATCGATATACACATCGATGAACGCCACATATTGCGAGAGTTCGCCAGACTCCCGCCCAGACTCTAAGCGTTCGCGCCGTTTCTGTATCCCATTGAGGTAGTGGTGCGTCAAGCGCCATGCCTGTTGAAGCATCAGCTTCTGTTTTGGAGCGCATTTGGGAAAGTTTTCTGCAACATCCGCCCCATAGCGCCCAAATTCCCCAGACGTTTTAGTCGCTTCGTACCAATCGTTTAAAGCTGCTTCGTCAGGCACCGTGTTGAAGGGAATGTCTGCTGCGGTAATGACGCTGAAGGCAGCCAGCAACTTCGGCATAAAGTCTTCATACCAATATGCTACTGGCATCATCGCACCATCTATTTCCTCGGATGCCTCCGAGAGGATGACGCGGTTCCACTTCTTCAGGTACTCTGTGGGATCTCCCTCGGATTTGGCTGGTGGCGCTGCCATGCTCTCACTCAGCTCCAGGTTTCGCAGTCGGTTGAGTTCGTTGATGGCAAGCACACCCTCGGCAATGTCACGCAAGTTGAGACTATCATTTTTGATGGTCATTGCCAACTCGACTGCCGCCCCAAACTTCTCCTTGGCCGTGGCAGACTTATCCCGCGCCTGCAACATGGCTTGTTCTTGGGCCAACATTTCAGGAGTTTTTTCTATGGTTTTCCAGTTCTTGATGCGATGCTCTAGTCGGGCATATTCATCTTCAAGCGATTTAACTACAGCATCCAGTAGAGGGTTGCACGCCGACTCTACTACACCCAATCCTTTATAAAGCGCGATCGTACTCCTGACAAATCGCACAAAATCAGCAATTTTGTATGGCAAGTCTCTCACGCACAGGTGAGTCTCGTGGTTGGCGCAGAAACTCTCGCGGAAGCTGCGGTAGGCTGCTCCCTGGATCAGACGAAACAAACCAATCTGCATCTCCAAGCGGGACGTACCGCGCTTCTTCTCAGCTTGTGGGTGTTGGGCGAGTAGTTCTTTTAGCCGCGCTATTTCTCGATTGCAACCGGTGGGTGGTTCTTGTAGATCTTCTTGATTAGGTTCAATAGTGGGAGAAGCTGCCTCGTTGACAGCAGTGGCTATACTTTCGAGCGCAGCCACTGTACTATCTGAAATCTCGGTTGTTTGTGTACTGACAACCGGAATCGGCGAGTCTTGATCTGCTGTTGCGATCTCTGGCTCATCGGGTATTAGTGTGCAGAATTCCTCAAAGTCAATTAAGGCATTGCCGTCATGGTCTGCCTCTTTGATGATCTCATCGAGCTCTGGCTCTGTCAGCCCAAATTCGCTCATCACATCCTGCATCTCGTTTTTAGTGATTTGACCGCTACCGTTTTCATCAAATACACTAAATGACATTTTGAGACGACTCTGGCGATCGCCTTGCTGGGACACCATCAGGATTTTGAATTCCTCAAAATCGATACTGCCCGACAAGTCTAAGTCCACTTCCTCGATCATTTCGCGCAGCTCAGTTTCGTTAGCACTCTGTCCTAGCGATCGCATCACTTGACCGAGTTCTTCTGATGAAATAGCATCGCTCCCGTCCGCGTCCAATACTTTGAACACTTCCCATAACTTTGCCACCTCTTCTTCAGTCATGACTGTTTTTTCAAATTCCACAGAGGTCATACTAAATTCTCCCTAATTTTTTTATTTTATGTCTATTAATTATGGCCAATATAACTAGGTAAGCGCCAAAAAACAATAATATTTTGTAAGCTTTTGTAGGGGCTGGTTTAGCCTATAGTCTATACTAAGAGAGATGTCATTTGTGCAACACCAGGTCTACCATGTATTTTTTACTTTAATCCACTTACTTTAATTGCGGATGAATTACGCAACTGTTACAAATGATACTATAACTCAGCATAGTTGCCAGCGTTATCGCAATGATTGGGCGTTTTTGTTGGTAAACTAAATAGTTAGAAAGCCATCAGGATTTAAGTGAAGCAAGAGTTGTGGCTCTTGACATTTGACAGCTTAAAGTGAGTTGATAAACAGAAAACTGCCCTAATATCTCGAAGATAGATACGGTGGCCACTTGACTCAACTTTGTAATTCCGATGAAGCGCGGATTTGAGCGGATTTGAGCTGAAGCAGTTAGAGTACGAGCGCATAGACTCAAGGGCGAGATCCTTTTGCATCAGGATTGAAGTTAAAAGTAGACGCAATATTCGGTCATAGTTGAGTGAATTTAAATCATCTATGATAGCAATCCTATTTCATTTGTGAACAATTTTTCTGCCCAGCACGCGATCGAGTTGAAGAGGGGTTTTTAACAAATTTCCCCCCTTCCTCTTCTAGTTAAAAATCTCTCAGTTGAGCAGTTTGAACCGGAACTTCTTTAATCTGGGCACCGCGGCGCACCTTCAGTTGCAGAATTTGACCGATTTTGCTGTTTTCCACCAAATTTTGCAACTGTTCGGGTTCAGTCACTCCCTCACCATCAATTTGAACGATGACATCCCCCTTGCGAACCCCTGCTGCCTCAGCAGGCGTATTTGGCACAACTCGCATCACTAAAACCCCTTTGACTTCCGGCACAATTAAAGGAGCATTGGGGTCAGAATTATTCTCTCTGGCCATTTCAGGAGTCAAAGCAATCATCTGAATCCCCAAAAACGGATGGCTGACTTGTTCTCCCTTGGCTAACTGCGCGTAGATAGCCTTGGCTTTGTCGATCGGAATCGCAAAGCCAATACCCATTGCATCAGCTCGAATCGCCGTGTTGATGCCAATTACTTCTCCTCTGCTGTTTAACAGGGGGCCGCCGGAATTGCCGGGATTGATGGCGGCGTCAGTTTGAATGAAATCAAGCCGCTTGTCGGGAATGCCGACGGCTGCGCTGGATCGTTTGAGGGTGCTGATAATGCCCAAGGTGACGGTGTTGTCAAATCCGAGGGGGTTGCCCACGGCGATCGCCCAATCTCCCACTTTCACCGCGTCGGAATCTCCCAAGGTGGCCGTCGGCAGGTTTAATTGCTTGGTATTAATTTTGACAACAGCCAAATCTGTTACTTCGTCAGTACCTTGCACTTCTCCTGGAAATGTCCTGCCGTCGTTTAAGGTGACAGTCACTCGATCGGCTTTGTCAACTACGTGAGCGTTGGTTAAAACAATGCCGCTTTTGTCAATGATGAAGCCGGAACCTTGACCGCGTAAGCGTTCTTGTCTGGGGGTCATGCTGCGTAAATCTTCTCCCAAAAATCTACGGAAGAAGGGGTCTTCCATTAAGGGGTCGAGGTTACGACTGACTGTGCGCTCGGTATCAATGCGGACAACTGCCGGCCCGACTCGATCGACAGCCGCCGTCACAAAACTGCCAGTATCCCCCGGGAGTTCAGGACTCCGCAGCGCTAACATTTGCGGATTCGGGGGAGTGCCTGGGAAACTCTGGAACTGTAAGTTGGGCGGATTGATGCCATCAGCGGCAGCAGCGGGTGCAGCATTGATTGTTAACGCACTCAGGGCGATCGTCATTCCTAAAATTAGGGCGAACCAACGAGCACCCGTTCGAGGTGCGGGGCGAAAAAACTTAAATAGTCGCATAGCGTCAATCTTTGTTAGTCTGGGTTAGTCTGGTAAACGTGTGCGATCGTGCGGACTCAATAATCTGGCACTATGAAGATCCTAAATATATTTTGACAGTTACAATACATGAGTCACGAGCCCGCACAAACTCAACATATTCTGAATTCTAACTTTTAAATTTTCTCTCGTAACCCCAATGATTCTATCTGATACTTCTACTGACAAATCCTTGCCCTCAAATTCCCACCACCATCACGACGATAAATCAGCCCACCCTCACCATCACGATGAAGAATCGATGCGGCGGCTGGTCAATCGCTTGTCTCGGATTGAGGGACACGTCCGCGGCATTAAAACAATGGTGCAAGAAAACCGTCCATGTCCCGAAGTTCTCGTGCAAGTTGCTGCGGTTCGAGGGGCGCTCGATCGCGTAGCGAGAATCATTCTTGACGAACACTTAACGGAGTGCATTGCCCGAGCCGCTAAAGAAGGTAATATCGATACGGAAATCGAAGAGTTGAAAGCGGCTTTGGATCGGTTTTTGCCTTAGCCACTGCCAATTTTTACCTCCATATAACAAAACCTGCAAATTAGACAAAACTTGCAAGCTATGATTTATGGCCAATTTTTTAAGCAGCTTTCAAAAACGCCGGAAAAGCATCAAATCTTCTCCCCCTCACCCCCATCGCCACAACACATAATTTATATGCTCCGCAGTTTATGAGAGCGAGTTTTGTTAAAAAAGAATTAGTCAGGTTTGTCGTGACGACGCAAGTCCTAAAAATCTTCAAAGGCTGACTGCAAACAATTAGATGACAAGTGATTAATCCGACGTAGTATGAACTGTCTAGACTTTCGTCAACTTGGCTTTTAGGTGGTATCTGACTGTGGCGTAAACCGCTTTATAGGAAGCTTCAATGCTGTATTCCTGCTGCAACCACTCTTGAATTTCTCCATAGCTTTTAAAGCCTTCCTGGGGGTCACTGAGGCGCATTGCCAAACTAGCGCGGGCCAGAGGAGGAATGGCCGGCTTACGGCCGCCGCTGTGCTTTGTTTCGAGGAGTCCTTCGAGTCCGTCAGAGCGGTACTTTCTGAGCCACCGCTGCACTGTAATTCGATTTACCCCGATCGTCATTGCCAATTCTTTAACTGTCTTAACGTGACAAATTTTGAACAGGTAAAGTGCTTGAATTTTTTGAAAGCCGCTTGCTGTTTTTTGTTCAGTTAACAGGTTTTTTAGTTCTTCAATTGTCTCTGTGATGCTAAGTTTACATACTCCAGCCATATCAATTACCTCACGATTCACGTTCTACAATAGCTTTGTTTGACAAGGGAGCAAAATCTGCTCGTATCCTAAATACTCGCCTTTTGTTTGCCATGAAGCAATACAAAAAGGCTCTCATTAAACTTTTTCATGCCTGGACGCGCTCTGATGCTTAGAAACCGGATTATTTTAACCTGGAGCAAAGGTTGCAACGATTTTTTTTTGTAAAAAACCCGGTTTCTAGACCTGTTTTGTATTTGCTAGACAAGCCTCATTGCTAATACTGATAGCCGTTAACCGAGCGACTGTAACATTAGCAGCAATAGGTTACTCTTAAGGAATACCATTTATTCTCTTATTGTTAAACATCTCTCATGGTTTTCCTGGTATTTATTGGTATTTTTTGCGAACCTATGGGCGATTTTTAGTCATTAGGAGCTAGCCAACAGGCTAATGTCTGTACACCAGCGATCGCATTTTTATACAGACATTCCCCTAGTCCCAGGAGTGCATTTTTGGCTTTCGCTATGCGAGAAATCCTTAGATATCAGCACTCTCATGGGTCAGAGCGGGTAGCGCCGAGTGATGTTGCAACCGACTTTCACAGCAAGCGGGCAAGTATCTGTGAAACTACGTACTCGATCGCCAGTTGAGTAAAACACGGCGAGGGTGGGATTGTCAATTTCTCAGCATTACAGTAACACTATCGGCTATCTTGCCCCGCCTGCTGTGATCGAAAAGGTTGTTTCTATGTGATAATACTAACACTTCTTAGTGATCTAAATCACATATGTACTCAGTAAGCTCAACTAGCCACAAAAAGTTATGGGTTCGATTGATCGGAGTTTCCACGTAGAATCTTTGGGATTTAGTTAGGAAGTGCGATCCAACTTGTTGTTAAAATTTTAAAATATTAATTTTTCACCAAAGTGAAAATAGAATGCAGCTTTGTCCTTCACCCTCACCAAACCATCTAATTTCTACTCAAACCTTGCCGATTGAGGGAAGTTTGAGGCTGGGTGTGAATATTTCAGAATCTAAAATTGCAGAACATCCGGTGCAACCAGCGTGCTGACAGTATTCTTCATTTAAAAGGTGTAGAGAAGCCACAATGAACGTTGACGAACTGCTCAAGCTATACGCAATAGGAGAAAGAAATTTTAGCGGGGTCTACCTGCACGAGGTCTACCTCTACGAAGCAGAATTGATTGGAGCCAATCTGTATGAAGCCGACCTGATTGGAGCCAATCTCAGCAAAGCGAAACTCAACAGAGTCAACTTTGGCAAAGCCAATTTGTGCAAGATTAATTTGAGCAAAGCAGATTTAGGTGGAGCCGACCTTACAGCAGCACTTTTAGTTGAAGCTAACCTGCATCGAGCTGAGTTGATGGGAGCGAACCTCAGCAAAGCAGACTTGAGCGGAGCTTCTCTGATCCAAGCAACTTTAATTGGAGCCAACTTATCTCGGGCAACACTCAGCCGTGCAGACTTGCACGGAGTAAATCTTTACGGAGTAAACTTGCGTAGGGCGGTGCTCACAGAATGCGATTTAATTGGCGCAAACTTGAGCAAAGTAGACCTTAGCGGAGCAGACTTAATGGGGGCGAGTCTAATTAGGGCAGACTTGACTGACGCGATTTTAAGTGCGTCAGACTTAAGCGGAGCAAACCTGTTGGGAGCAAACCTTACAAAAGTTAACCTGAGCGGAGTATATCTTAAGGGTACAACGATGCCCGACGGCACGATTCACGACTAATTTATTTGTTAATTTTTATGGTTGCCGAGAACAGCGGCTAAAGGGTAATGAGGTTTTCATTACCCTAATTTATTGGCAGCGAAGTGTTTATTTGACACTCAGGTAAGGCGGATAACTTCAATTTAGGGTGCTGATGGCGCCCAGAACTCCTACATACAGCAAGTCAAAAGATTTGTTGGGTGAACTTGTGTTATGGTGATTTTCAATTGCTTGGATAAAAGCTATTTTAGATTTAATATTTTGGATTTTGGACGGTTAAAATGAAACTCAGAATCCTCGCTGCTGTAACGCTGCTGAGCGCGATCGCCCCGATCGCTCCTGCATCTGCCGAGAACATCCAACACACGCAACAATTACTAGCCACCCGAGAGTGTCCCAACTGCGACCTCAGCAGTGCGGGCTTGGTTTTAGCCAACTTAACCGGAGCCAATCTCAAAGGTGCTGACTTGAGGTTGGCTAACCTCAGTCGAGCCAACCTCACCGGGGCTGACCTCAGCGGTGCCAACCTCAGCGGCACTAGCCTGTTTGGCGTCAACCTGACAGGGGCCAACCTCACGGGTGCCAACCTCAGCGGTGCTGACTTGAGAAGTGCCTATCTCAGCGACGCCAATTTGCTCAACGCCAATTTAACTAACGCGCAACTGCTCGGAGTTAGAGGAATGCCAACCAATATCGGCACCGCTGAAGACTTCTACCGGTTGGGAGTGCTGGAAGCTCAAGCAGGAAACTACAGAAACGCCATTGATTATTACAATCAAGCGCTGAATCTGAAATCGGATTTAGCAGCCGTTTATTTTGCCCGCAGTATGTCTCGCGCTGACTTGGGAGACTTCAGCGGTGCGGCTCAAGACGCGGCCAGAGCAAACCAACTATTTGTCGCTCAAGGAAATCCCCAAGGTCAGGAGTTGTCAAAGCAGTTAGCCGAAGCCATTGTTGCACGTCAAAAGCCTACGGAGCCCCGCACTTCCAGCCGCGGCGACTTTATGAGTCTTCTGGGATCGATCGGTTCTGTGCTGGTGAAGCTAATCTTGCCTTGACGGTTGCCTAATTCAGGGGAATCTCGATCCAGAACTCTGTACCATGACCGGGTACAGAAACACACTTAAGTACGCCTTGGTGTTTCTCAACTACAATTTGGTAACTGATAGACAGTCCTAAACCCGTGCCCCGACCGACGGGTTTAGTAGTAAAAAACGGATTAAAGATGTGAGAAATTAACTCTTTGGGGATGCCGTGACCATTGTCTGCAATGCAAATTCCTACCGTTTTTTCATCGATTAATTGGGTGCGAATCCGAATGCAAGGGGATGGGAAATCAGGAATCAAACACTCGGTGGTGGCCTTTATATCTCCTGACTCGATAGCCAGTTTTTGGGAGGTTAAATGTGTCGCCTCTGCACTTGCCGCCTTAAAGGGAAGATTCATAACTCCGTCTTTTTTTCCCATTTCTAGAGCGTCAAGGGCATTACCGATCAGATTCATAAATACCTGATTGAGCGAGCTGGCATAGCATTCTACTAAGGGCAAATTGCCATATTCTTTAATGATTTCTACGGTGTTGTGATCAGAATTGGCTTTGATCCGGTGCTGCAAAATCAACAGGGTACTGTCGATGCCCTCGTGAATGTTAACGGCTTTTTTCTCGGCTTGATCGCTTCTGGAAAAATTACGCAAAGATACAACTAACTGGCGGATGCGCTCAACTCCGACTGTCATGGAACCCAAAATTTTTGGCAAATCTTCGGCAAGAAATTCGATGTCGATTGCTTCGGAACACTCGTTAATTTGTGGGTTGGGATTGGGGTAGTGCTGGCGGTAGAGTTCCACCAAGCAGAGCAAATCTTTGGTGTATTCGCTGGCGTGGGACAGATTGCCGTAGATAAAGTTAACGGGGTTATTGATTTCGTGGGCGACTCCGGCCAGCAGTTGTCCGAGACTGGACATTTTTTCGGTTTGAATCAGTTGGGCTTGGGTATTGTGCAGTTCTGTGACGGTTTTAGCTAGCTGTTCGGCTTTTAATCGATCGGCAGTTGCTGCATTGAGACTTTCTTGATAAAGTTCTGCTTGGTGAATGGCGATCGCAGCTTGAGCCGCTAAATGTTGCACCAATTCCTGTTCTGCTGTTTGCCAAACTCTTGGCCCCGAACACTCATGGGCAATCAGCAACCCCCACAATTGGGAATCTTTGCCTCTCATGGGCACAATTAAACTTCCTCTCACCTGCAACTCTTCCAAAAAATCGCGGTGACAGGGTGTTAATTCCTCAGTATAAATATCATTAATTGCTCGCACCCGTCCGGCTCGATAAAAGCAGTCTGAGCCTTCGGGAAAGCATCCTTCTGGAGCTGTGATACCTAAAATGGACGGCCACTGGCCGCAAACAGCTTCGACAACTACCTCGCCCTGTTTGTCTGCTGCAAATTGGTAGATTACCGTGCGATCGGTATCCAACAAAACTCTCACTTCTCGCACAATAGTTTGCAGTATGATTTTTAAATCTAAGGTGCTGCAAATCTGGTCTCTAACTCGCGTCAATACTTTGGCAAACTCCAAGGATTGTTGCAATTGGGCCGTGCGTTCTTGAACTTGGCGCTCCAAGTTGGCATTCAGGGTTTGCACTTCTTTATGAAGAACGTACTGCCCAATTGCCGAACAAAATTGGCTGCCTATAGCTAAAGCTTGCTCGATCTCCTCCCACTTCCACTCTGGCGACTGACCTTTTTTTATTTCTCGCCAGATTTCAAAAGATTGTCTGGGAAGGGTTTGTGCAGCGCTGCTGTCAAAGCGCCCAGCCCACATTTTTTCGGTATCAATTTCATTGCGGAAAATGGTCAAACAGCCGACTACTTGTTGTTGGTAGTGGAGGGGAATTACGAGCAAACCCCTAATTTTAGTAGCTTGGAAACCAGGAACTAAAACTCTAAATAGAGGTTCTTTGTATAAGTCTGTAATTATCCAAACTGGGAATTGAGAATTATTAAGAATTGGGAATGTGGGAATTTCTTTGGTATTTTTGAATCCTTTGGTTAGCCATTCCTGCCAGAGGGGATGAGCTTCGATCGCCTTAATTTTTTCCCAGTTCGGAAGTGTCGGTTGTTCTCCTGTGGTGAACAGTTCAAAGGTAGCATCACTGTGAGCCGGGGCGATTGACAATCCTCCTTCAATCTTGGGAGCAGATAACTTCTCACCGTTGATTTTCGGCGGGTTGAGATAGAGTCTGCCGCCGCTGCCACCCAAAGCGGTGACGGTGGCTTCTAAGCCCTCTTGCAGTTGAATGTTGACGTGACCGTACAACAGGGCTGCTATGCGGCTCACGGTGGCTTCCCGGGCGGCTTGAGAGCGGGTTTGCTGCAGGAGGAGTGCGTGGGCTATGGCGCTAGACAATTGATCTGATACGAGCTGAACTACTTCTAAATCTGCTGGTGAAATATTGAGGGGGGTACAGTGGTGAGACACTAAAAGTCCCCACAGTTCGATGTGAATTTTTTGATTATTTCCTGGTTCGTATCGAGTCAGACACGTTGCCGCCTCGCAGATATCTGTTTTGCTGTTTTCCGACGCGATCCTGCGGTGCAAAATCGGCACGACTAAGGAAGATTGCACTCCCATTGCCATCAGGTAAGCGGTGTGGCAAGGATCGAGCGCTCGGTAGTGCATCTCTTCCTTTACTAAAGGTTGACCGGTATCTGCCGCATCGAGGGGACTTAGGACGATCGTGCCGGAGTTAACATCTATTATTGTCCGCTGGCGCAAAGTGACATACATCTCCCGGGCGCTCGCGGGAATGTCGTCTGCGGGAAAGTGCAGTCCTTTCAAGGAAGGGAGACAGTTGTTATTAATTGACTCAGCCACAACTTCTCCACTTCCGTCGGCACTAAACCTGTAAATCATAATGCGATCTGTTTTCAAAAAAGACCGCACTTCTCCTACCGTACTGGTTAAAATATCATCTAATTCTAGAGATTGACGGATGCGTTCAGTTATCCGCCGTACCAAAACTTCTCTCTCTAGTTTATAATGTAATGCTTGGGTATTTTCAGTAACTTGCATACATCTCCTTTGGTAATTATATAATGATAATAAGAAGTTTTGATTGGCTGTTGGAGCAATCAAACTCAAATGTATCAGCCTGACTTTTTGACTCAACCGATCTGTACAATTTAGCAGGGGCGCACTCTTGAGAGACGACGGTGTATCGCCTCGGGGACACAGGGGTCAGGAAAATCTGCGATCGCGCCGATTGAATCCTTGCCTTCAACAGACAGAGGGACTTAAGCAAATAATAATTATTATTTTAATGCTCTTATAAATTTCTCGCAATATTAAACTCTTACTATGAAAATTATTTATTGTTAGGATAACTTGACATTTGTTGTATAACTTCATATAATGATAATTAACGAAAGAATTTGAGTTTCTATCAGCGCGCAAAGCGTTGACTAATTTCTTGGCGCACGCTCATCAGAATTTTACCCAAATGATTTTGACCGGTGCGATCGCAGCCACACCCCCAGTAGTAATCCGTTGGCGAATCCTCGACAATCACTCGATCCCCTGTGGCGATGAGAATCGCTTGAATGTCTGTATGAGTGAGAAACTTAGTTAAAACTGCTTCGCGCATAATGGGAATTTTCACCGCTTCCCAATCAGCGCGAATCCGGTGGTTCGGATCGCGACCTAATTTGGCGGCTTCCTGGGGAGTTGCTACAGATCGAATCGCCGCCACTAATCTTTCATCAGCGCTGACAAATTTCTGGGCTTGATAGTAATGTTCCACAGTCAACCAATCTTGACCGTGCAGGCTAATGTCGTGTAGTGAAAAATTAGAAAAGCAGCCGTAAGGCTCCTCTACTTTATAAAAATAAATTATCATTAGATTTGAGATTTTATATTTTACAGGATCTAGGTAGAATGTAATTATTTAAGCTGCCCCTGAAGCGCCTTACCGCGCTCTTAGTAACGTGTCAAACCACTTTTTGCCTCCAGGAGTATTTGAGATTTATCGTATAAGCAGCGCGGGGCTTGTATTAAAAAATCCTCGCATAGACTTTATTTAAAATAGCAGTTACGCTTTTAAACCTAGTTTATTGGAAAACAGGGGGTTGGGCAAGGAAAAATCTAGGAATCACCTGGCTTTATGAGGAATAATGGGTAATTCCTATTTTTAAATTAACGATTAAGAATTGGAAATGAAGAAGAAGCAATGGGGATTTAACAATATGCGTTATTCCCTCGGACTTCCTTCTAAAACGGCATCAGCTTGTTAAAAGCGCGGTTAGCGATATCGGCATAACGCAGTTCCCCACACAAAACTTTGCTCATCAACTGAGTAGTCATCGGCAATTTGACGCCCGCTCTATAAGCAGCTCCTGTAAACTGATAGAATGCCCTAGCCAAGCGCTCGGCCCAAACCATATCAGTTCCCCATTCTTGGGCGATCGATTGAGTGTACTGCTCTAGGGCGTCGTCGGCACCTTCAAGAGCTCGATCGATCGCCTTAGCGGCCTTAAATCCGCTAAATATTGCAGGTCGAATTCCCTCACCGGACAGGGGGTCGGCGAGACAGGCTGCGTCTCCTGCGAGTAGGGCATTTTGCGAGTGCAATTTACGATCGCCATTCCACAGACTCATGGCGTGTTCCCGCACGTTGCTGACACTAACATCCGCACCGCACTTAGTTGCGTAGTCGGCCAAAATTTTCTTGATATCTTTTGGTTTGTCACCCCGCATCGCAGCAATACTCAAAGAGTAGCCGTCAGCTTTGGGAAAGCTCCAGATAAAACCTTTTTTTATAGTACCAAAATCGAAATTGATGGCGTTGCCCTTGATTGAGCGAGTTTCTAAACTTGCGCTCAAACAAAGTTTTTGTTCTTTCAATCCTAGCCACTTAGTCATCGGCCCGCCGGCACCGTCAGCAGCAATCAAATAGCGGCCAGAAACAGGTTCTGAGTTTGTTTTAACTTCCCAAACAGAATTTTTAAACTCAATTCCTTTAACTTGTGTAGAGTGTCTAAGTTCCGCACCAGTTTTTTGAGCTTGTTTAATTAAAAAATCGTCAAATACATCTCGCTGTACCATCCACATTGGCGAACGTATCTCAACTTCCACCGGGTCTCCCATTTTCCAGGTGTAGCTAATTTTGTTAGCTTTCAGAGAAATAGCTGGCGTCAGGTCAAAATCGAGCCATTGGGCGATCGCAGGAGTTACGCCGCCGCCACAAGGTTTATTGCGGGGCAAAGATGCTTTTTCTACTACCAAAACAGAACGTCCCTGCTTTGCCAGGTGATAAGCTGCTGTGCTGCCTGCCGGACCCGCACCGACAATAATGCAATCAAACATTTTGGGTAATGGGTAACTGGTAATGGGTGATTGGTCATGGGGCAGGAGGAATTGGTAAGTTAATGAGTGTTAAATCTTGAGTTTTTAACTCACAACTCACAAATCATTAAGTGTCTGCTCGTTGTTCGCTGCCGGATCTCGGCAATTTCAAAACTATTCCTATTCCCCCTGCCCAATTTCCCATTCCCTAAACAGTCGTGATATCTTTCTCTTTCGCTGCCAGAACTTCTTCTATTTTGGCAACGTACTTGTCCGTCAGCTTTTGAATTTTATCTTGCAAGTCGCGGGATTCATCTTTAGAGATATCGCTGCTTTTTTCCTGCTTGCGAATCGAGTCAACGGCATCGCGGCGGATATTGCGAATTGCAACTTTACCTTCTTCGGCAAACTTCGCGGCCATTTTGACAAATTCTTGGCGTCTGTCGCTCGTCAGGGGCGGAATGTTCAAGCGAATAACTGAACCGTCGTTGTTGGGAACGAGTCCTACATCCGACAGGGAAATCGCTTTTTCGATCGAGGTGAGTGCTGTGCGATCGAACGGTTGAATGTTGATCGTAGTCGCATCCGGCGTGCCGATGTTGGCAAGGGATTTGATCGGAGTTGGAGCTCCGTAATAATCTACCATGACTCGATCGAGGAGGGAGGCGTTGGCGCGTCCCGTCCTAATAGTATTAAAAGACCGTTGAGTAGCCTCAACTGCCTTTTGCATATGATCTTCTGCTTCAGCTAACTTCACAAAAACCTCCGACAAGAGTTCCAATAGATTCTCCCATTACAGCTCGGTAGATGTTGCCCGACACCGAGAGGTCAAATACCATAATAGGAATATTATTTTCTTTGCAAAGGGCGATCGCGGTACTGTCCATCACCCGCAAATCTTGATTCAAGACGTGGGCATAGGTGAGGGTTTGATACCTGCGCGCGTTGGGGTTGAGGTGGGGGTCGGAATCGTAGACCCCATCTACCTTAGTAGCTTTAAAAATCACCTCTGCATCAATTTCAGCCGCCCGCAAAGCGGCTGTAGTATCAGTAGTAAAAAAAGGGTTGCCAGAACCGGCACCAAAAATCACTACTCGTTTTTTTTCTAGGTGGCGAATCGCCCGCCGCCGGATGTAGGGTTCAGCTACTTCTTGCATAGCGATCGCCGATTGCACCCTCGTTGGCACTCCTGCTTGTTCAAGGGCATCCTGCAAAGTGATAGCATTCATCACCGTAGCAATCATGCCCACATAATCAGCCGTTGCCCGATCCATCCCTGCCGAAGCAGCTTTCACCCCGCGAAAAATGTTGCCACCACCGACAACTATCGCGATTTGAATGCCTTGGGACACGACTTTGGCCACTTCCTGGGCGATCGACTGAACGACTACCGGATCGATGCCGTAGCCCAAGCTGCCCATCAGCGCTTCACCGCTGAGCTTCAGCAAAACTCGCTGATATACCATCCCCATGCCGCCACTATTTTTTTACTCTTTTTGCCTCCACCATAAGATAGCAGTACGGGTGCATTTTGAACATCAATTGTCTGGAACAGGCTTTTGAGCTTGTTCCAGAACAATTTTTCTGAGAACCGTTGATTGCTGAGTGTTGGCTGTGGACTGAATTAATCCTTGGGGACGAAATTAAGAGCAGCAGAATTCATGCAGTAACGCTGACCGGTAGGTTTCGGCCCGTCGTTAAATACGTGACCGAGATGAGCGTCGCAAACAGCGCACAGTACCTCTGTTCGGCGCATGAACAAGGTGTTATCCGACTCGCACTTGACATTTTCTTCGCTAACTGGAGCGTAGAAACTCGGCCAACCGGTACCGGAATCGAACTTTGTTTCTGATTTAAATAGCTCCGTACCGCAGCAAATGCAATTATAAATTCCGGGCTTTTTGTTGTCGTGATACTCGCCGCTAAAAGCTCTTTCTGTTCCCTTTTTACGGGCGACTTTAAACTGTTCTGGCGTTAGTTGCTGTTGCCATTCTGCGTCGGTTTTTTGAATTTTTTCAGTCATGATTTGATGTTTAGTTAAGAGGTATTTAGCTGTTGAGTGTTGACGGTTAACTGTTGAGTGTTGACGGTTAACTGTATATTCCTAGTTAACTCAGGCTTCCATTAATATTAACCTAATTGGCTCCAAATGAACATACCAGGGAAAAGAATTGTCCTTAATAGCCCTCCACTTTTCCTTGAAAACTTCGGCTTGCAAGTGATAATCTTGGGAATCATTGGGAGGCGAGTGCAATTTGAGATATAATGTCACCCGGTGCGGAGTTTCCACAGTCGAAGCGATCCAACAAGCAAAAGTATTTTCACGATCGCACCCGCTAACAAAAGTCAGTTGATGAGCCCGAATTCCCACAAAAACTAGAGATTTGGGAATTGGTTCAACTACAGTCAGAGTACAGCCCCAGTCGATCGCCTCGACGAGTGTTTCTGCGATCGGTTTAGCTGCACAGAAGTTCTTACAGCCCGTCAACTGGGCGACAGTGAAGTTGCCAGGGCGATCGAAAATGTTCTCTTTGGTATCAAAGGCGATCGGCCTTCCCTCGGCCAATACCAACAGATTTTTGCACACCCGGTAAATTTCCTCTAAATTGTGGCTGACAAACAAAGTAATGCCCCGATAATTAGCCAGAGTCTGCATTAACTCCCGTTCGAGTTGACTGCGTAAGTGAGTATCTAAAGCAGAAAACGGTTCGTCTAACAGCAGCAATTCTGGAGAAGGGGCGATCGCCCTCGCCAAAGCCACCCGCTGCTGTTGGCCCCCCGAAAGTTCGTGCGGGTAGCGGTTTTCCAGTCCCGACATTTGCACCGCAATTAGTTGTTCTTTTACTCGAAGTTTTTGCTCGCTTTCAGATAAATGCTGCAAGCCAAAGGCAATATTTTGAGCCACAGTCAAGTGAGGAAATAAAGCATAGTTTTGAAACAAAAAACCGATGCGGCGGTCTTTAGAAGCTACATTAATGCCCTGTGCTGAGTCAAATAAAATCCTGCCATTGACTGAAATTTGACCGCTCCTTGGAGTTTCTAAACCAGCGATACAGCGCAGAGTCATGCTTTTGCCGGAACCCGACGCGCCCAAAATTCCCAGCACTTCCGGGCCAATATCGAAACCGACATCCAAGGCCAAACTAGAGAGAGGTTTAAAAATGCTTAAATAAAGTCCGCTTTTCGGTTGTTGTTTTTGAGATTGGGTGGTAAAACTAGACGCGAATTTAGGAAGATTTGATTGCAGTCTTTGGCTCGAATTCGGTTGGGGCGATTTCCTTTGTAAATCAGTCCAAAAATTAACAGCAGTTAGCACGCTCAAAGAAAGACTAAGAATAATCAAAACCCAAATAGCAGCTTGCCTCATATCCCCTGCTTCCACAGCAAAATAAATTGCCATCGGGATAGTTTGAGTTTGTCCGGGAATATTCCCCGCTAACATCAACGTCGCGCCGAATTCACCCAAAGCGCGAGCAAAGGCGAGAATAGTTCCTGCTAAAATTCCCGGCCATGCTAGCGGCAACATAATCCGCCAAAAAACTTGCCACTCCGATGCTCCCAAAGTGCGGGCTGCGTTGAGAAGATTGGCATCAATTTGCTCAAAAGCTGCCAAAGCAGTTTTGTACATGAGGGGAAATGATACAACTGTGGCAGTAATGGCGGCGGCTTGCCAAGTGAAAATTATAGTTAAGTCGAATTGTAGCAAAAATTGCCCGATCGCCCCATTTCTCCCAAACAGCAGCAGCAGCAAAAATCCGACTACTGTCGGCGGCAAAACTAAGGGAGAAATGAAAATCCCTTCAATCAAAGCTTTACCTCGGATGCGAGTTGAAAGCATCCACCGGGCGGCGGCTATTCCCAGGAAAAAGGTGATAAATGTCGCAATAGCGGAGGATTTTAGAGATATCCAAAGCGGAGAAATATCAAATTCCATTTATAAATAAATCCGCGTTAATCAGCGCTTATCTGCTTTCATCAGCGGTAAAAAATCTATCATTAGTTAGTTATCGACCTATCCCAAATCCGTATTTCTGAAATACTATTTTAGCCCGATCGCCCGCCAAAAAGTCAACAAACGCTTTCGCAACAGCCGGATTGCGGCTGTTTCTAATAACTGCCAGCGGATAAACAATGGGCGAGTGCAAATTTTCAGCAGCCGTTAGTCGCACAGTTACTTTGTCCGATGCTTTGGCATCAGTCGTGTAAACTATACCAGCATCAACGTTACCGCTTTCGACAAATGTCAGCACTTGGCGGACGTTATTTCCTAGCACTAACTTTGGCTGGAGTTGCTGCCACAATCCAAGTTTATTTAGCATTTCCTGAGCATATTGACCCACAGGTACGCTTTTCGGTTCGCCGATCGCAATTTTCTTTATTCTGGCATCTGTCAACTCTTTAAAATCGCTCGAAGCAACGCCATTTTTAGGAGTAATCAAAACCAGACGATTTGTTAGCAAATTGCGGCGCGTGTCGTTAATTAACAGGTTAGATTGCTGCAAATCGTTCATTTGTTTTGTAGCGGCGCTGAGAAATACATCTACTGGCGCTCCTTGCTGAATTTGCTGTGCCAGAGCGCCGGAAGCACCGAAATTATAAGTAATCTTAACTTTGGGATTGCTGGTCTGATAAACTGTTTTGAGTTCTTGTAAAGCTTGTGAGAGGCTGATAGCGGCGGATACTGTTAAGGAGGTTTGCTGCTGTGCTATGACTGGAGGAATGCTTTTAAACAAGTTCCAAGTAATTAGTAGTGTCATTGCTACGACGGCTACTACAATGAAGTTAAGGATGCGTTTTGTTTTCATAGGGCTATGTTCTAATTTTTCATAGGGCGATCGAGAAATCTAGCTTACAGCAGCTTCCGATCAATGGTGCATTAGAACTAGACTTTTCGTGTAAATTGAGAATGTAAAACCGGACGCACCCTACCATAATGAAGTAGGGTGCGTCAGCTACTATTATTTTCGATACAAACCAACAATCTCACAACAGAGGCACCTTTCAACTAATGACTAATGACTACGATCGCCATTTGATAGAACAGCCGATCGCCTCTGTAGTGGAAGGCTCAACGGGTTGAGTGTTGAGCAATTGGTCGATCGCACTCCGCAGATAAGACACCCCCACCGCCCCCGGATCGTCAGCGTTGTCGTCAATTAAACCTTTGTAGCGCAATCTGCCATCTTGGTCTAATAAAAAAACCTCCGGCGTTTTAGAAGCCCCAAAACTTTCAGCCACATCTTGAGCAACATCTCGGATGTAGGGAAAATTGAGCTGATTGTCAGCCGCAAAAGTTTTCATACTCTCAAAACTATCTTCAGGATATTGATTTGCATCATTAGCATTAATCCCGATTAAAGTAACATCTCGATCTTGAAACTCTGCTTGAATTTCTTTCAGGCGATTTAGATACAACTTCACGTAAGGACAGTGATTGCACATAAATATCACCCCTATAGCTCGATATTTTTCTAAATAGCGAGCTAAATGGTGAACTTCTTCGTCAACTCCCGGCAATTCAAAATCGGGAGCGTAGCCGTTAATGGGAGTACCCGGTGTATCGATTAGTAAACTCATGTTTTCAGGAGGTGAAGAGCAGTATTTGCCAGCATGAAAGATGAAACTGTCAGCACGAATAAAATTGGCTGTTGTTTGGCTTTAGCTTAATTCTAGCCTTGCCAACAGCCTATTGTGATTCGTACTTCGCGATTTATTCCTCGTCTGGCTTTAGCCAACCTTGAGCCAGAGCTTGGTATCCAATAAGTTTGTATGCTAATTTGGCGGCGGTAAATTCTGAGACTACAGAATCTACAAGAGGTGCTAATTCCATAATGTCACACCCGATTACTTCGTAGGACTCGAAGATGCGGCGCAAAAATCCGGTGAGGGAATACCAA
The DNA here is from genome assembly GCF_036700885.1 of Microcoleus sp. S13_B4. Classification (NCBI taxonomy): domain Bacteria; kingdom Bacillati; phylum Cyanobacteriota; class Cyanophyceae; order Oscillatoriales; family Microcoleaceae; genus Microcoleus; species Microcoleus sp. S13_B4. The sequence continues at coordinate 139,867 of NZ_JAUBPU010000003.1, forward strand.
TTTAACCCGCCCGGTTCGGGTGTTCCCACCCCTGGAATTAAAGTCGGATCGATGCCGTCTAAGTCGATCGTCAAAAATACTCGCTTAGTTGTTATGCTGCCAATTGCCCGATCGGCCCAATCCGGTTGAGTAGCGATTTCCCTAGCTCGAATCACGTTTAGCTGTTTTGCTTTAATTAAGTCTGCTTCTTCTTTGCAGATAGCGCGAATCCCGATTTGCAGTGTCGGTAAGCCCATATCTACAATACGTCGCATCACGCAGGCGTGGTTGTGAATCGAGCCTTCGTACTCGTGCCGCAAGTCGCCGTGGGCGTCGATTTGCACAACTGTGAAAGGTTCGTTTGGGTATGCTTGGCGATAACCTTCAACAACGCCGGCAGTGATGCTGTGTTCGCCTCCGAGGGAGATGACAAATTTATTTTCGGTAACTAGCTGATGCACTGCGGCTTGGGTGACTTGCAGCATTTCTGAGGATGAAACCCGTTGGCTGTTGCGCGTATCGGCGATCGGCTCTTTTGTATAAATTCCGACATCGTAGCAAACTTCGGAATCTAGTTCTTCGTCGTAGCACTCGAGTTGATGAGAAGCTTCTAGAAGTTTAGCGGGCCCGTTTTCGCACCCCCGGCGGTAGGTGGTTGTTGCCTCGTAGGGAATTGGTAAGATTACTACTTTGGCTGTGTCGTAGTCGGGTACAATTTCGGAACCGAGAAACGGCACGACGGAAGTTGGGGCGATCGTTGGCATAGGGGAAATTTCAATAAAGCAAAGAAGTCAGCATCTTTAATCCTGACATAATATCGGCTCTAACTGCAAAGTCAGAAGGAAGAGGAATTAACTGCAGAGGGCGCAGAGGGCGCAGAGGGAGGAGGGAAGAGGGTTTGGGATTTATGTCCTAGCGGTTGCCTCGAATTGCGATACGGTTTGTAGTATTGACATCCACCCCGACTTAAAAGTACGGGGATTCCCAATCGTCACCGATTAGGTTTCTGCTTCGTAGCACCTGCCTTCCGAGATTTACTCTCTTGGGGTCTTATGGTTGCTCCACAGACTGACACGGCTAGCCCAGCCGCCAAAATATTTTTTGCTGCATTGATATCGCGGTCATGCTTTGTCCCGCACTTAGGACATTTCCATTCCCGAATATTCAACAGCAATTTATCTACAATTTGACCGCAGTTTCCACAACGTTTAGAACTAGGAAACCAGCGGTCTATTTTTAGAATATCTCGCCCGTACCACTGACACTTGTAACTTAGTTGGCGAATTAACTCACCCCAACTAGCGTCGCTGATAGCAATAGCTAATTTATGGTTCTTCACCATATTCTTAATAGCCAAATCCTCAACTACAATCGTTTGGTTTTCACGAACCAGTTGAGTCGTTAGCTTGTGCAGGAAATCTTTACGCACATCAGCTATCTGTGCGTGGACTTTAGCCACTTGCACCCGCGCTTTTCCTCGATTATTGCTTCCTTTCTGTTTACGAGCTAAAGCTTTTTGCTTCCTTTTTAACTTCTTGCGAAGCTTCTTGAAATGCTTGGGATTGACAATCTTGTTGCCGTCGCTAGTGGCAATCAGACTGCTGATTCCCACATCCAAACCTATAGTTTTATCTATTTTTGGAAGCGGTTTAATCGTGTAGTCGTCTACAACTATGGAGACATACCAGCGCCCAGCGGGTGTTAACTTTACCGTAATAGTAGACGGGATACAGCCTACGGGAATTTGTTTGCTCCAGCGAATAGGTAGCGGCTCATTACACTTAGCCAGAAATACCTGTCCGTTTTTCCAACGGAAAGCGGACTTGGTAAATTCAGCGCTACCGCCGTTGTGCTTTTTCTTGAAATTAGGATATTTAGCTCGTCCCCCAAAGAAATTGGTAAAAGCTGTTTGAAGGTGTCTGAGCCCCTGCTGAAGAGGTACGCAACTAACTTCGTTCAGGAAATCAAGCTCCTCCTCTTTCTTCCAATTGGTCAGCATTGAGGAAGTTTCTCTGTAGCCAACTCTCTCTTGACGCTCGTACCAAGATTCTGTACGAAAAGCTAAAGCCTTGTTGTACACTAGCCGCGCACAACCCATTGTCCGTCGCAAGAGATTTTCTTGCTCGGCGGTGGGATAGAAGCGATAGCGGTAGGCTTTTTCCATCATCACACTCTAACACGTCTTCTGTGATATGGTTGATCTTTCTTGTCTTGTGTCTTTTTGTAAAGCCGTCCTATAAGGACGGGGTTTCCACCCATTTTTTTTGATGACTTGAGTTCTTTGCAGCCTTGCATTCATCTAAAATCTAAAATCTAAAATCTAGAATCGTATGACATCTTCTATTCCCACTTTGTCAACTGCTGTTGTCCCTCAAACTTGGCTGTGGAAAGGCTTTCCGATTTGCTACCAAACTGCGGGAACGCAGGGGCCTGCGGTGGTGTTTGTCCACGGTTTCGGTGCGTCTTGGGGCCACTGGCGCAAGAATTTGCCGGCGCTGGCTGCTGATTGCCGCTGTTATGCGATCGACCTCATCGGTTTTGGCGGTTCTGCTAAACCCGCGCCCAAACTTGAAATTGACTATACTTTTGAAACTTGGGGACAGCTAATTGCTGATTTTTGTCGGGAAGTTGCGGGCGGGTCGGCTTTTCTGGTCGGAAATTCGATCGGCTGCGTGGCAATTATGCAAGCCGCTGTGGATTTTCCCGATATTGCTTCTGGCGTAATTTTACTCAATTGTTCCCTGCGGTTGCTGCACGATCGCAAACGCGCCGAATTGCCTTGGTATCGCAGTTTTGGAGCGCCAATCGCACAAAAAGTTTTAAATGTCAAGTGGATAAGTCAATTATTTTTTAAACAATTAGCAACGCCAAAAACAGTAAAAAAAGTGCTTTTGCAAGCTTATCGCCGTCCTGAAGCTGTCACCGACGAACTGGTAAATATGCTGCTGGAACCTGCCAAAGACAGCGGCGCAGTGGAAGTATTTGTGGCATTTATCAGTTATTCTCAAGGCCCGCTACCGGAGGATTTGTTGCCGCGTTTAAGCTGTCCGGCTTTGATTTTGTGGGGGACAGATGACCCTTGGGAGCCGATCGCATTGGGACGAGAATTGGCTAAGTTTCCGGCTGTTGAAAAGTTTATTCCTTTGGAGGGAGTGGGGCACTGCCCGCAAGACGAAGCGCCGGAACTGGTCAATCCTATTTTACTCGATTGGATTAAAGAGCGATCGGCGTTTGCAGAAAATTAGTGCATTTGCTCCTTTGGTGCTGGAAAAATTAGAGTATTGAACCGCGAAGACGCGAAGGACACGAAGGAAGAAGTAGGAAGAATAAATTAGGACACGGCACTTCCGTGTCCTCGGTATCATAAGGAGTGCAGCCGGAATTGATATTACACAAATAGGAAACTATCAGGAGTAAAGCCGCCTTGAATTACAGCAATTTGGTCAGATGTACCAGCCAAATTGATGGAGTTACCAACAATATTGTAGTCAGAGAGACTCCCACGTAACTGAATGCGATCGATTCCCTGCTGAAAATCTTGAATCGATGCAAATCCTGTTCCACTATAGTATGTCTTGGTGGCATCACCGAGAACAAAAATATCTCTACCCCGACCACCAATCAGCACATCGGTTTCATTGCTTCCCGGTGTAGCACTTGATGGATTGACTCCAATCAGGGTATCATTGCCGCGCAAACCAGAGAGTGTATCGTTACCATCTCCTCCTACTAAAGAATTGTTTTGGATATTTCCGGTAAGGACATCTACATTCGGAGTTCCTGTGACATTAACGAAATTTTCTACAGTAAAATTCAGAGTGCCAATACCGGGTAAATTGTTAACCGCCAAACGATTCTGCGACAAATCCACATTAATAGAAGCTGTGCCGCTACCTGTAGAAGCATCGATGGTATTACTCTGTCCTAAAGGAGCAATTATTTGTTCTATATTTTGCAGGGTATCTGTACCTGCTGCGCCTTTATCTACAATACCTTTAGCCTCAATGGTAATGCCGCTGCCCAGCGAAAGATAGCTAATTGTATCTGTGCCTGCTCCTCCAGTTATCGTATCTGTGCCACTACTGCCTAGGATAAAGTTATCTAAACTATCTCCGGTAATATTGTCGTTTCCTGCTGTGGTGCTAATACTGTTAGCTGGGGGAGGGGGTGGAGTTGGGTTTTGGGGAGGTAAAGCAGAATTCGTAAGTTGTGCGCCCTGGTTTTGAGGAGGAGGATTGCCACCGGGTGCGCCTTGATTTTGGGGAGGAATATTGCCGATTCCCCCCTGGTTTTGAGGAGGAATATTGCCGATTCCCCCCTGGTTTTGAGGAGGAGTATTGCCAATTTCGCCCTGGTTTTGGGGAGGTTGGTTGCCCGCTGCGCCTTGATTTTGAGGGGGATTGCCCGATGCGCCTTGGTTTTCGGGAGGATTGGCAGGTGCGCCTTGATTTTGGGGAGGTTGGTTGCCCGCTGCGCCTTGGTTTTGAGGAGGTTGATTGCCCAGTGCGCCTTGATTTTGGGGAGGTTGGTTGCCCGCTGCGCCTTGATTTTGGGGAGGTTGATTGCCCGCTGCGCCTTGGTTTTGAGGAGGTTGATTGCCCAGTGCGCCTTGATTTTGGGGAGGTTGGTTGCCCGGTGCGCCTTGGTTTTGGGGAGGTTGGTTGCCCGCTGCGCCTTGATTTTGGGGAGGTGGATTGCCCGGTGCGCCTTGATTTTGAGGAGGTTGGTTGCCCGGTGCGCCTTGATTTTGGGGAGGTTGGTTGCCGGGTGCATTGATTGAATTAGGAAATAGTGCTGGCATGATGTAATTACCTGGATTAGTTTTCTAAGTTTGAATCTGTTGTCAGGCTAAAGAAATGAATTCTCAATCTGCCTTTGATTTAGTCTCTTCACTCATTAAGTTGCTTGAATATGACATTTATCCCTGTCCTAGGATTACAGTTTTGTAATGTGGATAAATTAGCGTTTTTCCGAATTTTGAGGTACATTACGATCGCCCGGTGGACGCGGTGGAATGCCAAGAATTTTAATCAACTCTGCTTCGGTGACTCCCAACTTTTTCGCTGCACCGGGAATATCTAAACGAGGAGGGGGCGGTGGGCTGGGCGGGCGATTATTTTCACTTGGTGGTTCCGGCGGTTTGGCGGGTAGGCCCAAAGCTTCGATTAACTCGGCTTCGCTGACTCCTAATTGTTTGGCAGCAGCAGCAAAATCTATACGGGGCGGATGTCTGCGCTCTTGATTCGGTTCGGGCTGGCTCTGGGCTAGTACAGTATTAGAATTAGTTGTAGTTTGATGGGGAAAAGTCAAGCTGCTAAATCCCAGCAGCAAGGCTGTAGCAGGTAATGCCAGTAGTGAAGTAATTTTCATGATAGTTACGATCGCCAATCCAAAAATGTTTATAACTACATCAAATTCCCAAAACATTACCTGCAACAGTGCGGATGGATTACAGTTTTGTAATTTAAGTAAATCCCTGATGGCCGTATAATCACAACCGAATAGGTAAATCTATGAATGTTCTATACGTTGAAGATGAAGAAAAAATCGCCAATTTTGTTTGTATGGGCTTGAAAGAACAAGGTTTTGTGGTCGATTATTGCGATAATGGCAACGATGGCTATGGGCGGGCGATGGATAATGAGTACGATGCGATCGTGCTTGATATTGTTTTGCCGGGAAAAGACGGATTATCTATTCTCAAACATCTGCGAAAGGCTGGACGCAACGTACCCGTGATTTTATTAACTGCTCGCAATGAACTCGACGATCGCATTGAAGGGTTACATCTCGGTGCTGATGACTATTTGGCTAAACCGTTTTTTGTTGAGGAGTTAGTTGCTCGGATTTATGCTGTGGTGCGGCGTGCTTCGGGCGATCGCCAAAATATTCTAAGCGTTGGCCCTGTTAAGCTCGATCGCATTCTCCGAGAAGTTACCTGCGATCGCCATGCGGTAGAACTTACAAGTCGAGAATTTAATCTCTTGGAATATCTGATGCGATCGCCCGGTAGGGTACTCACCCGCACGCAAATCCTCGAACATATCTGGGGTTATGATTTCAACCCAAACACCAATGTAGTAGATGTATGTATTCAACGCATTCGCAAGAAAATTGAACCCATCGGCGGTACAGGATGGGTTGAGAGCGTGCGCGGCGTTGGCTATCGGTTTCGCAAACCAGATTCCCCATCGTGAAATTGCAATCTTTTCGCTTTCGCATTGCTCTATCATCTGCTGTTCTAGCAAGTATTGCTCTAATTGGCTTTAGTATTGTTTCGTGGTGGTTGATTTACGATGCTAAGGTCAAGCGTCTTGATGCTGAAATCAAGAATCAGTTAATCCAATCTACCCGCCCGCAATCGGCCCAATGGGATGTTTATAATGATTCTTTACCCTCAGTTTTGGGCATGAATGATGGGGAAACAACCGTGGCTTTGCTGGTGACTGATAGAGATGGTAATTTGCTGTACCGATCGAGCCAGTGGCAAGATGGAATTGATGCCAATTCACTATGGCGATCGCTGCCTCAACCGCCTCCCGATCCTACCAGAATACCTTTTCAATTAGAACCTCCCCCTCCACCACCTCCACCCTATCCACCACCTCCCGATCGACAACCTCCCGATCGACCCGATTCATTCTTACCCAGAGAAAGAAGACCCCCGCGCGATCGACCTCCTCAATTCGATCGACCTGATTTTCCTAGAGTTTTCAAAGCTAAACTAGCAACCCAGCGTACTAGGATGGCAGTTTGGCGCGTGGGCGCGATTCATTCTCCTCAGACTCAAATAGCGATCGCTGTTAATTTACAAGCGATCGATCGGGAAATGGCATCCATTCGCAATATCTTTCTAATTTCTATTCCTGTAGTGCTTTTACTCGTGGCCAGTGGAGCGTGGGTCATATCGCGGAGTATTCTATATCCAATTGGGCGACTCACGATGGCAATTCGCAATGTCACCGTACAAGGGCTAGATCGGCGCGTTCCTGTCGGCTCAACGGATATAGAGTTTGTAGAATTAATTTTTGTGTTCAATCAGATGTTAGAACGTCTGGAGCGAAGTTTTAAACAAGCTTCTCGTTTTAGTGGAGATGCTGCCCACGAATTAAAGACTCCGCTGGCAATTTTGCAAGGGGAACTAGAACGGGCTTTGCATCAAGTTGAATCAGGTTCTGAGGTGCAGCAAACCCTGAGCAATTTATTGGATGAAGTGCGCCGTTTGAGTGAAATTACCCGTAAACTTCTATTACTTTCCCTAGCCGATGCCGGACGTATGGGTTTACATTTGGTTGAGGTGAATATATCGGCTTTGCTATCGGAAATTGCCGAAGATATGGAACTGCTAGCACCGCATTTAGATGTGCAAATGACCATTGCTCCCAATTTATATATCAAGGGCGATCGCGATTTGCTGGTGCAGGTTGTGCAAAATCTGGTTGGTAATGCGATTAAATATAATTTGCCAGAGGGTTGGCTCAGGTTACAGGCTAACTGTCAGGGAAAAAGAGTAATTGTGAAAATTGTCAATAGTTCTCAGGATATTTCTTTGAGCGAGCGCGATCGCATTTTCGAGAGATTCCATCGCGGTGACTCCACTCAGATCCAAAAAATCGAAGGATCGGGATTGGGACTAAGTTTAGCAAGGGAAATCGCACGGGCCCACGGCGGCGATATTAAACTAGATGCTGCCATACTTGGTCAAACAGGGTTTATACTGAGCTTACCTGTGGGCGATCGCTATTAATGGAATTTGAAAATTTTTAAGTTGCAACAAAGCTCAAACTTGCGATGTGAGCCAGTTTACTTCCACGATCGACCACCTCAATTCGATCGCCTGACCGATTTGCAGCGTTGGGAAAAAATCAAGACAATGGGGGACGCTTATATGGTAGCTGAACGAAGGAATAGGCACTTTAGCTAAGCGATCGGATTAACTTAGAATTGAGAATTTTTAGGAGTTGAAGTGGGAGCTATATTTCCGCGATCGCGCCATAGCAACAACGGAATGCTTAATGTTCCTAAAATCATCACTGTTCCAGTCAGAATCCAAACTAGCACACGATTTGGGCGATAATCACCTCGCTCAATTTGCCAGAAAACTCGATTATAGCGCCACGCTGCTAAGGCAATGACCGCAATTCCCAAAATGACCAGACTCAGCCCTAAAGTTTCTGAGTTGAAGAAGGGAGGGGAGGAAACTTGTTGCTGAGTCACTGTAGCTTGAAATTGACGGAGAAATAAACTAAACCGAGCGATCGCAAACCCAAAACCAATTAAAGCCAGTGAAGTTCGTAACCATGCAAGGAAGGTGCGTTCATTTGCCTGATGTTCGCGCTGTCGGTCTATTTTAGCACCCTTGTTCATCAACCCTACCTTTATAAAATATCTTAAGCTTTCCCTTGTTGATTATTGTTTCACTTGTGATTGCGGAGGGAAGTATCGGTATTGCGATCGTGATTCATCATCACCAAAAAATATAGTATCAGTAAATCGACAAAAAAGCGATCGCCTCCTTCTCTACCCACACAAAAGAAGAGGACACAGCAATGCTGTGTCCCTACAAATACCCCTGTTAAAATCCAGTTTAAAAAGACTTAGCCGCCCCGCCGGACTGAGCCTTTTTCTCCAACCAATCCTTGCCCAATCTGATTGTCACATCTGACTGCAAAGCACCCGTACTCTCAACCAGCACCTCCCCAAAACCCAAAAACTGGCGAATTGCTTGAGCACCTTTAACATCGCCGTCTTGAGCCACTAGAGTTGTTACCTCCAGCGGTTCGGGCCAAGCTTTATAAACCTGAACATTCCGATAACCCGCTTGAGTCAAATTATTGACAAAAGCTTCAACAGCAGCTTGATCTCCGGTACTATCTTGAATCGCCACCTTCAGAAAAGTCGCATCAGCATTCTCAATTGTCCAACTATTCTGGCCGAAGTCAAAATGTTCCGCCACCATAGTTTCGATGCCATATTGGTCTGGCAACCAAAAACTCGCCTTATAATCTTTGGCATCGCTGAACTTGCCGGGAACCATCAACATCTGCACGCTATCGCGATCGGTGTGAGTAGCAAAACCAGCTAAAGCGACCAATTCTTCTATACTCAAATTGGTGTCAAGGTGAGACTGAATCACCGACAAAATCTTCGGCAAGCGAGACAGCAAACCTACATTAACTTCCTGTTCCACAAAAGCCCGCATCAACAATTGCTGGCGCTGCACCCGCCCAATATCGCCCAAATCGTCGTGCCGATAAAGCAAGTATTGCACGATTTGTTGGCCGGTGAGTTTCTGCTTGCCAGCCTTTAAATTTATATATAAATGCTGGCTTTCATCGGTATACTTCATGTCTTTAGGGACATTGATAGTAATGCCACCAAGTGCATCGACCAAGCTTTTTATGCCTTGAATATTGACTGTGACATAGCGGTCAATTCCCACGCCGCCCAAGAGTCCGCTGACTGCCTTCGCTGACGAAGCTGGGCCCCCGTAGTAATTAGCTTCGTTGATTTTCACCTCGCCCCTACCTTCAACATAGGTGCGGGTATCTCGCGGAATGGAAAGCACGCTTAACTTTTTATTTTGAGGGTCAAATCTAACCAACAGCATGGTATCGGTTAACCCCTTGAAAGAGTTCTGCCACACCTCGTATCCCTGCTCCTTATCGGCATGGCCGTCGATGTCTGAACTCAGAACCTTAAGTCCTAAAACTAAAATATTAACTGGGCGAGTCAGCTCCGGCATCTTCATGTTGAGCTTTGCCATGTCGCCTTGAGAAAATACTGCTGCTTCTTCAGGACTCAACTTTTGTTGCTGAAGCGGCGTTGTGGAAAGGGACACGGCTAGCAACGCTCCGGCTGTGGCTGAGAGCATGGCTACTCCAGCCAAACCAAAACCAAAACCCAGCCAGCGGCCTCGATGGGGCTGGGAAGATTTTTTGGGTGAAGGTTGAGCAGTTGATTGTTGGATAGGGTCTTGATTAGGAATTTTTTGAGCTGGCACTGGCTTCCTCACACACAACAAAAATAAAAAAAGATAATGGCAATATGTAGTATCAAGCTGAAGACGCAATCAATCAATACTGTAGGGGCTTAAAAGAACCCTAAATTATGATAAATGTTTGCCCACCACTTGCTCGGCTACGCGGCTAATTCCGGGCAACCATAGCGGTTGACGCTTCCAGAGGCGAACCATCAGTCCCAGAGCAACGATGAAATAGCTGGTTGTTAGCAGGCTACTCATTAATAACATGGGAAGTGTCGGAGATTCCGCAGAAATCGCTCCAGCTTCTAAAAGAATATGTCCTAAGAGCCAACTAAAAGCAAGGGCAATTGCTAAGCGGCTGACGGCTTTGCGTTCGGGGCTGCCCTGACGGCGGTAAAGAGTCCACAGGGCGGGGAAAAAGCCGATGACTGGGATCATTAATACAAACAGACTTGCACGATCGAGTTCAGGATTTTCTAAGGGATCTGTTTTTTTCATAATTCGCTACTCAAAATTTGCAGAAGGTCAGATTTTGCACACAAGTTATTTGTTAGAGGTAAAATTTATATCCTAAACCAAAATTCCGAGACCAGGGCTGGGGCGATCGCAAAACTTGTCTGTCAGAGGCCAAATTTTTCGGCGCTCCCGATCTGGTGATCAAGCGTTGGCAACTTTTCGGCCCGGAGACCCGTATTTTGATAAACTGGATACAGCACAGGAGACAGGAGAACCCACGAAAGCCATGACCCAATCCCAAAAACCGATTGTTATTGCTCCATCCATATTATCAGCCGATTTTAGCCGTCTCGGAGAAGAGATTCAGGCTGTCGATCGAGCTGGGGCTGACTGGATTCACGTAGATGTGATGGACGGTCGCTTTGTTCCTAATATTACTATCGGGCCGCTGATTGTTGAGGCAATTCGCCCCGTTACTACCAAGGTGATCGATGTCCACTTGATGATTGTGGAGCCAGAGAAGTACGTCGAGGACTTCGCTAAGGCTGGTGCGGACATTATTTCGGTTCACGCGGAACACAATGCTTCGCCTCACTTGCACCGCACCCTCGGCCAAATTCGGGAATTGGGCAAAATGGCTGGTGTGGTTCTGAATCCTTCGACGCCGCTGGAGTTGATCGAGTACGTGCTGGAACTTTGCGATTTGGTGCTGATTATGAGCGTCAATCCCGGCTTCGGTGGTCAAAGTTTTATCCCGGCTGTTTTGCCGAAAATTCGCCAGTTGCGTAAAATGTGCGACGACAAGGGCCTCGATCCTTGGATTGAGGTGGATGGCGGTTTGAAGGGGAACAATACTTGGCAGGTTCTGGAAGCGGGCGCAAATGCGATCGTCGCTGGTTCTGCTGTGTTTAAGGCGAATGATTACGCAGCGGCGATCGAGGGTATCCGCCACAGCAAGCGCCCGACTCCTGAGTTGGCTGCGGTTTAATCAAAGATTTTTCGAGTTTTTCTGGTTTTTCTCGTTCCCAGCCCAAGCAGGCTGGGAACGAATTTTTAGACTCAGTTTCCAAGAGTCATGAATTACTTATTTGGAGACAGAGGCGAGAATGCTTTCCATCTCAGAAAGCTCGATCGCCCCGGAGAAAGTTTGGCCGTTCATAATAAAAAATGGAGTGCCTTCAATGCCCAATTGTTGAGCGAGTTGCACGTCTTTCCCAATGGCGGCTTCGGCAGCAGGGCTGTTGCGATCGGTGTTGAATTTATCTAATTTGAGATTGAGCTTTTGGGCGATCGATCCGTACAATGGTTCGCCTAACTCTTTCTGCCCTTCAAACAAAGCGCTGTAATATTCCCAGAATTTGCCCTGCTGCCCAGCAGCCCAAGCTGCTTTAGCTGCTGGCAGCGCTTGAGGGTGAATAGAAGTCAAGGGAAAATGCTTGTAAGCTAAAGTAACTTTGTCCTGGTGTTTTGCCATAAACTGCTTGACAGTATCGTAAGCGCGCGCGCAAAACGGACATTGAAAGTCAGAGAATTCTAAAAGTACAATCTGCTGCGAAGCTGAGCCCGTGCTGGGAGAATCCCCGATCGAAGATTTGGGATTAGTTTTCATCTCCTGCAAAAATGACTGCTGCGCTGCTTTGAGAGACTGCTGCTGCTGTTGCTGGTACGCTTGTACCGACTCTAAAATTGCTTGCGGGTTTTCGCGGATAATCTGCAAGACTTGCTCTTTCAACTTGGGATCGACTGAATTGCCAGCCGCTGACTGGGCGGGGGAACAACCGATAAATACCAGGCAACCTGCCAGGAGTGCAGCAAAGCACAAGGCTTGCTGGCTGCGGAGTTTTCGCCAAATAGTGGATAAGTTCATCTTTTTTTCTGATTCACAGCAACACTTAATCCTACATTTAATTTTGCGGAGTGTCAGGTATACCGCTGTTGACTGCTGTCCAGCTATTTTTAGCTTTGAGCAATAATTAGCCATTGGCCATCGGTAATTCGTAGTCGGTAATTTGCAAGGGGTGTTAATCACCCAAACAACTACCAGTCTCATAATTAAGATTTAGAGCCTAGGGATTTATTATAATATTATGTCCCTTAGAACGACCGCAATTAAAATAGTTTGTAGTGAAGACTAAAGTCCTCGGAATCTTATGAGGACTCAAGTCTTCACTACAAATGGGAGTTGGGTTATTTTACAGAACTAGATATAAAATATAAAAGGACGATCGCCCGGGCGATCGTCCTTTTATTTGCTGCACTTATTATCCGCTTTTAGGTTTCTATGAATCGGAGACTATTTGCGGTTGTTGAGCCATTTAGCTGCAACTATTCCCAAAATACCTGCAACAACTGGATTGCCCAAAAACTTCATCAAACTCGGCTGTTCTGCCAGCACTTCTCGGAAAATATCCGGGTGATTGTGATAGGTAAACGAGGCCAACTTGGTAACATCGTCAGCAGTCATGCGACTGGCGTGATGGGTAGAAAGTCCTAGCTGCTTTTCCAATTGGCGCTCGTCCAATCCTCTCTTGCCCAACTGCTTGAAGAATTCCCGCGCTACATCGTCACGTTCGTTTGGCTTAATTTGGGCGATCGCCTTTTGCAATTCCGGTTCCAACTGAGCCGGCGGTAGGGAGTCGTGATTCAGCGAACGCCCGAATAATTGTTTGCGCTGAGCCGGCGAAGTTCTCTGAGCAAAATCGTCAAAATTTTCGTAATCTTCACCAGTTGTCTCCGGCATCATTTCTCGATCGCCCTGCGCTAAATCGTTCATGATTTGACGCTTGTAATTATCGCTGCTACTCATGGTAAATCTTTTCCAATCTAAACAACAGTTCGATCTCTACTTGAGATTTTTTCGCCTTCAAAAAACTGCGGAATATTAAACCGCCACGCGGCTGTTATTTAAGCTTTCTAACCAGGTCAAGACTTGTATTCAATTTGATTTGATTGCTGGTCGTACTTAGCCGTCAAAATCAGTTTTTTGTCAGGAGCGTAAACCAAAACACTTACATCCTGATTTGGGAAATTGCGGTGAAAACCTTGTGCTAAAGATTTGGCCAAATCTTTCACTTCTGTCGGCCGCACTTCCGGGGTAATTACAACTCCCAATTTGTTATTGTCGCGGACGTAAGCATCCTGAACCAAGCCCTTAGCCGTTTTTGTTACCCATTGACCAAAATCTTGACCTGTGGCGGTATTCCCGCGTTCTAGCTGCGCGTAATAACCCTGACTGCCACCAATTGCTACAGGTACATCAGTCGGTTTTTGGGCTGAAACGCTGGGCGCGCAGGCAGTAGTAACTACCAGCATTAATACCAAGACTAGGCCCGCAATTATTTTGCGACTCTGCTGCAATAAACTCACCTTTTTTCCTCCGTTCTGAAAACATTTGGAATACTTGAAAGGGTCAAGGTTGCTCGACCCTCTCAATTAGTATTAGGCTTAGTCTAGTTTCTTTTTGAGCTCATCTTTTACATCTTCGATCGCGTGACCCGCTTCAGCTTTTGCCTGCTTGGCTTTGCCTTCTGCTTTATCCTTCGGGTCGCCAGTAATATTGCCTAGGGCTTCTTGAGCCGCGCCTGCGATGTTGTTGCCAGTTGCCTTTGCTCTATCTTCAGTGCTCATTGGTTTCTCCCTATCTGTATCTAATCAGACATTTTTTACTTTATAAATTCATCATAGGTAACTAGGAGCGGCGTTGCACTCTACCTCTAGGAAGAAAGAATGAAGAACAAATCAAGATGGAATAGGGAAAAGTTATTTTTCTGTCTTGGACGGACTGCCACTTTCATACTTACCGGGTTTTTTACCGTTTCTGCTGGCTGCAATGAAGTATTTATGTGAAAAAACTGGTGGATAGTCACCCGTGCGTCCAAGACTTTTTTTTTTACAAAAAATACTTTGAAAGTATAAATTTTTATTTAATTCTGCCTTCTGCCTTCTGCCTTCAAAAAGCGAGTGTGGGCAAGACCGCATCTTACCCACACCCTAAAAAAATCGCTATTAGTTTTAATTAACCTTGGGAGGACATTCTTCATCTATTTTGTGCTGAAGTTCTTCTTTCAACTGTTCCACAGCGCGCATTGTTTGAGAATCCTTTTGTTTTTGCTCACCGAGCGCTTTTTCTGTTTCCTCACCCAGCAATATTTCTCTTGATTTTGGTAGCGTTACTTGAGTTTCGCTGCCAGGGTGGGTCGCATTTTCTTCAGTATTCATTAGTTTTTCCCCTATTGTTGGCAAAATTTATTTTTAACAAGGGTACTTAGAAGTTAACCTTAATTTTATTGTAAGGGAAATCACGAACACTGCCCTCTGCCTGAAGAAAGAGGGGCTGGGTAATAGTTAAAAGTACGGAGACTTCCATCTGCCGGAAGGGAGATAGGGGAAGGGGAAGACTGCGTGAGAGCTTGAAATTATTGATGACCTGCAAGGGTAATCCCGTGAATGAGTTGGGGAGAGGGGAGGAGCGGGGAGAGCGGGGGAGAGCGATAATTTTTATGCGGCGGGCGCACCATAACTACATTCTCTGGTTTGTTTGATGAGGTTGTTTCGAGATCCGTAAAAGATGAAGAGAGAAATAGGCGACAGATTTAATGCAGACTTAAGTCTGATGTAGAGCAGTTTGACCGTTAGAATCAACAAGGTGCCGCAATTGGCAAGTTGTGTGGCGCTTGGGTTAAATAATCTGCGAAACAAGACTTAGCCTCAAGGCTAACTTCGTGCCGGATCGAACTAAAATTTCTGTTATTAGTAAAAAGTATTTAAAACCGTATGGTAGCAAGGAGCAGTAACCCCCTCGCAGAAGCTGGCAGGACTCGTGAGCCGATCAAAATAGGCGTGTTGCATTCGCTGACGGGCACGATGTCCATCAGCGAAATTTCTGTTAAAGATGCGACGCTATTGGCTGTTGAGGAAATTAATGCGGCGGGAGGGGTACTCGGACGCCCCTTGGAAGCGGTTATAGAAGATGGAGCCAGCGATTTGCAGACTTTTGCTCAAAAAGCTAAGCAATTGCTCCTAGAAGCGCAGGTGTCGGTGGTATTTGGCTGTTGGACTTCGGCGAGCCGCAAAGCTGTACAGCAGGCTTTCGACCAGGGCAAAGGGTTGCTGTTCTATCCGGTGCAGTATGAAGGGCTAGAACAGTGTCCGAATATTGTCTACACTGGTGCTGCCCCGAACCAACAGATTGTGCCTGGGGTGAATTACTTGCTGGCACAGGGGAAGCGGAAAATTTTCCTGTTGGGTTCGGACTATCTCTTTCCTCGGACGGCAAATCGGATTGTGAAAGCTCAACTGGCGGCACTAGGGGGAGAGTTGGCGGGGGAAGTATATCTGTCGCTGGGATCGACGGAAGTGGGCGAGGCGATCGCACATATTGTAGCAGTGAAACCGGATGCTATTCTCAACACTCTCAACGGCGATAGCAATGTGGCTTTTTTCCAAAAGCTGCGGGAAGCTGGCTTGAAACCCGATGATTTGCCGGTGATGTCGGTCAGCGTAGCAGAAGAGGAAGTGCGGGCGATAGGGCCGTCCAATATTGCTGGACATTTGGTGGTTTGGAACTATTTTCAAACGGTGGATACACCGGAAAATCGTAAATTTGTCAAGGCTTATAAAGCCCGATACGGGGAAAATAGAGTCACGGATGACCCGATCGAAGCGGCTTATTTGGGCGTTTACCTGTGGAAGCAAGCAGTAGAAAAAGCTGGTTCTACAGATGTGGTTAAAGTCAGGGCTGCTGCTAAAAATATTGAGTTTGCAGCGCCCTCGGGCAAGGTAAAAATAGATGCTCAAACGCAGCATATCTGGAAAACAGTGCGGATTGGTAAAGTGCGGTCGGACGGTCAAATTGAGGAGATTTGGAATTCCGGCGCACCGGTTCGGCCAGATCCTTTTCTCAAAACCTATCCTTGGGCGGCGGCACTTGCTACGAGGGGGATTTCTCTTGGAACTCGGGCTTCTTTGATCGCGCTGTTTGTCATCTTGGTACTGATAACTTGGATGGCGGTGGGAATCGGGTGGATGGGTTCTGTGGAGATGAAGAACTATTTGCTGACAATAGACGCTGCCTCAGCTCCGGTGGCGGGGGTTCCAGAGGCAGCAATGGCGGTGCTGGTGCAGCAAACTCTGGCTTTGGTGAGCCGCACTCAGCACTGGCTGCTCGGGGCTTTGGTTTTGAGTTCGATCGCGGGGATAGTGGCTTTTGTGTCGGTGTCGGCAATTATTCGGAATCTCGGCTTGCTGCGGGAAACTGCCGAACAGATGGCGAGCGGTGATTTGACGGCTCGCTCGCCTGTGGTTTCTAATGACGCGATCGGCGTGCTATCTTCTACTCTCAATACAATGGCTCAGCAAATTAGCAGTTTGCTCAACGGTTTGGAAGTGCGACAGCGGCAGCTAGAGGAACGATCGGGCGAATTGGAAGTTGCTAAGAATGCTGCTGAAGCTGCCAACCGGGCGAAAAGCACTTTTTTGGCAAATATGACTCACGAGTTGCGGACGCCCTTGAATGCGATTATTGGGTACAGCGAGCTGCTGCAAGAAGAGGCTCTGGAACTCGGCGAAGAAGAGTTTGTGATGGATTTGGCAAGCATTAATATGGCAGGCAAGCAGTTGCTCACCATTATTAGTGACATCCTGGATATTTCTAAAATTGAAGCAGGAAAGATGACTCTTTTCTTGGAGACTTTTGATGTGTTGAATTTGCTCGAGCAGGTTGTCACTACTGTTCAACCCCAGCTAGGGAAAAATGGCAATACTTTGATTGTCAATTGCGATCGCAATATTGGCACGATATACTCTGATGTGTCAAAGCTGCGGCAAGCGCTGTTGAATTTGGTGACCAATGCTGCTAAGTTTACCGATCGAGGCAAAATTACGATTAATGTTTGGAAAGAAGAAGGGGAGGTTTTGCCGATCGGCAATTCCGAAGAACTCTCGGCAGATCCTTCTCGGTGTCAACAGCCTTCCATCGTCTTTCAAGTAACCGATACCGGCATCGGCATGACTGACGATCAGGTGTCGAGGCTGTTCGGAGCTTTCACTCAAGCGGACGATTCTACTACCCGCAAATACGGCGGCACCGGTTTGGGGCTGACAATTAGCCGGAGATTTTGCCAGATGATGGGCGGAGACATTACCGTTGAGAGCGAATTTAATTGCGGTTCTAGTTTTACGATCCGGTTGCCGATTGCGATTACAAGCCCGAAAGAAGCGCAGGACGATCTAGAAATCCCAGAAATTGAGGCCGAGCCTTCCCAGGATTTAGACACGAGTGCAGAAGCGACAGAAGCGAAGCAAAAAGCAGTGCGATCGCAACCGCTGGATCTGCCGGATGCTGCTACTGTGCTGGTGATTGACGACGATCCGGACGCGCGGGATTTGATGACTCGCTGCTTGTCGAAACAGGGATTTCGGGTGCGATCGTCGGCTAGCGGTCAAGGGGGGCTTCTCTTGGCTAAGGAGTTGCTGCCGGACGCGATTATTCTGGACGTGATGATGCCAAGTATGGACGGCTGGGCGGTGCTGTCGGCATTGAAAGCCGATCAGGATTTGGTTGATATTCCAGTGATTATGATAACTTTTTTGGACGACCAAAATCAGGGTTTGGAATTGGGAGCGGCTGAGTATGTGAGGAAGCCTGTGGATTACAAGCGCTTTGCTGCTTTATTGAGCAAATATCAGGGTATCGAGAAGTAGTTAGTTGACTGTTAGCAGTGGTTATTAGTTATTAGTTATTAGTTATTAGTTATTGGTAGCAGATGACAACTAACAACTAACAACTAACAACTGACTAATTAATCTAAAAAGCCCATTAATGTCGAGCTATCGTCAATTTCGTTTGAGGCAATGGGGCGGTTTCCTCCCATTGTGGAGTAAACTTCATCAATGTGCAGAGTGCTGATGCCAATAGGGCGGGCACCGGACATACTGAACATCTCGCTGACTTGCATGGCGCTGGAACCGATGGGGCGTCTCCCCACTGTCCCCACCACTTCCAACTCGCTGGATTCGACCGGGCGATTGCCTACAATGCCGTAGGTTTCGCTGATGTGCAGGGTGCTAGCGCCGATCGGGCGATTCCCCGACATCGAGACGGTCTCGCTGATGGTAAAATCGTCTGGGCCGACGGGGCGATTGTCATGCAGGTGTTGCGGCCGATAAAGTTGGATTCCTGTTGCTTTGGCATCCGTGGGTTCTGTTGGTTGGCTTTTGGAACTGCCTTTGCCGCGGCGGGCGATCGCTTTGCTTTTGCTTGTACCTGTACTGCTCGTATCCATAATTCTTTTCCTCGCTTATTTTTGGGCGTTGATTCCTGGGTGCGGACAACTGCTTTTGTGGGCTTTCTGCTTTCTATTTCGGCCGATGATTAAAATAATATTACAAAGTCTAACTATTTTTTTAACGAAATGGCAGAATCTCTGCATTTTTGTTAAGATTTATGGGTAATAGCTACATTTTCCTATGGTAACTGCGGCAGCATCTTTTCAATTGCAAGCGCCCTTCCAGCCCACAGGCGACCAACCGCTAGCGATCAAGCAACTTGTCAAAGGCATCGAAGCGGGCGATCGATTTCAAACCTTACTCGGTGCCACAGGTACGGGCAAAACCTTCTCCATTGCCTCGGTGATTGAAAAAGTCGGCAGACCCACCTTAGTCCTAGCACACAACAAAACCCTAGCAGCTCAACTGTGCAACGAACTGCGTAATTTTTTCCCCAACAATGCAGTCGAATACTTTGTCAGTTATTACGACTACTACCAACCTGAAGCATACATCGCCGTCACCGATACTTTCATTGAGAAAACGGCAGCAATTAACGACGAGATCGATATGCTGCGGCACTCAGCCACGCGATCGCTCTTTGAACGTCGTGACGTAATTGTAGTTGCTTCAATTAGCTGCATCTACGGTTTGGGAATGCCCGCAGAATACCTGAAAGCTGCTATTCCTTTGCGAGTAGGAATGGAAGTCAACCAGCGGCAAGTTTTGCGAGATTTAGTGAACGTCCAATACAGCCGCAATGACATAGATTTAGGCAGAGGCAAATTTCGCGTCAAAGGCGATGTTTTGGAAATTGGCCCCGCTTACGAAGATAGAATTATTCGCGTTGAATTCTTCGGCGACGAAATCGATGCCATTCGCTACGTTGACCCCGTAACAGGTAAAATCCTGCAAAGTTCAACCGCTTTAAATATTTATCCAGCTCGCCACTTTGTCACTGCAGAAGATAAATTAGAGGCAGCTTGCCAAGGAATAGAACTCGAATTAGAAGACCGACTGGCAGAATTTGAAAAACAGGGTAAACTATTAGAAGCTCAGCGGTTGGAACAGCGCACCCGCTACGATTTGGAAATGCTGCGCGAGGTAGGTTACTGCAACGGAGTCGAGAATTATTCGCGGCATTTAGCAGGGAGAAATGCGGGGGAACCGCCAGAATGTTTGATTGATTATTTCCCGAAAGATTGGATGTTGGTGATAGATGAATCTCACGTCACAGTGCCGCAAATTCGGGGGATGTACAACGGCGACCAAGCGCGCAAGAAAGTATTGATCGAACACGGTTTTCGTTTGCCCAGCGCGGCAGATAACCGCCCTTTAAAAGCTGAGGAATTTTGGGCAAAAGAAAATCAGTGCATCTTTGTTTCTGCTACGCCTGGGGATTGGGAAATGGAAATATCGGAAGGCAGAGTTGCAGAGCAAGTAATTCGCCCTACAGGAGTAATAGATCCGACAATTTTCGTGCGCCCGACGGAAGGACAAATTGATGATTTGTTGGGGGAAATCAAGGAGAGAGTAAGTCGGGACGAGCGAGTTTTGGTGACGACTTTAACCAAGCGGATGGCGGAAGATTTAACCGAATATTTGCAGGAGAGGGCTATTAAAGTCCGGTATTTGCACTCGGAAATTCAGTCGATTCAACGCATCGAAATTATCCAAGATTTGCAGGATGGTAAGTTTGATGTATTGATTGGTGTTAACTTGCTGCGGGAAGGTTTGGATTTGCCGGAAGTTTCGCTGGTGGTAATTTTGGATGCGGATAAAGAGGGGTTTTTGCGATCGGGACGTTCGTTGATTCAAACGATTGGAAGGGCGGCGCGGCACGTTCAGGGACAGGCTATTTTGTACGCGGATAATTTGACGGATAGTATGGTTAAGGCGATCGACGAAACGGATCGACGCCGGGGGATTCAGCTAGCGTACAATAAGATGCACGGGATTACGCCGCAGCCGATCGCGAAAAAGCGATCGAGTAATGCGATTTTGGCATTTTTGGACGTGTCGCGCAAGCTGAATTCTCAACAGTTGGAGGAGGTTTACGAACAGGTAAACGAGTTATCTTTGGATGAGATTCCTCAGTTAATTGGGCGGTTGGAAGCGCAGATGAAGGCGGCGGCTAAGAAGTTGGAGTTTGAGGAGGCGGGTAAATTGCGCGATCGTATTAAGCATTTGCGGGATAAGCTATTGGGACATTAAGCTTGTTGTCAGGGAATTGAGGGGGATTTTTAACAGCAGATGCACGCAGATAAACGCTGATGAAGGGATAATTCAAAAGCCAAACATGGCTTTTAGTCCATTGGCGATCGGCTGATACTCTTCTGCGGTTAAACTGCCAAGATACCGCAATACTCGCCGGATATCTACAGCGCGTACTTGATCGAGCAATACTATCGAGTCGGCGGTTAGATTTCCCACTCCAGCCTGAAGACTTGGGTATAAAATTGGATTTTGTGCAGTCCAATCTCCTGATTGTCTGGTAATCGGCACAACAATCACAAGCTCAAAACGTATCATACCTGTGTTGCTTGGCCTCCCCACTACTACAGCAGGGCGTATTCCTTGCTGTTCGTGAAGTGTAGGCGTTTGAGGAGGGAAATCAACCAGTAAAATATCGCGAATGGTGAATCTATTAGCCACGCTTATTGCTATACCCTTTCGTCTTCAAGAATAACAGCACCTACTCCCGGTATATAGCGCACGGGTTGACCAAGTTTCATGGGGTCTACATCTCCCCAATCATAGGGAGGAATTTCATTATCGACGAGGTAAAGTTGACGCCAAGGCGATTTTGCCAATGCTTCCTCGGAAATGTCAGGAAAAAATATTAGCACTTCTGGGATGCCAACTGGAAAACCATTGAGTTTGCTCAAGCCATCTATAATGGCGGCTAAGACGGATAAGTCTAGGTGGCTGAGGTTTTCGGCTTTTTCGATCAGTTGGTATACGGTTTTAGGATTGAGTGTTTCGCCGACAGCTTCGACTAAGTTTTCGGGGGTGAAACCTCGACATTTCAAGTATTCGGCTAGTTGTAAGCGAATTGTACTCATGGGTTTAGTTGAGAAAGATTTTAGGGTCAAGTGCGATCGCCTTTTACCATTTTCCTATTTTTAGGGAGGAAAAGGGCAAGCGAGGGAAGATTGTTAAATTTATTAATGTCATGTCTTATTTTGTGCGGATATCGGCTCCCCAAGTTCCTCTACCTCTTTGTCTTCGCGTAGATAGAAAACTATCTCGCTATCCGGGATAGAAAACACTCTCAATAACTTGTGGATACTGTCACGAATCGAGTTAGCTGACAAATTTGTTTCAAAGTAGAGCCCGCCAGCAATATTTTCAGGGCATTTCATCGAATCCGGGGTAAGAGCAACATAAACTTTATCTTTCCGGCGACCTTTGGCAAACCCACTTTCGGGCAGTTGGTTAAAAATATCGGGAGATTTATCCGATAGATGTTTGATCGTTTTCCTGTATATTGCCTTCCATGTATCCCCTGGATATATTTGATTTTCCAGTTTCATTCCGCAGGGTCGCTTATAGCAAAAATCCTCATTGATACTGTGGGCTTGGTTCTCGTTATACTCAAAATTTTTGTTGTCTCGCCCCTGATTTATAGTATCGTGAATCGGCGTGCTAGAGTCATTCAAGAGACTGATCTTTTCAAACTGTACAAGAGTAGAACCTATATTTTGAACGACTTGACTAAAAGTATCGATTTGCTCGTTATACTCCTTCTTTAAGCAGTAGCCCCAATCCAGTGCTTCGGAGTCGTTATGGTCAATACTCAGCCAAATATCATCAGACAAAGCCAGCAAATCTTCGCTCAACTGTTCTAGGGCTATTTTGATCTTGCTGATTCTCGTGTTCATTTTAAGCTTAATTGATAATAATCCTATTAGGATTATAGTCGATAGTAGCCGAGCGCCCAAAACACCCACAAAACCAACTACTTGCTCAATACCACAGCATCCGTACTGCTACCAAAACCCGGACGAATAAATTCCTCCTTCTCTTCAAGCGTGATGTAACCCTTATCTACAGCTAGCTGCATCACTTCCTGAAGAAAACCTCTCAGCGCATCTAATACTTGAGTGCGATCGCATTCAAAAACCTTTTCCCAACCAGAAGTTGCAAACTTCCTCAACTAAAACTTACGCAGGGGAACTCAGAAACTGGGTTTTTTGCGATAAAACTTCGTTACAGCCGGCAGATTCACTAAAAAAAACCCGATTTTTTTGGCGGAGTGCGTAAGTTCTGTTTATGTAATTTTCGCATATTAAAGTGGTAAGTTGGGTTTTGTTACCTCAACCCAACCTACTAATAAACTTACGGTGTCGGATTAGGATATTTAGCGTGTACCGCATCGATTTCCGCTATAATCTCCCGATCCAACTTCACCTCCAAACTACCGATATTTTCCTGCAACTGTTCGAGACTTGTTGCACCGATAATTGTGCTAGTTACAAACCAGCGCGATCGCACATACGCCAAAGCCATCTGCGCTGGACTTATCCCATGTTTCCCCGCAATCTCAACATACGCTTTCACCGCATCGTTCAGATTAGTTTTATCGTAACGCTGACCAAATCCCGCAAATAAAGCCAACCTAGAATTTTCGGGAATTCCATTCAAGTATTTACCCGTTAACAGTCCAAACCCCAAAGGACTGTAAGCCATCAATCCCACATTTTTAAAACGGCAAGTTTCTGCTAAATTTAGGTGAAATGTCCGATTGCTCAAACTGAAAGCATTCTGAATCGAAACAACTTTCGGCAAACTGTGTTTTTCCGCCAACGTGCAAAACTCGCAAACTCCCCAAGGCGTCTCGTTGCTCAAACCTAAATAGCGGATTTTTCCAGCTTTAATCAAGTCAGCAAATACCTCTAACTGTTCCAAAATCGGTACAGTTTCGTGCTCTTGGGCGATGTCGTAATCCGGGGCACCAAATAGCGGCACGTAGCGATCGGGCCAGTGGATCTGATAGAGGTCGATGTAGTCAGTTTGCAAGCGCTTCAGGCTGTCATTCAGGGCTTTTTCGACATTTTGGCGATCGATCTGATTTTTCCCTTCCCGAATCCACTTTAAGCGAGTGCTTCTGCCCGCTACTTTAGTCGCTATAATGACTTTATCCCGCTGCTGTTTCGTCAACCATTCCCCGATATATTCCTCGGTTTTTCCCTGAGTTTCCGCCTTTCCAGGGACGGGATACATTTCTGCCGTATCGATAAAGTTGATTCCTCTATCGATCGCCAAATCGAGCTGTTGGGCCGCTTCTGCAACGGTGTTCTGCTGGCCGTAAGTCATCGTACCCAAACAAATTTTAGATACTGATAAGTCGCTGTCGCCGAGTTTTTTGTATTCCATGATTGCGATTACTTCCTGCAAAATTCTCTGCTTCTATATTACCGAAAAAGTTGAATTTAGTTGCTCACTCAAAAAAAACGACATGAGGCGCAGCTATTCTGTAAAAAAGATCCATTTTCTCTATGCTACTCTGCGCCCTCGGCGGTTAAAATATTTGAAAAGCTATTTGCCCTTAAATGTTAATATAAATAATTACGTCCTGATAGTTTATGAGTAACCGCCAGCCCAAAGTTCCGTTTGTAAATCTCTCCTTGCAACACCAACCAATCCAATCCCAAATAGCAGAAGCAATTAGAAAAATTATCGAGCAAGGAGACTTTATTTTAGGCCAAGCAGTCGCGGAATTTGAAACAGCATTTGCAGCAGCTTCTGGAGTACAATACGGCGTAGGAGTGGCTTGCGGAACTGATGCGATCGCACTGGGGCTCCAAGCTTGCGGCATTAATCCGGGCGACGAAATTATCATACCCGCTAACACTTTTATCGCCACCGCGATCGCCGTCCTCCAAGCCAAAGCTATACCTATTCTTGTAGATTGTGACCCGGAAACCGCCCTGATTGACCTCACAGCAGCCGAAACAGCAGTTACCTCGAAAACTAAAGCAATTATCCCCGTGCACCTTTACGGTCAAATGGTATCGCCTGGGCAGCTTTTAGATTTTGCTAACCGCCACGATTTAATCATATTTGAAGATGCCGCCCAAGCGCACTTAGCCGAGAGAGAAGGATACCGCGCGGGTTCCATTGGTAAAGCAGCAGCATTCAGCTTTTATCCCAGCAAAAATCTCGGTTCTTTTGGCGACGGCGGGATGTTAATTACTAATGATGCACAACTCGCAGAAAAAATGCGAACTCTCCGCAATTACGGAGCACCCAGTAAATATTTGCACACAGAAATCGGCAGCAACAGCCGCCTCGACAATTTGCAAGCCGCCGTGCTCAATGTTAAATTGCCTTATTTAGAAAAATGGAATCGCGATCGCACCGCCGCTGCTCAACACTACAATACTCTACTAGCACCATTGAAACACAAAGGCATTGTACCGATCGCCAACCACAGCAGCAGCGGTCACATTTATCACCTCTATGTTATCAAAATTACTGAGGAAAGCTCGATCGACCGCAACATTCTTCAGGAAAAACTCGCCCAACAGGGCATTCAAACAGGTATACACTATCCCGTACCTTGTCACCTGCAACCCGCCTACCAAAACTTAGGCAATCGGGGCGACTTCCCCCACGCAGAAACCCTGTGCCAACAAATTTTATCATTGCCAATGTATCCCGGATTGAGCAATACTCAGATCGAGCAAGTTGTTCGGGCGATCGAACTATAGCAATCCTAAATCATTTTTGAATTTCTTACTCCCTCCCCTTAGTAAGGGGAGGGTTGGGGTGGGGTAAAAAATTTACGACTCCTGCAAGGATTGCTATATCATTGAATTGCTAATTTTTTATAAAACTTATGCTGGAGGTGTTTCAAGTAGTAGGGTGCGGTTCTCCAAGCGTTTTGGTGGGGAATTAACAAATCTTTAACTCACAGTTTAAAACCCGAAAGCGTTGCGAATCCAGCGCGGCAATCTTAAAACTTCTCAAACCATGCACATCCAGCGCAGAATTCGCATTGTTTTCAAGCGATACCTCCTGGGGGAAGGTATCACGGTGCTGCTAGTGCTGCTGTACGCCCCCCTGCTAGTACACTGGTACGACGGCTGGCTCAACAAAAGCATCAGCATCGAACACGAATATTTCAGCCACGGACTAATTGGTTTGCCCTACGCAGCTTATATTGCTTGGATGAACCGAAAGTGCTGGCGCAGCTTGCCCAACTCACCGCATCCTTTGGGAGGCTTTTTGCTGGTACTAGCGACGCTTTTTTATCTGAGTCGCTTGAGCGATTTAGTAAATTTATCCCTCCCCGTAATGCTGGCAAGCATTTGCTTATCTTTAAAAGGAATTCCCGGCTTACAATTGCAGGCGAGGCCCCTTTTATTCGTATTTCTGGCCTCGCCGAACCACATTCCTTACCTCATAGAACCCTACGCCTTGCCCTTACAGCAATTCATTGCTGAAACATCAGG
Source organism: Microcoleus sp. S13_B4 (assembly GCF_036700885.1). NCBI lineage: Bacteria > Bacillati > Cyanobacteriota > Cyanophyceae > Oscillatoriales > Microcoleaceae > Microcoleus > Microcoleus sp. S13_B4. The sequence continues at coordinate 166,012 of NZ_JAUBPU010000003.1, forward strand.
CTGGATATTAATTAAGATTGGTATCAACGTGAGAGTGGAAGAAATTTATCTGTACGTAAACGAGCGCATTGTAGAAGTTGCTCCGCACTGTGCAGGCTTAAAAATGCTGTTTACCAGTCTTTATGTCAGCTTAATTCTGCTGGATTGGACTGGAGTTTGGAACTCTCGCAAAAAAAGCCTTTTGTTTTTAGTTAGTACATCCATTATTAGCATCACTTCCAACATTTTCCGCAACACTGTACTAACTTACTTTCACGGAACCCACAGAGAGGCGCTTTTTACTTGGCTGCACGCCGGATGGGGAGGAGATTTGTATTCTGCTTGTATACTAGGGTTATTGGTACTTCTCCTCAACGGGATGGAAAAGTATTTCCCAAGTCAGTCTGGCAATTAATAAAACAGATGATTTCAGCACAGAAACTACTGCGACGGTATCAATTATCTAAAATTATGGTACTGGTGTTTTTGCTGGTATTAGTTGGAGCAGTAGCAATTCCCGGCTACGCGACGGGAAGGTGGCCTTGGACAAACCCACCAACCCTTGCCAACCTTAAGCAATTAAGAAGTTTGCGCCAAAACGGGATAAAAATTCCTGGGTGGCAGGTTATAGCCGTTCAGAATAACGTCCAAATTGGCGGTCACAGATGGTTAGTTGAAGAAATTAAAAATGATCGCACAATTGCCATTTTATTGCTGTTGCCTCAAAATTACCCCAAAAACCAGCCCCAAGTGGAATGGCTAGATATCGATGGATTTCACCGATGGCAAACCGATTCTCATCGCACTTTGAGGTTTACAGTTAAATTAACACCAATACCCGGCCAGCCACCGCCTACTGTCGAGGCGAGGTTTTTCCGAAGCTGGACTCCCCAACAAACTTTTGCTGTCGTGCAGTGGTACGCTTGGCCTAACGGTGGTTCTCCAGCAACCAGCCGTTGGTTTTGGGAAGACAGCATTGCTAGACTCTCGAACCGCCGCGCGTCTTGGGTTGCTGTCAGTATCATCCTTCCCATTCAACCGCAGGGTGAGATTAAGATAGCTCAACCATTGATGGAATCTCTGGGCAAAATTGTTCAGGCTAAATTAATTACAGAAACTTTTCGGTTTCAGTAAGCAGGTAGGTGCAAATAAATCAGCCTAGGGCGTGGGCCGGTTTTGCCAAAATCAACTGCTTCCTAGTAAATATCCGGATTCAACTCGCCCCTCAAATATCTTATTGTTTTTTCTCCTCGCTATATGTTAGATGAAACTTACACATCAGGTCATTATTCAAAATATTACTTTTTTAAATCCTCTCAAAATGCGGGAAAAATCCACAATTAAAAATCGCCTCGCTTTTTCCTTGGCAGGTCTGTATTCAACTGCTTGGACTCTATCTTTTGCTGCTGTATTCTGGGGTTTTAATAGCAAAAATTTTTCGGAAACGGCTTTAGCTCAATCTGTTGTTCCAAGAGACGAGAAACTCGTGGCGCCACCGCCCTTGCGGGTCCCGCCACCGCCACCTGCCAACTTTAACCGGGATATTAACCCAGCTTTTCGCAATCGGCCCTACCGCCTGGGCCCGGGAGACCAGATTTCTGTTCAAGTTCAGCGCTTCCCAGAGCTAGGTTTTACGGGTGCAATCAGCCCTGAAGGGGTAATTGTACTGCCGCTAATCGGAACAGTAAATGTGCGTGGTCTTACCGTCGAAGAATCACAGCAGCGCCTCCGGGAGCGCTTTGGCCAATTTATCAAAAATCCTCAAGTCTCTGCTGCTTTGCTGATTCAGCGCCCGGTAGTGGTGACGGTGACGGGGGAAGTGGCCAGACCGGGTTTTTATCCACTGCAAACCCCCCAGCTTCCTGCGGCTCTGGCGGCTGCTGCTGGGACTAATCCTACGGCGGAACTGCGAGGGGTGCGGGTGCGGCGGACTCTACCGGGAGGTGCTGTCGTGGAGCAAGTTGTTGATATTTTGACACCGTTGCAAACTGGTATTGCTCCGCCGGATTTGCGTTTGGAAGATGGAGATGCGATCGTCGTACCGTATAAACAGGTTACGCCCGATCGCAAATCCGATCAAGATTTAGCATCCAGGTACAGCCTCGCTGCTGCTGCTGTTCCCGTCCAAATCACTGTCACCGGAGAAGTCAGCAAACCGGGTTTTTACACGCTTCCGGCGGGTTCTGGTCGAATTTCGGCTGCTTTGCTGGTTGCGGGGGGAGTCACGGGAAAAGCCGATTTACGGGCTGTGCGAGTGCGACGGACTACGGTAGACGGCTCCTCGGTGGAGGAACCAATCGACCTCTACACTCCCCTAGCAAACGGTAACGATTTGTTCGATTTTCCTTTGGCATCGGGAGATGTGATTGTCATCCCGGAATTGGACGCTAGTACCAAAAACCTAGACTACGACAAAGCTCTGGTTTCGCGGTCTACTCTGATTAAACCCAGGATCTACGTTCGAGTTTTGAGTTACGCTAGTGGTGGTTTGACCTCGTTCTACGTAGAAAATGGCAGCAGGTTTTTGGATGCTCTCAACAACTTGCCTGTTAATCTTGCTGACTTGCGGAAAATAGCCCTGATTCGGTTCGACGAAAAGCAAGGTAGAGCAATCAACCGTTCGATAGATGCTAAAGCTGCTTTGGAGGGCAATGCTTCTCAGAACCCGATGCTCGAAGATAATGATGTGATTGTGATTGGTAGGAATTTGATAGAGCGCATTGGTTATGTAATCAATACTTTTACTCGACCATTCCGCGATACTTTGGGATTTATTCTGTTCTTTGAGCAGTTGAGAAATGGGGTAACAGATTTGTTCGGTCCCTCACGTAATAATAAATAGGTAGTCATACTATTTTCGATTTGTGATTTTCGATGGGGAATGACTTATGCGATATGCGTTTACAACTTACCTACAGTTGCAGCTTTTTGAGAAATGGGTATCATTTGTCAGCAATCATTAGTTATCGTTAACAATTAGCAATCTAAAATCTAAAATCTAAAATCCTTATGACTTTATCCGTTGTTAAACGTTATTTAATTGCTTTCGACCAATACAAGTGGGTGGGACTGGCTACTCTCGCGGTGACTGTGGGCGTGTCGGGAGTAGTGGCTGTGCAGCCAAAGGCGGCGCCAGTTTACGTTGCAATAGGTACGCTGGCTTACGACAGACCGAGCGTGATTTTTTCATCGACTACTACTAAAATTCAACAGGAAGGACAAGAAATAACTAAAGATATGCTGCTGGATACAAGGGTGATTAAACCAGCCGCAGAAAAACTCATCAAACCCGAACAAAAATTAAACCAAGAAGAATTGGCAAAAAAAGTACAAGCTTTGGCTAAAAAGTTAGCAAAAGATGTGCAAGTAAAGATGCCCAGTAAGAATAATGACCCCAGTGCTTTGATTCAAGTATTGTACAAAAATGCCGATCGCCAAAAAGCAGTAAAGGTAGTAGAGACGCTGATGCTCGAAATGGTGGCTCGCAGCGAAACTCTTAATACTTCTAGACTGCGTGACACGATCGCCCAAATTAACAAGCGTTTGCCGAAAGTAACTGAGGAACTCCGAGAGACGGAAGCAAAACTTGAATCCTACGAAAAACGAGAAGGAACTTCAATTTTAGCAGCTCAGAGCGGTGCTTTGCCGCAAGCGATTACCACCAGCCAACAGCAGCAGCGGCAACTCCGCGTGCAGTTGGGAGGAATTGAAGCTCAAATTAATAGTTTGCAGGATCGCTTGGGATTGAATGTGGAGCAAGCTTACGTCGCTCAAGCACTCTCTGCCGATCCAATTATTGCCCAACTGCGAGTGCAATTGTTTTCGATCGAATCTCAGCTCAAAATTCTCCGCAGCGACTTGCAGGAGGAACACCCGAAAATTGTAGAATTGCTCAAACAAAAACAAGCTTTTGAGCAGCAGTTGCAGCAGCGGCAATCTGAGGTGCTCGGCGGTAACGGGGTGGCTGCTCCGCTCAGAAGTGCCGATCGAATTCGGGTAGACTCTTCTTTAGATCCGGCCAGACAGCAGTTAGCTCAAACTTTGATTGCTTTGCAAACGCAGCGGGATGCGGCGCAACAGCAACTCCAAGGAATCGAGAAAACTGAAAAAGAATTGCGTCGGGAACACGCCACAATCCCCAACAAGCAGTTAGAACAAGCCCGTTTGGCCCAGCAAGTGGCGTTCAAAAAAGCTCTCTACGACAAGATGCAGTCGGCTTTGGTAGATGCTGAGGCGGCGGTAGCTGAGACAACGGGGAGTTTGAGAATCGCCCAATGGCCGCAAACTGATGACGTTGAGTCAAACAAGAGAGGTTTGCCGGTGATGCTGGCGGTGGGGGGATTTGTGGGATTGCTGCTGGGCGGCGGATTGATATTTTTGTTGGGGATGCTCAACGGCAAGTTTTACAGTTGGGAAGAAGTGCGGGCGGCTTTGGTGGAAAAAGAGGTGCCGATACTGGCAGTTTTGCCTGAAGTGACGGTGTTTGATTCTTACGGCGATGAAATGCCGCTCGCCCTAGAGGTAAATTCTCCCTATTTGGAATTTTATGAGCGGTTGCGTACTAATTTGCGCCGGATCGGGAGCAAACCTGTGAAGGTGGTGTTGCTGACTTCGGCGGCGCCTTTGGAGGGGAAAAGTTTTAGTGCTTATAATTTGGCAATTGCGTCGGCTCGATCGGGTAAACGGACTTTGCTAATTGAAGCAGATTTGCGATCGCCTTCTAACGTTGAATCTTTGAAAATTGCTCCTGATCCTCTGGCGACTGTGGAACCTTTGCACTATTACGGCAATATTAGCGAGTGCGTCCTTTTGGTTGCAGAGGTAGAGAACCTATACGTCGTGCCGAGTCCCGGCTTTTTGCGGCAGGCTTCCGCCGTACTCGAATCAAGCGAAATGCGGAGGTTGTTTGAGGATGTTCGCAACCGCTTTGATTTTGTGGTGGTGGATTCTCCGGCTTTGAGCGAGTGCAACGACGCGCTGACGCTGGAACCGTACACGGACGGTATGATTTTGGTGGCGCGGCCTGGTTACACTTTGTCTAGTATGTTGTCTGAGGCGGCAGATCAGTTGCTGGAATCTGAGGATGAGGAGTCGCATAAATCCGGGCCGCGGCTATTGGGAGCGATTATTAACGGTGCTGACATTCCGGTCAAGTTCCGCAATGATCTTGATGAATTGGAGTTGCCTTTGAGTGCGATCGGCGATCGGGCGATCGAAGTGCGATCGAGGGAATTACCGCAGCAGTCAAAGCCTAAAAATAAGGCTATTAATAGTAAATTGAGATAATTTATCTGGCTTGATTCTGTAAAGCAATCCTCAACGAAATATGAATATATTGTAGGTTGCAACCTAAGCAGCTTCTGCAGAAAGCACCGGTAACAGTCAGTCGATTTTAGATTTTAGATTTTAGATTTTAGAATCGACTCCACAGATGAATCTGGGAGGCGGAACTTGGGTCTAAAATTTTGCGATCGGGGCGACTCCTGTCTTCAAGCAAGTATTAGTTTTTGGGCGATTTCAACAGTCAACAGCCAGTCGATTTTAGATTTTAGATTTTAGATTTTAGATTGAAAAATTGACTCCACAGATGAATCTGGGAGCTGGAAATTAGGTGTAAAGTTTTTCGCTTGTCAACCGTCAACAGTCAACCGTCAACAGTCATTACTGGAAAATGTGTCATCGCACTATTGATTGGATTCCGGGCGTTTCTGGTGTTTGCTCTGGATGAACTGTTCCAAATCGGCGATCGCATCTTCAAAATCCGACAAATTAATTTTCGCAGGTCTAGTCTTCTTCGGCAAACTCGAAGACTGACTCGAAGACTTAGCCGGAGGCGGTGGAGATTTAGGTTGTGCAGCTTGAGTGCTGTTCGATTCTATAGAATCGAACAATTCATCCAGGGACTCAAAAAATGATTGAGCCGAGGCCCGGCGTAAATCTTTCTGGTCGTCGTCATCCGTCATAAGCCACTCCATAGGGTCTAAAATTTGCCAACAAAGTCTGTCCGCCCCGGCGCGTGCAGATATTTGAGATGAAAACCGACTAAAACAAGCAGAAGGACAGAATTTAACCGGGCGATGGGAATGCCTGTGGCTGAACTTGCTGCCCCATATAAAACCTGCAGCGGGCATTGTCAGCCTTCAAACTATATTTAACTGTACACCCGCCTACTGAGTGATTTGAGACTTGGTGCAGACCCAGCTCAAAATCATTGACCCTGAAAAAATCTCAGTTACGGCTCTTTCGTTGTCTAATTAACCCTAGTCTAGTCGAGAATAAGGAGACAGGACTTATGCAACTATTACCGCTGTTCAAAGGTTGCGATGGCAACGCGCCACCTCGAAAGGACGGAGAGACGGTGTTTTTTGCTTGAGTCCTAAGATTTCAAAGGCATTAGGAGATTTTAAGGTGACTCAGGGATTTGATTACGATTTAGCAATTATCGGCGCTGGCGTGGGCGGACACGGGGCGGCCATACACGCGGTTAGCTGCGGGCTGAAAGTGGCAATTATCGAAGCAGGGGACATGGGGGGGACTTGCGTCAACCGCGGCTGCATTCCCTCGAAGGCGCTGTTGGCGGCTTCCGGGCGGGTGCGAGATTTGCGGAATGCCCACCACCTAAAGACTTTGGGAATTCAATTGGGCAGTGTGGATTTCGATCGCGGGGCGATCGCCAATCACGCTAACACTATTGTTAGCAAACTTCGTGGCGACTTGACCAACAGCCTCAAACGTTTGAACGTCGATGTCATCCAAGGTTGGGGCAAAATTGCCAGTGCTCAAAAAATTACCGTCGAAACCGATAAAGGCGAGAAAACTATTACCGCCAAGGATATTATTCTCGCTCCCGGTTCTATTCCCTTCGTCCCCCCCGGGATAGAAATTGACGGCAAAACTGTATTTACCAGCGATGATGCTGTCAGGTTGGAATCGCTGCCGAAGTGGATCGCAATTATTGGCAGCGGTTATATCGGTTTGGAGTTTTCGGATATTTACACGGCCCTAGGCTGCGAAATTACGATGATTGAAGCTCTAGATCAGTTGATGCCGACTTTTGACCCGGATATTGCTAAGTTAGCAGAACGAGTTTTAATTGCACCCCGCGATATTGAAACAAAAGTAGGTGTTTTGGCGAAGAAGATTACTCCTGGTTCACCGGTCATTATTGAATTAGCTGATTTCAAGACTAAAGAAATTGTCGAAGTTTTGGAAGTTGATGCTTGTTTGGTAGCAACTGGTCGGGTTCCGGTGAGCAAGAATTTGGGGTTAGAAACTGTTGGCGTGGAAACGATGCGCGGTTATATCCCAGTTAACGATAAGATGCAGGTTTTGGCGGCGGGAGAACCGGTCCAAAATTTGTGGGCGATCGGCGATGTTAACGGCAAAATGATGTTAGCGCATTCTGCGTCTGCTCAGGGAATTGCTGCGGTGGAAAATATTTGCGGCCGTCCCCGCGAAGTTGACTATTTGAGTATCCCGGCGGCGGCGTTTACTCACCCGGAAATTAGCTATGTGGGGATGACGGAACCTGCGGCCAAAGAGTTAGGAAAAGCTGAAGGGTTTGAGGTAGCTTCTGTCAAGACTTATTTTAAGGGAAATTCTAAGGCTATTGCTGAAGGGGAAACCGACGGTACGGCTAAGGTGATTTACCGGAAAGATACTGGGGAGTTGTTGGGAGTTCACATTTTCGGTTTGCACGCTTCGGATTTAATTCAGGAGGCGGCAAATGCGATCGCCCAGCGCGATTCTGTGAACACTTTAGCATTCCGAGTTCACACTCACCCGACGCTTTCGGAAGTGTTGGATGAGGCGTTTAAACGGGCGGCTGGAGCGGGTAGTCATTAATTTGTAGGGGCTGTTTTCTTGTTTTATATCCCTGGCTTCTTGAAGAAGTCGGGGATTTCGGTATTCTGTTTTAGGGCGGTGGTAGAGTGCCGATCGCATTTTGGGCTAATTCGAGAAATTGCTCAGCTTGGGCGATCGAATCTGCGGCTTGATCGCTGGTAACGGCATCAAGTTCGCCGTAATCTCCAGCATTTCGCAATTCCTGAGCTCTGATGAGGTATTGGTGAAACTTAACAGGAACTCTTCCTGTACGAGCAAATTCTCGGCCAAAGGCGCTAATGACTGCGGAATGTTTAGAAAAAGATAACCCTTCCCCTTCTAAAAATGCTTCGGCAATATAAAACATCGTGTAGTACGCGCGAGAGGCTGCATAATCCGGGTATTCGCCATCTAACATTAACTTAGCCGCTGAAAGGCTTTGACGAGCTTTTGCGAGTAAGTTTAATTGAGCAGATGTCATATTAAAATTCCCTCTTTACGGATATTTCTGAGCAAAGGGCTTTGATAATTAGTGAATTTTTCTTCATTCATGAACTGGCAGCTAATCACTTCATCATTTTGCAGCGACAAATCTGCTACAATCTGAAGAGTTCTATCAATTTCTTCGCCTGCTTGAACTGGCGCTTTGAGAACTACTAAAACATCTATATCTGAGTCGGGATGTGCATCGCCTCTGGCTTGGGAACCGTAGAGCACCATTTGCGTGAGCCGATCGCCGTAGAGTTGCTCGAAGTGCGATCGTAACTGAGTTAGGATGGTCTTGAGTTTATCGTTAATACTCATATTAGTGATAAATTATTTAAGGTCGATATATCCTCTGTGCTAAAATTGGTGTCTAGGAACAGGATTAAGCATAAACCAGGTGCGAGGTGATTTCAAGTCAAGATTGGACATTTCCCGAAGCAGCCAGCCAGAAAATACCCGAATCCTGGGGCGATGCACAGCCAAACAAAAAGAAACCAGGTTGGCGGTGGCAAGATCCAACAAATCAGGGAAATGGTGTAAGGATTGACAAAGGGGATGCAGATAGCCGTTTTCCTTCTCAACAGGTAGACCACGTTATTCTTAGAAAAGACGGTCAAGTTATCGGTAAAAATGGTCAACCCATTGCAGGTAGCATCAAAAATAATCCCACAGAAGCTCACATCCCTTTAGATGAATGGTTGCAATGGCAAACCTGGTACGCACCTTAGTAAAGGAGAAAGTTGTATGGTAAAGTATCCGAAAATGAGAGAGGAGTTATTAGAAACTCTCCGAAGTTTGGCAGATAGAGAATATCAACATAAAGCTTGGCTAGAGAGCGATTATCCGCCCGGTATTGATTGCGACAGTTTTGATGAGGCGGTTCATTTTCTTTACGACGATACAGTGCTGGCAGAAAACCCGAATGCGGCAATCGGAGTAATTATTGAAAATGAAAAAGAAGCCCGCTTGATCTCAGCAGTTTGTCAGGCTATAGACTTAGTTTTTGAGGCGTTGGGGACAGGAGCTTCTGATGAGGAGTATATTAAATCTTCTGAGTGGACAAGCGTAGTTGAGGCGGCATCGAGAGCGTTGCAGGCGATGAAATTCAATCGCAGGAAAAGGTTTAAGTTAAAGTGCGATTCCCGACGGGATAGCTACCCTTCACGCACTTTAGGCAGAATGCTGCAAACTGGCTGAATTTTGGCAACAACAAAAGGGGATTCGATATCGATCGACCAGTTTTCATCAATAACTTTGAGATTGGCGTCTAAAATTAGAGTCAGTTCGCCAATTTCATCATCGCCATCATCGCTAACCAGGTTGTTTTCGCCAGCAGATAAATCGGCTTTGAGTAAAAATTTAAGTTTAATCCAGTGAGAAGTGCAATGGTTGTTGATGATATTTGTGCCGATTGATCGGCTGATTAACTCAGCATAGGTTGGATGAATGAAAGCTATTTCTTCATAAAACTTATTGCTATCCCAGTAACCGCGTATTTTGTAATTACAGGATTCTAGATGTTTCTCGATCAGGTGATTCAGGGCTATCGGTGCTAATAGTTGAGCAAGTTCATCCCAAATTTGGTGATTGGTCACAGTTACTGCATTCATCAGATTCCATTGGGTTGTCTGCGATCGGGATTCTTTCGTTATACCAAATACCCCACTCCGATTTTCTCCTACTCACTATAGTTTGTCTTATCAATGGTTGTCAAAGCGGTAAAAATCCCCTATGGTGTTAGAGAAACAGAATTAGTGATACTCAAAAAAAGAGCGATCGCACTTCAATCATATAAGAGCGATCGCTCTTTCAGCAGCTAAATCAATTTTCACTCGCCTTGGAGTAGGTGATAAGTACCTAAACCAATTGCTATACCTAATACTGCGGGAGCCGCAACAGCAGCAGCAATTGCAACGCTACCACCAACCGTAGCAGCAGCAATACCTCCGCCAACACCTCCAATTGTTGATGCGACTTGTCCTGCTATTCTTCCATTTTTTCGTGCTTCACGTTCACGTTCCGTCAAAGCTTCATCATCTTCAAGCATTTTACCAACTATAAAATCAGCAGCAACTCCACTGGCTATACCACCTACACCTACAATACCAGCAGCCGCTTTACCAGCTACAGCAGGCGCTTGTTTCAGCCCTACATTGATGAGAAATTTAGATATAGGGTTGGCAGATTGAATCGCAGCTTCAGTTGCGATTTCAATTGCAACCTTGGTTCCTGTGCCAATAGCTATTCCTTGAAATAAACCAGTAACTCCACCTTGAGCTTGTTCGACTTGTTCACTCTTATATTTTCCTGTTTTGCACCAATAAGCAAAATGCTCACAATTATTGCTGAAAATGTCATATCCTTTTTCGCCTAACCTGCCCTCTGCTCGTCTGACTACTGAATCATCTGAATAACATTTTCCATACTCCTTTACATTGATTTTGTTTCCTGATGCAAAATCATTTTTAGAAATACGACAAATTTTTTCACCCCCACGCCTTCCGAAATGAATAACACTATCATCGCCACAGTCTATCCCGTGATGAGTGTATCCAACGTGTTGAATGTAGATATGATCGCCTTTTGCCATAGCTTGTAACTAGGTGAGGTTCAATAAGTATTGAATATCACAGATAATCTGGTTCAGTCAATACGGGAAAACACTTAGACGCTCTGCAAGAAGTGAAAAATAGTGGCAACAATGATTCAAGATTTATTTAATGGCATCCTAGCGAAATTTTTGAGAGAATATGCAATTATTTCGATCGCAACTCTTGAAAGTTATGCAATCCTTGGGACGGCGTTCATTAGTTGAAAAAATCCCGGAGGGCGATCGCACATTTTTCACCCTTTGCCCGATCCTAAAAGAGTATGTCAAAACTAACTATTCCCGCCCAAACATAGAAAAAGAAGCCCGATCGCCTTTATAATATCCTTAGTATTGGGAAGCCAAAAACCATGTCACTCACACAAACCCAAGTAACCTATACTGAAGCTTTGGCCAATCTTGATGAACTGTGCGAACAAGTCATAAGCGATCGCGATGCCATCATCATCACCCGCAAAGACGGCGAAAACGTAGCCTTAATTGCCACTGACGAGTTGGCAAGCTTATTGGAGACATTACACCTACTGCGCTCGCCCAAAAACGCCGATCGCTTATTAAGTGCTCTGAAACAGGCAAAAGCCAGAACTGTCAAACCTCTGCCTTACTCTACCTAGGCCGATCGCACAGCAGATTCAGCAACAATTTCTTCATCTTTGTCGCTCAAACCAGTTCCAAATTCAGTATATTGTCGCACTTGAGGATGCCTAAAACCGAGTACAATATCTTCTTGAGAAACACCTGCCGCCAGTAAATCAGTCGCCACTCCTTCTTCAGTATCATCATATTGAATCCAAATTTTATCTCCGATTAAATCAAGGTGGATTGGTGTGGCGTGAAGGTACTGGTTCTCATTCCAACCAATATCCAAAACTAAATATCCTCCTCGTTCATCATCAAATAACATTTGAGAATGATAGCCATCAGGTATAGTATTGCGGAAGTTAGCGTGTTCCTGAAGTATGGTTTTGATAATTTCTTGGTATCTCAATCGGGTATCCATTGAAGTATTGCCTCACTTTTTTTATCAAAAACAATCAGTTTAACTGTCTGATTTTTCAATAACACTTTCCCTAATTCTATAGAAAATACACTATTAAAAACCTCCTCAGAAATAGCAAGATAGAGTTTTCTATCGCTCTGCATTTCATTAAGCACATGGCGGTAAAGAACTTACTGTCCCAAAGCCTGTTCCAAATCTTTTACATCCGAGCGTCCCACAAAACTCTTGACCTCAACAACAATTTTTTGGGTTCCTTTTTCCGCATTAATTAGACGCTCTGCACCCAAGTCTGCTGATAAACGCTTGCGACCAATTTGCATGGGAAATGGATCGTGAGTAATTGTCCAGCCATCCTTTTGTAAGGCACGCTTAACTGTCTCGTGATATATATCTTTAGCTGACACGTGTTAGCTCTCAGGCTAGGAGGATTTACTGTAACTATTATATAATACTTTTAAACTTGTTACGATCGCCCTTTATCCCCCTATCATGCTTCAAATCCGCCGTCGTCCCCCCAGCACATCAGTCTCCGTCCTCTACCTCAGCTACCAAATCGCCGTACCCGACGCCGAACCCCGGCACATCCTCGAAGAAATCGTCTGGGAAAAAGAAGCTGAAGTCGCCCAAAAGCGCGATCGCACTCCCTTATCCGATCTTCACAAAAAACTACCCTTTGCACCGCCAACCCGCGACTTTCTTGCCGCCCTTAAAAACGGCAAAACCACACCCGCTATCATCGCCGAAGTTAAAAAAGCTTCCCCCAGCAAAGGTGTAATTCGCGAAGATTTCGACCCGGTGGCGATCGCCCTAGCTTACCAACAAAACGGCGCCAGTTGCATCTCCGTACTCACCGATGAAAAGTTCTTTCAAGGCAGCTTTGAAAACCTAGCTAAAATCCGTGCCGCCGTCGATTTACCCTTACTTTGCAAAGAGTTTATTATCTATCCCTACCAAATCTATCTCGCCCGCGTTCACGGCGCTGATGCCGTACTGTTAATCGCAGCTATTCTATCTGACAAAGACTTACAATACTTTGTAAAAATTGTCAAGAGTTTGGGGATGACAGCTTTAATAGAAGTTCACACTCTCGAAGAACTCGATCGAGTATTAACCCTAGAAGGTGTCAACCTGATCGGTATCAACAACCGTAACCTAGAAGACTTTTCCGTCAGCTTAGAAACCACCAGCCAACTATTAGCCTCGCGCCAAACCGAAATCCAAGCAAAAGGCATCCTCATCGTCAGCGAGTCAGGAATCCACACTCCCGACGACCTCGCTCAAGTTGCCAGCGCCGGAGCAGAAGCCGTCCTCATCGGCGAATCTCTGGTCAAGCAGCCCGATCCGGGTGCGGCTTTAGCCTCCCTTGCCGATCGCCCTCCCAGCCTGTGAAAGGCGAGACCGCTTGACAAACCACCCTTAATTCTGATAAAAAATGATTAAGTAGGTAAATAATGAGAATTTCTAGCCTGCATCGACTCAAGCGCTACTGTAAAAAAGAAATAGCACTGAAAGCTATATTGCATAGAAATATTTTGCCAGAAAGCAATTAAATCTATTCTGTAAGCCTGTCGATCGCAAAATTTAGCGTGTACAACGCACCCAGCCCCGAATATTCGATCGGCAAAGCAGGGCTTTTTGTACGGTTAGAAAACAAATAAAAAATCGGGCATCTAATGTTCACCTGTGATGCCTCATGCAATTGCAATGGGGTGTCGGTTCGCTGAGGTATATTAGCTTTCATGGAGCCAATCCCCCTTCCTTCGTACATTCATTATGAATTGCTACTTCAATTGTTAGAGCGCAAAACGATGTTTGCTGTCAGTCCACAATCGCCGCAGCAACAACAAGTGCACCAACTTATTATTACACTGCGTAAAGCCCTTGCCATTCAAAAGCAATTAGAACAAAGCTGCGAGCGATCGAACTTAGCGGTAGAACATCGCTGGTCTCTAAATGAAATTAACCACAAGGGAGTTAAAAGTTAAAAAAGTTAGAGTAGCGACGTGACGTATCGTATTTGATTTATTCTATATAACTCCCACAGAAAAACTTAGGACAATATCATGGACAACAAATTAATGCTGATGATTCCCGGCCCGACGCCGGTACCTGAAGCGGCCTTGTTAGCGATGGCAAAACACCCGATGGGCCACCGCAGCAAGGAATTTGACGGGATTTTTGCAGAATGTACCGAAAACCTCAAATGGCTGCACCAAACTAAAAGTGACGTGCTGAGTTTAACCGTTTCTGGTACCGGCGCGATGGAAGCTGGGATAATTAATTTCTTGAGTGCGGGCGATCGAGTTTTAATCGGTACCAACGGCAAATTTGGTGAACGCTGGGCTGAAGTCGCCGAAGCTTACGGTTTAAACGCCGAAATTATTAAAGCCGAGTGGGGCCAACCTTTAGACCCCGAACACTTCCGCGAAAAACTCGAAGCAGATACAGAGAAGCAAATCAAAGCTGTTATCATCACCCACTCGGAAACCTCTACCGGCGTCCTCAACGACCTCGAAACCATCAACCGCCACGTTAAGGCCCACGGTGAAGCTTTAATTATGGTCGATGCTGTCACTAGCTTAGGCGCGGTCAATATTCCGATGGACGCTTGGGGAATCGATGTCATTGCTTCCGGTTCTCAGAAAGCTTACATGATTCCTCCAGGTTTGGGTTTTGTGGCCGTCAGTCCCAAAGCTTGGGAAGCTTACAAAACGGCGAAACTGCCCCGCTATTATTTGGATTTGGGCAAATATAGCAAAGACGCTGCCAAAAATACCACTCCTTTTACTCCCCCTGTCAATATGTTTTTTGCCCTGCAAGCATCGCTGCAGATGATGAAAACAGAAGGGTTGGAAAATGTTTTCGCGCGACACAAACGCTTAATGACAACTACTCGCGCTGCTGTTAAAGCTTTAGGTTTGCCGTTGTTTGCGGCTGACGATGCCGCCAGCCCTGCGATTACTTCGGTTATGCCACCAGCATCCGTAGATGCTCAAAAAGTGCGGACTTTGATGAGAAAGAGATTTGACATTGCTCTCGCCGACGGACAAGACCATTTGAAAGGTAAAATCTTCCGCATCGGTCATTTGGGCTTTGTGTGCGATCGCGATATTCTAGCAGCAATTTCCTCTTTAGAAGTCGTGTTGCGAGAATTGGGTCATGAAGGCTACACTCCTGGTGCCGGCGTTGCCGCTGCTGCCAAATTCTTGGCTGAATCCTAATCTCAGTTGTTAAAGGATTTTGGATTTTGGATTATTTATATCTAAAATCTAAAATCCTTTTAATATGCTTCGGATAACCAATCAAAGATTTTATCCAACTGGTCGAGAGTGACTAAACCATACTGCCAAAGAACCATCGGCAAGGAATTCGGGTCTTTATCACGCTGCCGCTGTTTGTTATCGCCGACACGTTCGGCGACAGCAATTGACGCGGGCGAAATTGCCAAATCTTCTTGTAAAAATCGAATTAATCGAGTGTATGTAGCGGGTGCCATGTGATTTCACCTCTAAGTATAGGACACCATTTTCTGATGTGAACCTGATGTTTTGGATGAGTAATAAGCCAGTTTTAAATTTGTCTTGTTACCGTCGATAGCTTTTAAAACGCTATTAGCGGTTGAACTGCCAAACGTAATGCTGAGTGCGAGCGCACAAGCTAACCTTTCCCAAAAAGTGAAAGGTTTTGCAATTTTGCTGATGTCGGCCCGATCGACTTGCGATCGCGATCGAACCTAAACTGAATACCTCGGCATCTTTGCAGCGCGAATCAGAATAAATTCTGCTACCTAAAACTACTAAACCAGGTTCAGAGTTTAACTTCATCTGCCGAAATGCAGAATCCGCAAATCTACTTCGGCAAAATTAGTTAGATATTTCGAGCAAACCCGAAACTGCTACCACAAGTTAAGTTTGCCAATTACCGCCAATTAACTTGGCTCGTAGCATATTACTTTAGATAGGTTTAGTAGATTTAGCTCGATCGCCAGAACTTCCAGAGAATTTCTTTTCGTGTTGCTACACCTTGAGGCTGAGTATCGTCTCTCAGGATTGGTAACGAGTCGCTGACTCGTCTCATACCTGCGACCAACAATCTACAACTTCCGGAAACAAGCTCAAGTCCTGACTGACTGAGATCGACATCGTAGCAAATCTTTCGGTGTTTGTACTGAATCTTACATTAATGTCTTAACAAATTTAATCAATTTTTGTAAAGTTTCTAAATTTTCTCCGGTATTCCGAAGGTAGGGGGCTCTCTGGGCGATGGGAACCGGGGGATTGTGTCTTTTTGCAGGTTTTACTGAAAGAGTCCGAAGTTTTACTGGAAAAACTCGATTTCAATACGATCGCCCACTTTGACACCGAGTTCAGCAGCCCGCCCGCCCCCGAGTTCAATCACTCGATCGACAACAGTATCAGGCCCGTAGGTGGGACAAGGCTCCGCAGTACAAGGAGGTGTTCCGGCTGCGATGGCTTCAACAACCCCATCCCGCAGAAAAATCATATCCAGAGAAATCTTGCAATTTTTCATCCAAAAATTGACCCACCGCGCCGGTTTAAACTCAAACAGCATTCCTCTGTCATCGGCCAAAGAAGTTCTGTACATTAAACCGATAGCCTGTTGTTCGGGTGTTTTAGCCACTTCGAGTTCAATTGGGCGATCGGCTATCCGAGCTCTAGCAGAAACAGCCAGCACTTGACCCGATGTTGTCGCCGTCGGAGACTGAGCCGCCAAAATACCAGTAGCACCAGCATTTGCGATCGGTAAAGTCGGCGAACATCCCAGCAAAAATATACTTACTCCAATACCGAGCAAATTAGTTAAATAACTCATAATGATTTTAGATTGTTGACTGTTGACTGTTGACTGTTAACTGTTGACTGCGTTGAGTGATGACGACTGACAACTGACAACTGTCAACTGACTGCTTCAAGCTTCCCGCATCACATAGCCAACACCGCGCACCGTCTGAATCAAGCGCTTTTCGCCCTCATCTTCAATCTTGAGCCGCAGATAGCGGATGTAAACCTCAATTACATTCGACTCACCCAGAAAGTCGTAACCCCAAACATTTTCCAGAATTTGTTCCCGAGTCAAAACCTCGCGGGGATGTTCCATCAAATACTTTAGCAGCTCATATTCCTTCATCGTCAGGTCGATCGCCCGTCCATTGCGTAGGGCCCGCCTAGAGGCCAAATCCAAAACTAAATCGCCAAACCTCAATTGTTCGTTGCTGGTGTTATCCGGCTGCAAATACAAGCGCACCAACTGCAAAAACTCCTCAGTGCGGTAAGGTTTGAGAAAATAATCATCCGCCCCAGCTTCCAGACAAGCTACGCGATCGTCAACTGTATCACGACCGACCAGTAGCAGCACCGGCACCCGATTGCCAATACTTCTGAGGTAAGAACACAGTGATAGCCCCGACTCAGCGCCAAGTATCCGGTCAATTACAATCAAAGCAGGCTGCAATTCATGAGCTAAATTTTGGCCGGTGGCGGTGTTAGAAGCTACTACCGGTTCATAGCCGGAGGATTTTAAGTCGAGACTCAAGTGTCCGGCGAGAACTTCGTCTGTTTCAACTAGCAGGACACAGGGATTGCGATCGAGAGTAATTGCAGCCATTGAATTGACCGGTGAAGACCATAACTGTTCTAGCACGTTTGATGGCGGTTGGTTGTTAACTGTTGGTTGTTGGCTGTTGACTGTTGGCTGTTATTAGACTTCTCCTAAAAAGCAGATTTTGAACAGGCATCCTGCCTGTTCCACGATAATTATGGGAGATATCTATTCGTTATGGGTTATTTGCGAGTTGCTACCCATTACCAATTCCCAATTCTACAATGCCCCATGCCCCATGCCCCATGCCCAATTCCCCATGCCCAATTCCCAATTTAAATTATGACCATCATCGTATTCGGCAGTATCAACATCGACCTAGCAGCAAAAACTCCCCGGTTGCCGCAGCCAGGGGAAACTATCATCGGTAGCAATTTTTTCACCGCCGGCGGCGGTAAAGGAGCAAATCAAGCCGTCGCCGCCGCCCGTCTCGGCACTTCCACCCACATCATCGGTCGCGTCGGTAACGATAAATTTGCTGAAGAATTATTGACAACTTTACAATCTTATGGTTTAAGTACAGACAATGTATTAATAGACAAAAACACTCATTCAGGAGTGGCAATTATCGCCGTAGACGAGACAGGTCAAAATAATATTATTGTGATTCCGGGCGCCAACAATAATGTCGGTGAAGCAGATATAGAACGTCTCAAAAAACTGTTACCGTCAGCTACATCCTTGCTTTTACAGTTAGAAATTCCCCAGGAATTTGTCCAACAAGCTGCGAAAATTGCTCATCAAGCGGGGGTGCGAGTTATTCTCGATCCAGCACCGGCTATGGCAGATTTGCCACTGGAACTTTATCCGCTAATTGACATTATCACGCCGAATGAAGTGGAAGCGGGCCAGTTAGTTGGTTTTCGGGTGAATGACACGGAAACAGCGATTGTAGCTGCCAAACACTTGCAGGAGCGTGGGGTCAAGAATGTTATTGTCAAATTGGGCGATCGCGGGGCTGTTGCTGTTACGGCGGATGAAACCTTTTTTGTACCGGCTTTTGCTGTAGAGGCGATCGACACTGTGGCTGCTGGCGATGCTTTTAACGGCGGCTTGGCCTCTGCATTAGATGCCGATCTGTCCTTGTCAGAAGCGGTGCGGTGGGGCGCAGCAGCGGGCGCTCTGTGCACAACTAAAGTGGGTGCTCAAGGTGCTATGCCCGATCGGGCAACCTTTGATAAATTTTTGCAGAATTTAACTTGAATTTGTCAGGTGCGTATTAGTTGAATTTGTCAGGTGCGAAAGGCGCACCCTACTTTGACTTGTAAAGCGCGCATTAGTTGAATTGGTAATTTGTCAGGTGCGGAAGGCGCACCCTACTTTAACTATTTTTATTTAATTGTCGTCTTTGAATTCTTTGGCTAGGCGATCGAGTCGATCGTTCGTTTCTTTTGTAAACTTGAGTAACCTACCGCTGACAATATTTAATGTTAATCCGCCAGCGGTGGCAACTGAGCCTTCTGTGACTTTTCCAGAAAACAACAGTACGATGACTAAAATACTGATAAAGGCGTTTACTATTTTTAACCCAATAGTCACGTTAAAACTTAATTTAGCTTGACGCAAACGTTCTTGAATGACATCTCGCTCCATTTCTGGGTAATCATCAGAACGGAATGGTGGGTTGGAAGTGGACTTATTAAGAAGCATTTCATTTCTTTTAACTCTACAATGTCTATCTTCCACCTACTGAAACAGCTTTGGGACGATTCTGAAGACGATAGGCAGGAACTTTGTAGATTTTGAGAATTAACTTTGCCATCTCAGTTCCAGCTAGCTTTTCAGCTTGGGAGGCTGAGATCCGAGCAAACTTGGTTTACTGGCTTAAGTTCATATAAACTATTATTATCTTCCTTAAGTTCGGGAATATCGTCACCCGAACGTTAAACTTCGCCAACTTATGAATTCACGGACGCAGCAGCGCGATCGCGGTGTGATACTGACACCCACAGGAAAGCAGAAACTTCAGGCTGAGATACATCGGTTAGATATCACCAGCGAAAGATACGCCGTCCGTAAAATCCATGAACAAATTCAACTTGAGCTCAACGGCGAAACGTTACATCCTGATACAGTCAGGAAGATAGTGCGGGGTCAGGGAGTCGAAAAAAGCTCTCTTGAACTTGTTTTTAGGGCGCTTCGGCTAAAACTGGAGGAGGGTGACTATGATTTTGCTCCTAAAAATCAACTGCAAAATGCAGAAGATAGCGAAACTTCCTCGTTTGTAATTGGCACTCCCATCACCCATCCGCGCTACTTTTTTGGGCGGAAGAAGGAACTAAAACGCTTATTCGACTTACTGAAACGCCGTCCCCTGCAAAATGCTGCCATTATCGGCAAGAGCGGCAGTGGCAAGACTTCTTTGCTGGAATACTTGAAAAATATTACCACCACCCCAACAGCACAGTTGCGTCCCGGTCAAAAATCTGACTGGTTGCCCTCTCCAGAAAACTATCGCTGGATTTTGGTAGATTTTCAAGATCCGCGACGGCAGAGTCGGGAAGGGTTGCTGCGCTACATTTTAGAATGCCTAAAAATGTCAGTTCCCAGCCCTTGCGACTTAGAGGGATTTATGGATGTGGTTAGCAGTAATTTACTTCAGCCTACAGTCATCTTATTTGATGAAATTGGTGTAGGTTTACAGCGCTGTCCCGAATTAGATGATGAGTTTTGGGAGAGTTTGCACTCTTTGAGAACATACCAAACCAATGGGAATTTAGGGTTTGTCTTGGCAACTCCAGTATCGCCGATCGAATTAGCGCGTAGCACCGGACATAGTTTGCCTTTTTTCAATATCTTTCGATATAATACCACAACTCTCGGAGCTATGACTGAAGCTGAAGCGCGCGAGTTGATAGCCAGTTCGCCCATGCCTTTTCCGGCTGAGGATGTCGAGTGGATTTTGACTCAAAGTAAATGCTGGCCTCTGCTGCTGCAAATCCTTTGTCAAGAACGATTATTTAGTTTGGAAGATGAGGAAATGGGGGATGATTGGCAGGAAGAAGGGTTAAAACAGATGCAGTCCTTCGATCATTTATTGAATCCTTTATTTGATCTACTTTTCTAGCGATCGTTATATTTATGGAACCACTCAAAATTAAGTACGTAAAGCAATTTGATCGCAAGCCCTCGCATTTATCTGTGGGCTCAATCTAAAATCTAAAATCTAAAATCTAAAATCGGATGACCTCCCCAAATGTGCCGCGCAACGCCTACACCGATTCAAGCGCTACAACAAAATATTGCCCTGCTTGCCTTGGATGAATTCGAGGTCCTAGATAATGCCATCACAAAAGGACGCTTTGATGAGGAGGATGTTCTGGGAATGTTGCGTCACCTGATTCAACATCGTCCCCGCTTCAAAGTGCTGCTAGCTGGTTCCCATACAATAGAAGAATTTCAGCGTTGGGCTAGCTATTTAATCAATGTCCAAGTCGTTCATATCAGCTACCTGAAACAACCCGAAGCGCGTCAACTAATTGAGCAACCCGTCCAAGATTTTACCCTGCGTTACGAACCCAATGCGGTTGAGCGAGTCTTGCAACTCACCCGCTGTCACCCTTTCCTAATACAACTCCTCTGCGCTGAAATTATCGCACTAAAAAACGAGCAAGATCCATCTAGCCGCCGACTGGCAACTTTAGCGGATGTAGAAGCAGCAATACCACAGGCTTTAAGTGTTGGCAGTTTCTTTTTTGCCGATATTCAAAGCAATCAAGCAGATGCAGCAGGATTAGATATTTTGCAGTTTTTGGCAGCACGAGGAGAAGGGGCAACAGTCAGCCGATTAACTATTTTGCAACACTTTCCCGATAAATCCCATGCTCTCAATTTACTTCTGCAACGCGAATTGATTGAGGAAGTTAGTGAGGGCTACCGTTTCCAAGTTGAATTAATTCGCCGCTGGTTTGCATCATCTCTGTCTGTCCAGTAGTCTACAGCGAGAGTAAGAAGATATTGCCTGTAGGGACACAACAGTGTTCATTGCTGTCAACTTAACGTTAAACCGATAGTCCGACAGGGGTTGAAACCCCTGCCTCAAAGCTAAAGTCCTCTAAAGAGGACTGATATCAAATCCGTTAGCATCGGAATTATTCATCTCTCTGTTTTCTTCCTCTGCGTTCTCTGCGTACTCTGCGGTTTAATCATCCAATGCAACCGGAATTGATATGAGAATAAAAATTTTTAAACTCATTAGTCCTCTTCAGAGGACTTTAGCTATTAGACAGGGAATTCATTCCCTGGCGGACTGGCGGACTACCGGGTGGGCCGGCTGACAGCTTAAGTTGACACCTATGAACAATGTTCTGTCCTTCATAACTTCAACTACTTCAGCTTTAACCCTGCGGCCGCTGAATAATTGTTTCAACTACCCGCCGCTTGACTTTTGGATCGATACCAATCAGCCGCACGTATTCGCCGCCGTGTTCCGCCAAACAAGTTTCTAAAGATGCAACCACATCTTTTTCCTGTGCAGTTTTAATCGTCGCGCAACTTTGCCAAGAACCCGTTTTAAATCGGCGATTATCTGCATATTCCATGCCAATTTTGCAGCCTCTTGCTAACAACTGCTTTACTTGTTCCAATACCTCGGAACTCAGCCGCGCCGCATGACCGTTACCCACTTCAGAACTTGGCTCCTCGTAAGCCTTATAATATTTCGAGGAGGGGTCGTTTAATTGACTTTGCGTGGGCGCAGCAGCAGGGGGATTGGGCGTTCCTTGAACGTTAAACAGCCGCGATTGGTTGTATTCATCTACTAAGCGCATTTCCTTAATCCGCTTTTGTTGACCCACCATCAAACTGCCCATTTCTAATAAATGAGCGAGGCTGAAATTCGGGTTATGGAAATCTGGCGCTGCTTCCAAAGTGTTTACCAAACGCTTGGAAACTCGCTCGATTCCTACTTTGTGAATGAATTCGCGGATTTGTTCGTCATAAATGCGCGATCGCAAAGCACTAAAAAAGTCGATCGCCTGATCTGCAAAATTATCAACTAACGCCACAATATCGGTTTTTGACAATTTGTCAGACTCAAAAATTCCCCCAACAATGCCAATTTTATCATCCCGGCTGGGTTCCCAATAAAACTTTTCCATCCGCCCGTCGCGAATCAGCGGCGCGTACAGCGTAGAAAAATCATTTCCGGTGACAATAATCGGCACTCTATGCAGTGGCGTGCTGTCATAACTTCCGGGTAACTGCACGTTAGTTGGATTATCAGCAATATTCATCAGAGTGGCATTGACCATCTGAGTATTGACAGTATATTGAGTAGTAGTATCGAACCTGCCAGCACCAGCATCCAAATCGTTAATAAAGATGGCGCACATCTCGCCCCGCACCCTAATTTGCTCCGCCGCTTCCCGGTAGCGCAAGCGAATTAAACGCGCCGGATCTCCTGCATCCGGGCTTTCTAATTCCCCGCCAGATATCATCACAGGTTCAAAGCCCATCCGCCGAAAAACCAGTTCGGTTTGAAAAGTTTTGCCTTCTCCTTTTCGGCCATGAATTCCCAAAATTAGGGGAACTCTTACCCCGGGCAAATTTAAAAAGTTCTTAGTGACGTGCACCGCAACTTTATCGAGAAAGTTAGGAGAAATGTAATAACTCATCAGTAGATTTGTGAGGGATTAATTGTTGTTACTGTTATGATTTTATGACAAAACTAACAGCCTGCACCGCTAACCTGGATTTTTACCGTACAATCGAGGTCTGAATATTATGTGTTAAGGAGCGATTCGTGAGTCCAGAAACCTTACTAAAAGAACCAACCGTGCAAGCCGAAGCCAGTCCCTTCAGTTCTGAAAGCTTCGACAGCTATGTAATGACAACTTACGGGCGTTTTGCGATCGCCCTAGAACGGGGCCTCGGCTGCCGCGTTTGGGATACCGAGGGCCGCGAATATCTCGATTTTGTGGCGGGTATTGCTACCTGCACTCTGGGACACGCGCACCCGGCAATGATTGCAGCGGTAACTCAGCAAATTCAGACCCTGCACCATGTTTCTAACCTTTATTACATCCCCGTACAGGGCGAGCTGGCGAAGTGGCTTGTAGACCATTCTTGCGCGGACAGAGCCTTCTTTTGCAACTCCGGTGCGGAAGCTAATGAAGCGGCAATTAAACTCGCCCGCAAGTACGCCCACGAAAAATTAAATATCTCGAATCCGACAATCATTACCGCTGTTGCGAGTTTCCACGGGCGGACTTTGGCGACAATTACGGCAACGGGACAGCCTAAATACCAAAAGGGTTTTAGCCCCTTGGTACCGGGATTTCACTATGTGCCCTACAACGATATTAGTGCGATCAAAAGTGCGATCGAGCAACTCGACAAAGACGAACGCCAAGTAGCTGCAATTATGCTGGAAGCGCTGCAAGGCGAAGGCGGAGTTCGCCCCGGAGATATCGCCTACTTCCAGCGAATTCGGGAAATTTGCGACGAAAAAGGCATTTTGCTCATTCTCGACGAAGTGCAAGTCGGGATGGGACGCAGCGGCAAATACTGGGGCTACGAAAACCTCGGCATTGAACCGGATATCTTTACATCTGCCAAAGGATTGGGCGGCGGTATCCCGATCGGCGCTATGCTGTGCAAATCTTTCTGCGATGTATTTGAACCGGGAAGTCACGCCAGCACTTTCGGCGGCAATCCTTTTGCTTGCGCTGTAGCTTTGTGCGTTTGCCAAACTTTGGAACGGGAAAACCTTCTAGAAAACGTGCAGCAGCGCGGGGAACAGTTGAAAGCAGGGCTCAACAAGTTGGCGGCCGAATATCTGCATTTAATTGCTGAGGTGCGCGGCTGGGGTTTGATTGTCGGGATGGAATTACAAGCTGATATCGAACTTACATCCGCTGATATCGTCAAATCTGCCATCGCCGCAGGAGTTTTGTTGGTTCCTGCAGGGCCGAAAGTGCTGAGGTTTGTCCCGCCGCTGATTGTCACTGCCGCTGAAGTCGATCGAGCTCTGCAGGCAGTGGAATCAGCGCTGCGCTCTCAAGCGGTACAGTAAAATCTAGTGAGTTGATTTTTGTTAGCTGTAGCGCTGCAACTCGCGCCATATCCTAGATAACTCACTTAGTCCAAGACACACTCTTCGTCAGAAACCCGCTTTCTTTCGAGATTTCTCGTTACTAAACCCAAGAGTTTCGCAGAAACCGGGTTTCTTAGCCTAAGTCCGATCGGGGTAAAAGTAAACCCGCCCCGCTGCAAGTCTGTCAGGGCGGGTTTGTCAAGTTTAGAACTGTCTGTGAAACCCGCCCCGAAAGACTGACGGCGCTTTTAACCGGGAGTGTCAATAAAAAGCAACGGGCAAAATTATACTATTAGCCATTGCAGGTGCTAGTTTCGCTATCGGCGTGTCTGTTGGGACTTGTGAATCCTGGTTTAACTAGCGCCCTTCCCACTAAACGGAGTACCGTTATAGTGGGAAGGGCGGGTGACGAAGATTGCATCCTCAAGCAATTTTTGGGACAGCTTTCAACAGAGAAAAGATGTAATCCTCGGCAGCAAATTTTTTCGTAATACTTTGCTCGTCAACTGTATGTTGTGAGAGAATATAAGAACCAAGGAGGTGAGGTTGATTGCTACCCAAGGCTATCCCAGTTCGTTTGTATCCTACCCAAAATCAAAAAATACAAGTAGCTTCAACTTTTGGGGGTGCGGGTTGGTGGTCTAATTATGGTCAAAATAAATCAACTGAAGTTTATAAAAAAACTGGTAAAAGACTTGGCTGCTCCGCGTTCAACACAGTTTTAGCTGCTATCAAAAAATCCGATGGAAGTGCAGGGTTAGGCGAGGGTTATAGCCAAGTTTTGCAAGCTACTACGATCCACTTAACCACGGTTCACAAAAAGTTTTTTGATAAACTTGCGGGGTTTCCTAAGTTAAAATTTCAGGGTAAGAAACAGTCATTTTCGTATGCTCAAAAGTTCACCAAGGTAGATGCCCATGTTAAAAATTTCCGCAATATAGGAATAGCCACACCCAAAAAACAGAGATTCATTGAGGGTCAAATTAAGAGTGGAATTATTATTAGTAAAAATTATTCAGGGAAATATCTGGCATCTATACTGACCGAAATTGAGAGTGAGAACCCCACAACAAAAGAAGGTAGGATTTATGCCATTGATTTAGGAGTGAAATACTTTGCTATTGTCACCGAGGGCGAAAAAGTATCTAAATTTGACAAGGCAAAGCACAAGAAGAACTGGAAGCGCAAGCAGCCAAAGTTAAGGAACCAGCAGAAAAAAAGTAATTCTAGGTATAAATATAGAAAAGCTGTTGCCAAGGTATGCGAACGATTTAGGAATTCACGGCAAGATTTTCTACATAAACTTAGTTATAAGTTGGTCAGCGATCGCCTCGCGGTCATAGTAGAAAACTTTCATTTCGGGAACAGGATTCGCAATTCAAATTTGGCGAAAGCAATATTAGATGAGGTTTTGGGAAGTTTTACCAACTTCTTAGCCTACAAGTTGGAACGCAAAGGCGGGAACTTAGTCGAGCTTGATAGAGGGGTTTCCAGTTCTAAACTCTGTTCTAATTGTTTCTATCCAATGACCGAGATGCCATTAGATATGAGGGAAGGGACTTGTCCTCACTGTGCTACAGATCGCGATCGGGAGGGGAACGCAGCGATAAAGATGAAAGCAGAAGGTATCAAAATACTAAAGGCGGAAGGTTCAGCCGTTTCGGCTTTAGTAGGATGCGAGGTAAGACCAAAGCTGGGAGGAAAGTATAAGCTAAGGCACTCGCCTATGAGTACAGAAGCCCCTACTATATTCGGTACTACGATTTAGGGGTGGGTAGTTCACTTGGTTGCACGGAATCAGCGCTCCTATGGTTAATAGTTTGGCGGAATGCACGATGGACGAACAGCGTCGCAAAACTGATGTTAATATGCTCCAAGCGCTGCTGGAAAATCCTGGGGACTCAGGAATAGATTTGATTTTGAGGACGAACCCAAAGTCGATCGACTTTGGGTTCGTGCAAACGCTTTATTTGGAAGAACCGGCACTGACGCGAGAAAGTTTGCTGAAAGCTGCAAAATTTTTCCAAAGGGCGATCGCACCCTTAGAATCTGCAAAGGGCAATTATAAATTGCCCGCAACCGGGGCAGCATATCTGGCTTTTTTAGCAGAAGTATTGCAGGCAGTGACGCGCAGCGCTGATTCGCAGCACCTGTACTCGCTGCTGAGAAACAATTTAGATAAACTCGACCAGAATTTTGCACAACTGCTGCGCTGCTGGGCAAATTTGGTGTTTTCTGCTGCCAAAGAATCGGAGACTAGGCGCATTGCAGCGTTAATCGGCAATCTGAGCAACAAAATTGGGCGGTTTCCCCTCGGCAGCAAAGCTAATAACTTGGAAATCGAAATTGCCGGTTACGAAACAGTTGCCAAGGTGTTTACGCGCAAAGACTTTCCCCAAGAATGGGCGGTGATGCAAAACAATCTGGGCAACGCTTACAGCGATCGTCCCAAAGGTGATAAGGCTCAAAATATCGAACAGGCGATCGCTTGCTTTGAAAATGCCCTACAAGTACGCACGCCCGAACAGTACCCGGAACAGTGGGCGACGCTACAAAACAATCTGGGCAACGCTTACAGCGAGCGTCTCAGGGGAGATCCGGCAGACAATCTAGAACAGGCGATCGCCTGCTATCAAAACGCGCTGCGAGTTCGCACCCGCGAAACTTTCGGGGAAGAGTGGGCGAGCACTCAAAACAATCTCGGCCGTGCTTACAGCCGGCGGCTGCGGGGCAACCGAGCTGAAAATTTGGAACTGGCAGTCGCTTGCTACCAGAATGCTTTGCAAGTCTACAACCGCAAGGTGTTTCCCCGGCGTTGGGCTACAACTCAAAATAATTTGGCAAATGCTTACTGCGAGTTGCTGCGGGGCAACCGAGCTGAAAATCTCGAATACGCGGTTACGTGCTATCAGAGAGCTTTGCAGGTGCGGACTCGGGAAGCTTTTCCGCAGCAGTGGGCGACGACTCAAAGGAATTTGGGTCGGGTGTTTGTCGATCGCATCAAAGGCGATCCGGTGGAAAATTTGGAAATGGCGATCGCCTGCTATCAAAATGCTTTACAAGTCTACACCCGCATCAAATTTCCCGAAGCTTGGGCTTCGATCCAAACTTACCTCGGTAGGATCTACAGTCGGCGGGTGAAAGGGGAAAAAGCCGAAAATATGGAAATGGCGATCGTCTGCTATCAAAATGCTTTGCTGTTTTGCAACCGCCAAAAAACTCCCGAACGCTGGGCAATGCTGTGTGCTTACCTCGGCCGCGCTTTCTGCGAACACGTGAAAGGGGAAAAAAACCGCAACCTAAAAAGCGCGATCGCCTGCTATCAAAATGCGGGCGAAGTCTACACCAGGCAGGCATATCCCAACCGCTGGGCCATGCTGCAAATTTATCTCGGCAGGGCTTATTCGCAACTGACCGAGGCGGAAAACTTGTCCCACATGGAAAGTGCGATCGCCTGCTATCACAGCGCCTGCCAAGTCTACACTCGCGAAACCTATCCCCACCGCTGGGCTGAAATTTTATTTTATTTGGGTCAAGCTTACCGAGTTCGAGGCGACTTGCTTCGCGCCTACGGGGTTTTTACTGCTGCGGTCGATACTGTTGAATTCTTGCGTTGCGAAGTTGGGGTTGATACAGTCGATTTTGGCGATCAGACGAGTACCGCAAAAGTCAAATTAACCCGCACCTGGGCTGGGCTCTATAAATGCCTAGTGCAAGTTTGCCTGGAACTCGGCGCTAGCCAACCTGAATATTACGCTAAGGCTCTGGAATACGCCGAACGCCACAAAAATCGGAATTTGGTAGAACTGCTGGTTAAATGCCACTTGACTCCGAAAGCCGAAATTCCTGCAGCGGTGCGAAGCGAGTTGGAGTCGCTGCAACTGGAAATAGCGGGGGAACAGCGGCACCAAGAACAGGGAGAACCTGACCCGAATACGACCTTGATTTCTGAGGGCGATAGCCAAGGTTTGAGCAGCGGTTCTCTACTGCCGAACTCGGACTTCTTGCACTTAAATCAATTGTGGAAGCAGTTTGATAGGTTGATTGCGCGGGAGGTGCAGGCAAACGATCCTTTCTTCAGCCTAGCTCACAAAGTTGAACCGATCGCTTTCGAGCAAATTCGCCAATTGTTGCCTGATGACAATTGCGCTGCTGTGGTGTGGGCGAGTTTGGGGGAGTTGCTGGTTGCTTTTGTGGTGGTGAAGAGTGAACAATATCCCGCCGTTCACCTGTGTTCCCCGGAAAATGCTTTGGCTGCCGAAAGTTGGGGCCAGGAGTACCTCACCGCTTATTCTGAACAAAAAGGTCGCTGGATCAATCATCTCCCGACTCGCCTCAAACGCTTGGCTACGATGCTGGAAATCGATCAAGTGGTGGCGCTGATTCCTGATAATTGCGATCGGCTGATTTTTGTGCCACACCGATTTTTGCACGCTTTGCCACTCCACGCTTTGCCTTTGGCGGGGAGAGACGGGTTTGAGGACGGTGGGGGAATTTTTAGGTCTGGGTGGAGCGATCGCAGCGGTTTTGATGTGGAAACCTACAGCCTTTCGGATTTTTCTCAAAGTTCGTCTTTTGGCGACGTTGCAGCGCCTGCTGCTTATTTGATCGATCGATTTCCTGGAGGAATTCGCTATGCTCCTAGCTGTCAGCTATTGCTGTTGAGACAAAGTGCACACGGAGCGGCTATTGGTCGGTACAGACCAGGTTTGCAGCACCTTTTGGCAATTCCAACTTTCACCAGAGATGCGTTCTACAGCAACATTGAAATCGGCAATATTTCCCAGTATTTTGCCAGTACAGAAGTTGTGCGCCATAAGCCGGCAATTAAAGGGGCTTTTTCCCAAGAAAGGTCTGCTGATAATGGGAATTTGCCCCAGCAAATAGGGCAGTTGCAGCAGAAAAAATGCGCTCATTTTGCTTGTTTGAGTTTGCTTAATTTGGCTTGGCCGCTGAAATCCGCAGTGTTTTTGAGGAATGATTCTCTGAGTTTGGAGGAAATTTTTAATCTGGATTTTCGGCCATATTTTTTAGTTACTTTATCGGGTTGCGAAATTGCCGCTGGCGGAGTTAGCGGTGCTGGAGGAGATTTTGTGGGTTTGTCGGCGGGTTTGTTGTATGCTGGCACGTCTAGTGTGGTGAGCAGTCTTTGGAAGGTGAACGATGTTTCTACGCTACTGCTGACGAGCAAGTTTTATGAAAATCTGGGACGGTTTTCTGCGTTGCAGGTGGGAGATGTGGCGATCGCGCTGGGGGACGCTCAAAGGTGGCTGCGGGATTTGACTAGCGAGGAGTTGGAGGTGTTGCTGGCGGATTTTCAACCTCAAATTTCGCAAATGTTCGATCGGCTTTCTCCAAGTTCTCGCCTAATTGCGGAGGCTTCTTTGCAGCAAATTCGCAACCGCAAACCTTATCCTTTTGCCAATCCTTATTATTGGGCGGCTTTTACTGCGGCTGGGGTTTAGTTAATTGTTATTAATCATTACTTATCCAATCTGTTAGCATCGGAATGATTCCTATCTCTCTTCTCGACCTGTGCGTGAATCAGCGTCAATACCTTGTCATCTGCGGTTCAGAAATCCTCTTTTTTTTACCGCAGATGAGGGCAGATAAACACCGATTAACGCAGACGAATTAGATCAATTCCGGTTGCACCATTCGTATTGTTGACTGTTGACGGGATTTTACTATTCCGATGCTAGCGAAATTGGTATCATTAGTCATTAGTCATTTAAAAACCCGACACTCACAACTTTAAATAAGTTGTCCATGCCGGGTACAAATTCAACAAATTACTAGCAAAAGTTTAGGACTTTTTGCCGAAAATTTGTTCTTTCAAGGCTTGAATTTCTTGACCTAATTGTTGCCGATTGGACGATCGCAGCAAATAGCGGTAGACAAACCATACCGCGTATCCGATACCAATTAGCTCGAATGTGGGTGCTAGCAGGGGGATGTCGTTGAGTTCGTCTACTATGCCCAAAAGCACTTTCAAAGAGATAATCGAGGCTAAAATTACACCGACAACAGTCAGGGGACTTTTGTACTGTTCGTAAAAGCTGCCGATGTAAGCGGGAAACTCGGACAAAATTGCGATAATTTGTTCTTTGATCTGCTGGGTCTGACTTGGTGTTTCGTCGGTAATTATGACTTTTGTGGTATCGCTGGAACTGTCTGCTTCATTTCCGGCAGGAATTTCGGTGATGATAACGGTTGTTTCTGGTTCGTTTGATGAAGTCATTTCTCCACTCGCAATAGTTGTTTGCTGGTTGGCGGCAGGTATTTCAACTGCTGCTGCGACTGTTTCAAGAGCCGGTATTTCGACTGCTGCAACCTCCCCGTCGGTTGGTTCAAGAGCCGACACTTCGCCTGTTTCTGAAGTCGGTATTTCGACTGCTGTAACTTCCACTGCTGGTTCGACAGTCGGCGTTTCGACTGTTTCGAGCGCAAGTTTTTCGACTTCTGAAACCTCTGCTGCTGATGGTTCAACAACCGGGGTTTTGATTGTTTCAATAGTCGGTGTTTCGACTTTTGAAACCTCTGCTGCTGACTGTTCTGTAGCAGAAGTTTCAGCGACTGTTTCTGCCTTTGGTTGTTCTGGGGTAGAAGTTTCGTCCGCGACACCAACAGCCGGCAAATTCAAGTTGCTAATGGCATCAAGCAAACGGGTTTTAGCCGTTCCTCGTTGGTGAAGGATTACCCAAGATTCTATCAGGTCGGGGCCGTGCATTGCACCTGTCAGAGCGGCTCTGAGCGATCGCATAATTAGCCCTTTGTTAAGATTTTTCTCTTTACTGAGCTTTTTAGTGATTTTCTGAGCTTCCGCTGATGTCAGGGATGAATGACTTTCCATAGCTTCTAAAACTGCTTGTAAAGCCTGTGCCGCCCCTGTTTGCTGCAATTGTGCGAGTGCTTCTTCTTCGTGTTCCACGGTGGTGGAGAAGAATACCTTACACATATCCACAGCATCGGTTAAGCGAACGAGACTCGGGCCGATTAAAGCAGCTATTTGTTCGAGCCAGGGGCGGTCTGCCTCCAAGTCAAACTCATAACCGCCTTTCTGCCACCAATAAGGTATCAGCAAATCTGTCAATTGCGGCACTGGCATTTTGTGCAGATATTGACTGTTCAGCCAATTGAGTTTATCCCAGTCAAATTTTGCACCGGCTTTGTTGACTCGATAGAATGTAAATAATTCTGCTGCTTCCGACAGTGTAAATATTTCCTGCGTTGAATCCGGCGGAGTCCAACCGAGCAAAGTCATGTAATTAACTAAAGCTTCGGGCAGGTAGCCCATATCTTTGAAGTCAGAAATCGAGGTTACGCCGTCGCGTTTAGAAAGCTTTTGCCCTTGGGAGTTTAAAATCAGCGGCGTGTGGGCAAATTCTGGGATTGTCGCGCCCAAAGCTTCGTAGAGCAATATTTGTTTCGGAGTATTGCCGATGTGATCTTCCCCGCGGATGACGTGGGTGATGCCCATGTCGATGTCATCGACAACTACTGCGAGGTTGTAGAGGGGTTGGCCGATAACGCCGCCGCTGGATGCACGGGCAATCACCATATCGCCGCCGAGGTCGCTACCTTTCCAGGTTACGGTGTCGCGTACCATGTCGTTCCACGCGATCGTGCGATCATCGTCGATGATAAACCGAATCACAGCTTGTCGCCCTTCGCCTTCAAAAGCTGCGCGCTCTTTGCTTGTCAAGTTGCGGTGCCGGTTGTCGTAGCGGGGGGCTTGTTTGTTGGCTTTTTGTGCTTCCCGCATTTCGTCGAGTTCTTCCGACGTGGTGTAGCAGCGGTAGGCGAGTCCATTGTCTAGAAGGGTTTGGACTGCTCGGCGGTATATTTCCAGACGCTGCGACTGAAAACTCGGACCTTCGTCCCAGTTCATACCCAGCCAGGTGAGTCCTTCGAGGATGTTATCGGTGTATTCGCTTTTAGAACGTTCTACGTCTGTGTCTTCTACCCGCAGGATGAATTTTCCGCCTTGGTTGCGGGCAAACAGCCAGTTAAATACGGCGGTTCTGGCGGTACCGATGTGTAGGTTTCCGGTGGGACTGGGGGCTAGACGGACTCTGACATTCATGTAGATTTGTGCTTTTAGATTGGGCGATTTGCTGGTTGGGGGAATAGCTGATGTTTAAGACTTTAAATTTTATTATATTTTGTTGCCGAATTAACAGTTGTGCTTGGCAGGTGCTTTGCCTCGAATTGCTTGATAATAGGCGATCCTCTTCGAGGGCTTTCCTTCGGATCGCGGAGCTAACGAGCGATCGGGCGAAAGTCTCCGGCAAGGCAGGAGAGGGCATCTTGATGATATTAGCTTGCGGGCGACCAAGACTGGATTCACCTTTGGGACTATTTTTCACAGCACAAATAACTGCTTTAGGAGTACCCAAGGCGCACCTGATAACTATTGATGCTTGTAAAATGTTTGTGTGCGATCGACGAAATTAAAATATATTTCCCTATGTCTGCTGCTAAAACCGAGTTTTCCGAATCTGTTGCGCCCTCACCCGAGTCTGCTGCGCCTGCTTGGCAGATTGAGTTGCTGTACGACGGTGAATGTCCTCTGTGCGTGCGGGAGGTTAATTTCTTGAAAAAACGCGACGCGGGGCGAGGTTTAGTGTCGTTTGTGGATATTGCGGATGATGGCTACAACCCCGAAGCCCACGGCGGAATCGACTACGAAACGGCGATGGGTCGGATTCACGCGATATTACCCGACGGTACGACGGTTAAAAATGTAGAGGTTTTTCGCCGCACCTACGAGATTTTAGGGATGGGATGGATTTATGCAGTTACTAAGTTACCAGTGCTCGGGGCGATCGCCAATTGGCTGTACGGAATTTGGGCGGACTGGCGGCTGATGCTGACGGGAAGGCCGGATTTAGCAACTATTATGAGCGATCGAACTCAGCGAATTGAGTGCGAAAGTCAAGGCCGCTGCCGACCCAACTCGAAATGAGTAATATTTAATAAGTTCGATCGCTCGATCAGAAAATGTCAGCAGAAACAGACTGCAACTAACATTAAAGATGGACTACTATTAAAGGTCAAAAAAAATGCAAGATGCAGGCTATACAGTCTTCATGGGCTTCGGTGGTCTCTGGATACTTATGGGAATTGCCGCTGTGATTTTCCTGTTAAAATCGGACGGTCAAAAACTTAGGTTTGGCAAATGGGGATTGCTAGTTGCTATTCCTATTCTCGTGCCCATCGTCCTGGTTTTGACATATCAGATAGCCCGACCGTTTATTATTCCACACCTTTGAGCGCTGCTGGGAGTCGATCGTCCGTGGAAGAAAGGAATTAGTTAAATTAAGTTAAATATTATTGCTCATTTTCGGGCGATCGCAACTGGTCGTTCGCCCATTGACGCAAAGACCGAATTATGGCATTGTCATCTTGAGTTTCTGCCATCTGCAAGAATTGATTGAGCATTGCTACAGAAAGGATCGGAAATGTCGGACTGCGATCGCAGGTAATATATTCCCGATTTTGCAATTGATAAATTTGTACAGTTTGTCCCCGATACCGCCAAACTTCAGGGATTTCTAGCTGTGTGTAAACTACAAATCGATTAGAAGAAGGACTGGTAATATCAACTTCAATTACCAAGTCTGGGGGAGGATCGGTTGAGATGTCAAGCCTTCTCCCTAGAATGCGATCGACATTTTGGATATAAAAACATGAATCTGGCTCTGCACCTTGTTCTAAATCTTCACGGTTGAGAGTCGTCGAACCAAATCCCTTAATCTTCAAGTCCAGTTCCTCAGTCAAAGCTGTAACAATCCGTTTGAGCAAACAGTTAATAGTTTCATGCAATTCGGATGGCATGAGAATTTCTAAGACTCCTTGAGAATATGAAAATCGCGAGGATCTCTTGTCTCCTGCTTCTGCTAATAAGCTTTCGTAAGTCTGCCAACTGATATTAGATAATACTACCCGTTGTGTCGTTTCTTCCGGTGAGGGCTTAATGTTCGTAACGGTCATATTTTCCCGCTCCTTAATCATGTCCTGCTATCTAAATAGCATAAGATTCGTAGTCAGGAGTTTAGTCCTTTTTTATCCGCAGGAGGACTGAAGTCCTGACTACAAACGAACTCAATTTAGAAAGAGATTTATGAAAGGTTTAAACTTTCTATTTACGAGAGAACGGGACAGACGGGGCTCGAACCCGCAACTTCCGCCGTGACAGGGCGGTGCTCTAACCAATTGAACTACTGTCCCTCGTTTTGCCGTTTTTTCAGGCACAATTTCTATTATGCCTATAACTTCACCTTTTGTCAAGAGGTTTTTTGAACTTTTATTTGGAAGCCCAAAATTTGAGTCTCTTGCAGGGGACTGAAGTTGTTGTCGCTTACCAAAATCAGACCTCTGCTAGCATCCGCCAGGGCGGGGCCAAATGTCAACCCCTCAATGTTGTCTAGGGGAATTTTCAGCGTTTCCAAATCCAGCAGCAGGCGTTTTTGAGCGGGAGAAACCTCGCTGATACGGCTTTGGAGGCTTTCGAGTGCTTCAATACGATCGCCCTTTTCCAGAGAAATCTCAAAAATTCTGATAGTTATGCCGGTTTCCAGGGAGACAGCACGCTCTAAACTCAGCAAGCGGTTATCGTCGATCGCCACCAAATCCACTAAACCGTTGCTAGTTAATTTTCCCACAGGATTCGCGCCAGGCGGTAGCGGTTCGGTGATGTAGAGAAACGACGCTTCTGGATTGCCGCTCACCGCATCGTAGCGCAAAATCCGGCACGGACTCCCGGTTTCCACGGAAGGTACGGCGCCATCTTGAACCAAGGCGTTTTCGGTAGCGGTGAATAGGTATTTGCGATCGGGCGTTAAAGTTAAACTTTCAAAAGCGAGATTGTTGCGGATGCCTTTAGTGCCCTTGTCGTCGGGCAAAAATAGTTCAGGAATTGCCAGGGTTTTCAGGAGTTTACCATCAAGGGAGAACTCTTTGATAAAAGGATTTATTTGGCGATCGACATCTCCCTCAGAAGAAACAAACACGCTATTGCCCGTAAAAGCTATCCCTTCAGGATCTAAACTTAATTCAGGAAAACCTTTGCCGTTTTCATCTAATAAAGTAGTGACACCCGTAAAAGTAATTTGCTCTTTTTGCAGTTTACCAGATTGCAAGTTAATTTTGAGAGTATAGAAGCGCGCCGGAGCCTTGCTGCTGCGGTCATCAGAAATGGCATAATAAACTTGTTTTTCGGCATCATAAGTAATGCTCGATAGTCCGCCTATTTCCGTCCCCTGAAACGGAGAACCTGTAGGAAATATTGCTCTGCCAATAAAATCTATTTTCGTAACAGCGAAAGATTTGGCTGACTGGTTTACCCAAATAGCAACACTTGCTGCCATCAAAAAACAGACAATAAATATAGTTGCTTTTACTAGCTTTCGCATTTTACCAATAAATACATTATTACCTATCTTCCTCTTCCCTTTCTTCCTTCGCGCCCTTCGCGTCTTCGCGGTTCATTACCTCTGAAAATCACGGCTCATGATTTAGCAAAAAATTGGTCAACCAATCTTTAACCACATAAGTAGCACGACAGTCGTCCTCATTGTAGCGGACGATCGCCTCCAAGAGCGATCGATCGCCAGTTTTGAGCCAATCGTCGTACCAGCAGACGCACTGAGCACCATTAGCCTTAGCATCTCGCCAGTCAAAACCCAGCCAGCGGGCAATTGGTTTGAGTGCGTAACTTTCCACGGGCATAATCGCCTTTTGCGTCACTTGTTTATGAATATCTACAAACCGTTTCAGGACGGGTTTCCACAAATAAGCTGGAGTATTGTAAAGTTTAGCCAGTCGCTTAAAAGTCTTGACTTCATAGTCGCAAAAATGGAAAATCGGAGCAATAGGATAAGCCCACATTAATTCTAAAAATTGCTCCCAAATTGCACCTTCCTCTGCTGCTGATTCTGCTAAAAAGCCGTGAAATTTTTCCGTATTGTTGTACCTGTCAACAACTAAGACTCCGTGGAGGTAATCCAAGTTTAACTCGGGTTCTGCTTCAATGTCAAAGTAGAGTTCGATTGGGGCGATCGGCAAAAACACAGATTGAGAATACGGAATTGGTTTCTTGCGGAGAATTGGCGCAGCTATAGAAGATGTGGCAGGTTTATTTTCTCTAATTTTTACTTCCTCAACTGCGATGTCATTCAAGATATTGTCTACAATATCTGGTACTATTTCAGATGAGTTAAGTTCTTCTGAATTCTCACTTCTACGTTCTTCTCGATCGTTAATCCCTGTATCCGTGTCAAAATCCGTGTCGTGCCTTCCTTCTTCCTTCTTCCCTCTTCCTTCTTCGTTCTTCCTGACATCCGTTACATCCGTTACATAATCCGTTGCCGAACTTCCTTCTGCCTTCTTCCTTCTTCCTTCTTCCCGCAACAGCGGTTGATTTAGCAAGTGCGATTGAGCTTGCTGCACCACATCAAAAGCAACTCTGTCCGGGAATTCTGGATACTCAGCCAGCAGTTCGGAACTAGCATTAGCTAGAGATTCTACATCAGTAATTCCGAGAGTTTTTAGTCTAGCATAGCGGCTGGCAGTAACTCCCGGCAATAAGGAAAGATGTTTAATAGATTCGGCTTCGGCGTGACAGATAGTATACCAACCGCAAAGATTGCACTTTTGCCGGGAAATGAACACCTCGGGTTTATCCCGATTTTCTATCATCTGAATGCAGTTGTCTAAAATCTCGAACATCTGAGGAGTTCGCTGGCCGAGATTCACCTGCCACAGCCCTTTTTTTCGCAGCATCAGCCACGCAGTCTCTGGCATTGTTTCCTGCACGGAAGCTAAAACTTGGGCGTGAAAAGCTGCGATAATTTGATACTCTTGTTTTGGTCGCTTGCTAAGCCAAATATCCGCAGTAATATAACTCCAATTGCCAAATTTTGATTGTCCCGGCTGTTTGATTAATAAATGGGGGCGGCTGATCAGGGTAATGTTTGAAGAGTGCAGATTGGAGGATGAAAGATGAACGGGAGTTTCGGGGATTTCGCCAAATTCTGGGAAATATTGACTGTCAATTCCTACCAGATAAGTTGTTGCGGCGTTGGTTTTGCCGAATTCGCCCTGGATCAGAACTCCTCGGTAAATGCGATCGACCCCTTGCTGCATTAAACTCAATGTAGCGGCCGCGCCGGCTTCCCAATCCCCTCTAGGATAATATGGTTGTTGGTAAGTCTCGTCTTCCAAAGCTTGCTGCTGGTATGCGGCGCTGTCGCGCATCAGTTTCAGCAGAAAGTCGCTGGGGGGGTCTAGTTGTTTCCAGTCTCCGCAGGTATCTAAAAATGCTCGGAGATGGCATCGCTGATAGGAAAGTAGTAGTTTGTCAGTTATTAACATTTAGTATTCGCAAGGCATAGAGTATCAGGCAAAAGGTATAAAATTCACAGCATTAGTTATTCAATATTAACGCTATCAATAATTCCCCAAAAAAAATGACAAAGGACAATCATCGGCAACAATTCCCAGCTTTGGCCAATAAAGCTTATTTTAACTACGGCGGACAAGGACCGCTGCCTGAGCCTGCTTTAGACGCGATTTATCAGGCTTACAAACGGGTGCAGCTTGGGGGGCCGTTTTCGGCGGAGGTGGGGGCTTGGGTGGTTCAGGAGGCGATGCTGACGCGACGTGCGATCGCATCTGAATTGACCGTACCTCCTGAAACCATCGCCCTAACTGAAGATGTCACCGTCGGCTGCAATATTGCGCTGTGGGGCATTGACTGGAAAGCAGGCGACCATTTGCTGATTTCTGACTGCGAACACCCCGGCATTGTAGCTAGTGTAATGGAACTTCAGCGCCGTTTCAACATTGAGGTTTCGGTTTGTCCGTTGGCGGCTACTTTGAATGAAGGTGATCCGGTGGCGGTGATTGCTGATAGTTTGGGGCCAAATACTCGCTTGTTGGTTATCAGTCACATTTTGTGGAATACTGGCCAAGTTTTGCCTCTTGCTGAGATTGTGAAAGTGTGTCATGAACCCCCCCTAACCCCCCCCTGCCAAGGGGGGGGACAAGAGGAGTTTTCCCTGGTTCAAGGGGATGGGCAAGCGAATTTGTCCCTGATTCAAGGGGGGGTACAAGATGAATTGCCTGCAAAGAAGCCCAAAGTTAGGGTGCTAGTTGATGCGGCTCAATCTGTGGGGGTTTTGCCTTTGAATTTGATTGAATCGGGGGTTGACTTTTATGCTTTTACTGGTCACAAATGGTGGTGTGGCCCGGAAGGTTTGGGGGGACTTTATGTGAGTGCGGAAGCTTTGGCAGATTTGCATCCGGTGTTTATCGGTTGGCGGGGAATTGTGACGGATGCTAATGCTAAAGTCCTTGGCTGGAAGCCTGGATCGCAGCGCTATGAAATTGCGACTTCGGCTTATCCTTTGTATGCGGGTTTGCGGAGTGCGATCGCCCTGCAACATGAATGGGGTACGATCGAGGAAAGGTATGCAGAAATCTGCCGTTTGAGTAAGTATCTCTGGCAGCGTTTGTCGGAACTTCCCGATGTGGAATGTTTGCGAAAATCTGCGCCGGAAGCGGGTTTGGTTTCGTTTCGATTAACTAATGGGATGCCGCACAAAAAGCTTGTCGATTTGTTGGAAAAACAGGGAATTATGGTAAGGACTATTCTTAATCCTGATTGTGTGCGGGCTTGTGTTCACTATTTTACAACTGAGGCGGAGATTGATAAGTTGGTTGGGGCGATCGCAACTCAATTAGTATAGCCGGGGCGGGTTTATTTATAGTCCTGGACGCCCGGGTAGTCAGAAACCTACCTGGTTTTTGCCCAGAAGACGCGTTACAGCCGCAGAAACAGCCAAAAACCCGGTTTCGAGGAGTTGGAGTGCGTAAATCCTGTCCTATTATTTTAAGCTAGGATTTACTACCCGTTGTTTTTTCGTTGGGTTTACCTGAGGATATGGTAAGCAGGTTAAACTATGCCGACTATAAATAAAAAAATTAGGTTGCGAATATTTTAAGCTAGGATTTACTACCAGTTGTTTTTTCGTTGGGTTTACCTTAGGATATGGTAAGGAGGTTAAACTATGCAGATTACAAATAAAAAAGAATTTAGGTTGCGAAGCGGTGAAAACTGGACATCGTCTGAGAAGTTCCGTTTGCCGGGCGCCGAAGCACTCAGTTCGATCGGCAATGGTGTGATTGCTACCCTCCAAACAAAAACAGGACAGTACCGCATTATTGAGGAACGTGACTTTCAAGAAATGTATGGACTAGCTCGTGATGTCGATCGGCTAAGGGGAGGATTGCGTGTCGTCATCTTGGCTGTGCGTGCGGCAAAAAAACACCCCGATCCAGAGAATCTTAATCTACTTGCTGAAGCGGTTGCTATGCTGGGAGACTTGCCTGAGCTTCCTACCCGCAATAGCTTCGATCGATTAGTTCCAGAGAATTTCGACTTGGATGAGGATGATGAAGTGATGCTTGACCCTGATGAAATTGAGCGTCCTCTGCAATCTGAGAATGCGATCGACAATACGATAGATTGATTGTGATGGCTGTAGCAAATAATGAGCCTAACAATCTGGAAACTCTTGAAAATCAGCTACGCGCACTTTCTCACGACGATACAGTTCTCACAATTATTCAGGACTTTGCCGTAAGACTTGGTAAGACAAAAGACCGTCAGAAAGTTTTCGGAGCAGAGGGAGCGCTGGTGCGTCAGCCAATTGAATATCAGGATATGTTAGTAAAAGGTCTGATTCGCGACGATGAAGATGCCTTCGCCCTTTTGCAGGGAGATATTGTTAGTAGTGATGCTGGCTACTTCTTGGGAGAGCGCATTACTAACATGAAATTTGCTATCGCAAGCTCAACCTGTGACCTTGTTCAGGGCCGCCGCGATTATGCCTCACTGCTGCGATTGCAACCAATTTTTTCTGACGATCCTGATGCAAAGCAACTCCTCAGTGAAATGCTAAAGTTCAAATCCACTAAGCGAATGTATCTTCCACCATTACCAGGGGACTCTAGCAATGTAGTGGGCAATGCTGTAGTATTTGATGGGGTTATACAGATACGCCTTGATGATTTGTTATTAGCGACACGGCACGCCAGCCTAAGTCTTGTCGGGTGGAGGATATTTGGTTCTCTTGTTCGGACAATTATGGTGCGAGCAGGTGCTAGTGAAACAGAAATGAGATCGAAAGCCTAACGGCAAAGTGGAACCATCGCCGATCAATGCTACTGCTCATTCTAGACATTAGCAGCTTCGAGAATTTGCTCAGCGGCAATAGAGGCATCTATTTCCTGAGAGTGGGCCGCATAAAAAGCGAAAACATCGTTCACTTTAGCTTCACTTAAATCATACTCAGTGGCAATTTGGTTTGGCGAAAAACCCCATTTCTGGGCTGCAACTACTACTGTTTGCACCCGCAAGCGAGTGCAAACAAAACGGGTACGAGTTCGCCACTAGCGCCCCGCACATAAGTAATTTCAGGAAAAGTGCGCTCGTCTGATTTATGCAGCCCCGTGAACTTCATGCTTTTACAATAACAACGGCTCTATTTTAGCTTGTACCTCTTCAATTACATCTTGAGATACTGACTCAACCAATCGAATACCGCGAGCTTTCCAGTCTAAACACTTAATTTGATCTGCAAGAATTACTCCCTGAACTTTTAATCTAGTGGGTAGGATAACTTCAAAAGGATACCCTTTTTGTTGTTTTGTAATCGGCATAAATAGAGCTAAGGAGCTTTTCTCGTTGTAGGAGCGAGGCGACAGCACAAAAGCAGGTCTAAGTCCTTTTTGCTCGTGTCCCTTAGTTGGGTCAAAGTCTAAATAAACGATATCGCCTCGACTCGGAATGTAGGGATTTGATTGTGTCACCAAACTTCGTTCCCCACAGCAACTCCAGTATCAATCTCAGTATGAACATTCTCTGGCGTCATTGCCTCGATCAACTCCTCAAGCGAATACCGCCGACGAGTTATCGGCTCGATCGTCAGCTTGCCATCTATCAAGACAAGCTTCACTTCGGAACCCTCAGCCAAATTAATCTCTTTAGCTAAATTCTGTGGAATCCGAATAGCAAGACTGTTTCCCCATTTTGCGATCGTCGCAACCATAGCCTGAACCTCTAGTTAGTGATATCGCTCTGAGGAATTTACCCTTTCTAAGAGAAAGTATATACAGAGTATCTACAGTGTAGCGACTAAGCGGATGTTTGACAAGCACAGAAAATTTGACAAAAAAGTCGATCGCCCCTTCTCTAACAACAGCAAA
Organism: Microcoleus sp. S13_B4; assembly: GCF_036700885.1. Taxonomy (NCBI): domain Bacteria; kingdom Bacillati; phylum Cyanobacteriota; class Cyanophyceae; order Oscillatoriales; family Microcoleaceae; genus Microcoleus; species Microcoleus sp. S13_B4. Next base: position 207,838 of record NZ_JAUBPU010000003.1, read on the forward strand.
GGACGATCGCCCTTTTCGCCCAAATTTCGACCTACGCACCCCAACAAAAGAAACCGGGTTTTTCACTCAATCTGCCATTTCCATGCAGTATCTTCGCAAAAAACCCGGTTTCTGAGCTCTCAGGCCCAAGTCCTATTAGTGACTATGCCCGTGCCCGCCATGAGAATGCCCGTGATCACCATGAGAATGCCCGTGATCACCGTGAGAATGACCGTGCCCGCCATGAGAATGACCGTGCCCTTCGTGAGAATGACTGTGCTCGCGCTGCGCCGCAGCCAAACTCGGATTAACAGCAACCGCAGTCTCACTCAACAACGCTTCAATCTGCGGATTTGCCCACTCAGCGGCCATTTTCAGAAACTCTGGATGGTCATTCACGCAAGGCAATTTGCGGTAAGTAACTCCTTGACGCTGTTTCTGCAAAGACTCAATAATGTGGTCTACATCTAACAATGTTTCGTGATTTTCTGTGGCAAATCCGATCGGCATAAAGAGGATCGCAGTTGCACCCAAATCAATCAAATTCTTCGCAGCCAACGTCGCATCCGGTTGTGTCCATTCAATCAGCGGCGTGTCGTGGTTCAGCCAACCCACCGAAATCAAAGGATAGCGATACATCAAACGTTCCCGCACGCGATCGTACAAAGCTTGACTTTCCACAATACCCGAAGTAAAGCCCTTAGCCTTGTGCGGACAACCGTGATTCATCAGCACAATCCCAATCTGAGAAGGCAAATGCGCTACAGCTAAGTCGTTTTTAATTTCCTCTTCAACCAAATCCGCCATTAGCTGGATGTAAGCAGGTTCATCGTAAAAAGAAGGAATGTAGCGCTGTCCTTTTACCCAATGTTCCTTACCATCAAAGGTTTGTGCTAAAGCTTTATTCACCTGTTCGACTGCAATGCCGCTGGTGAAAACAGAATCAACTACCAACAGCGGATAAATCAGAATTTTGTCAAATCCTTCTGCTTGAATTTGAGGGATTACTTGTTCCGGCAAAAATGGCGCGCAAAAGTTAAAAGCTTTGAACACTTTTACTTTATCGCCCCATTTCTCCTGTAAATTCTTTTCAATCCCGGCGCGCTGCTGTTCAAAAATTGCATTGTGCGGCGAAACGAATTGACCGTGTTGGTGACTCCACTCGTGCAAGTCAAAGATTGCTAAAATCTTCGCCAGCGGCGGATAAATCCAAAGCGGTACTGGCGCAAACTTTGCCGTAAGCAAATTTAAAGCTTGTTCGTTGTAGTTGGCAAAATCGTCGTAGCTTTCGACTTCGCCGTAACCCATCAGCAATACAGCAACGCGATCGTTACTTGCGGGTGCTGCAGATGTTTTGAAATCGATTTTTTCTGGAGAAGCAACCACTTTGTATTCCTCAATTTTATTTATTCTAAGAGATCCAGACAGGATGAAGGGGGAATCAGAGATTTTTCATTGTGTGCGATCGCACGACTGACGTGCGCGGGGCTGATTCCCGGTTTCTGCGCCCATACTTCCCGGTCAAACCTCTTATTTATCCTAAAAACCGGATTGATGAGCATCAGTCCTAAGTCGGTTTTTTTACCCTGACCCGAAATTCGTAGGGCAGCTAAGCTGGCAGGCCTCTAATTTTCACAATCCTGTTTCTTTAAGCTTTTGTGGGGTCGGCTTCGACGCCGCCGGAAAAGTTAAATCTAAATACAGAACAGCTTAAAACTAGAATCAGCCTTTGCTAAGCTTGACAGGAGATGGGGCGGGGGGGGATAAGTTTCATGTTTTCTTAAGACTCCCTCACCTTGCCTCAGATTAATGCGGTTTGGAGCGTTCCCAGCATTTAACTTGGGGGGATACTCTTCAAACTTGACTCTATTATAAGTTTAACACCCTATCCCCAGGGGTAGTATATGATATAGTAGGCATATGATAAAGTTATGTTGCGAAGTATATTAACTTTCTTGACGAACTATGAGACTGGTAATTTGCCCCGGAGTCCACGAACCAAAGCTAACCGACTGTTTCCTGGCGGGACTTTCGGGGCTTTGGGGACTGGCAGCCGATCGCCCAAACCAGCAAATAGTCGAGCCTGTCAAGATTTTTCCCGCTCATAAATATCCGCCTTTTTCAGCTCTTGACATATTCCACTTTTTGTGCAGCGAAGAGTTAGGAGGAGAAAGTCTAGTATTTGTCAGCTTTTCGGCAGGAGTAGCCGGGGCGATCGGGGCGGCTTGGATGTGGCAGCAACTCGGCGGCAAAGTCGGGGCTTTTTTTGCCTTAGACGGTTGGGGAGTACCTCTGGTGGGCAATTTTCCCATCCACAGAATCAGCCACGATCGCTTCACGCACTGGAGTTCAGCAATTCTCGGCAGCGGTGGAGAAAGCTTTTATGCAGAGCCCGCGATCGAACATTTGGATTTATGGCGAGCTCCCCAAACGGCAAAAGGCTGGCAAGTCAGCCAAACTGCCGCCGGGATTGAGACTGTCGCACCCACAACAGCAGCAAAATTTTTAGTCCACCTATTGAAACAATACGGAGTCCAATCAGTTGTTTAATCTAAATTTAGTATCCTCCGCGATCGCACCTATTGCCACCATCGCCCGCCTCGACAATTCTGTCACTTCAGCCACAACAAACAGCATCAAACCGTGGTTAATATTTAGCGCCTCAGCATTTTTAGTATCAATTCCAGTCTTCGTGCAAGCACCGTTAGTGCGTTTATATCCAACCATCAGTTTGCTATCAACTATCCCCTGGTTCGTTCTGAGTTTAATTCTAATTTTCCGCCCCAAAACCCAACTTTGGGGAGATTTATTATTAGGATTTGCCGGATGCTGGCTGGCAGGTTCTATCTATTGGGGTTGGTTTAGATGGGAACCAATTTTACATCTACCTATAGAAGCAATTGGCTTGCCTTTTGCTATTTGGTGCTTGGGCAAATCTTGGGGAAAAGTTGGTGGCTATTTTTATTTAGGTTCTCTATTGGGTACTGCCATTACTGATTTATATTTTTACTTAACAGGCTTGATGCCCTACTGGCGCCAAGTGATGCACGCGGAACCGGAATTAGCAATGCCGATTTTTCAAAGTGCTATCGGTCAAATCGAAACTCCTTGGGGCATAGGCTGTGCTATAGTTTTAATCGCTGTGTTGCTAACAGTCGGTTTGCTGAGTTTGCGCGATCGAGAACTGCACTGGCGCGCTTTCAGCGGCGCGGTGTTAAGCACGCTTTTGGTAGATGGTTTATTTTGGCTGGCTGCATCTGCGGCTTAAGATTTATGATTGGTTCCTATGTTGGTAATTTTTGACCGCAGATGTGGGCGCATTGACGCAGATTAACGCAGATTTTTTGATAGATGTAGTCTTGAGATTCCTGACTTCTTTAAGAAGCCGGGAATTTTGGTATTTAGTGAACAATTATGAGTTAAAATCTAAAATCTAAAATCTCAGAATCCAAAATCAATATTATGTCTTTCATTTCAATTCGCGGTGTAGAACATTATTACGAGTGGATAACGGCAGATAACACAGCCCAACCTAGCGGGAAACCAGTGATGGTATTTCTGCACGGCTGGGCGGGATCAGCGCGCTACTGGGAAAGCACGGCACGGGCTATTGCTGATGATTTTGATTGTTTGCTCTACGATATGAGAGGTTTTGGTCGATCGCCCTTGCCGAAAGAGCCTCCTGAGTCCAGCTACGAACTCGAAACCTACGCCCACGACTTAGCGGAATTATTAGAATCTCTGAATTTAAGCCGCGTCTTTCTCAATGCTCACTCTACAGGTGCATCAATTGCTACTTTATTTCTCAACCTTTACCCCGAAAAAGTAGAAAAAGCAATTCTCACTTGCAGCGGGATTTTTGAATACGACGAAAAATCTTTTACAACTTTTCACAAATTCGGTGGCTATGTGGTAAAATTTAGACCCTCTTGGCTGGCATCGATTCCCTTTGCCGATCGGCTATTTATGGCTCGGTTTTTGCGCCGTTCCCTGCCCACAGAGGTAAGTCTGGCGTTTCTCAAGGATTTTTTAATGGCAGACGAGCAAGCTGCTATAGGTACAATGGTGACGGCAGTCAGCAAAAGAGCAGCCGAGGAAATGCCCCAAGAATTTGCGCGGCTGAGTGTTCCCACACTGCTTATTGCCGGAGAATTCGACCAAATTATCCCCGCCGTCATGGGAGAGCAAGCGGCCTCCCTCAGCAAAAAAGTAGAATTTGTTATAATTCCTAATACGGCTCACTTTCCGATGCTGGAGGATGCCGCAACATACTTGCAGCGAATTCGAGAATTTTTGCCAGCAGCGGCTTAGCTGAGTTATTGTTCATCTAATGTACGATCGGACACGCAAGCTTTGAGAACGGCTTTTGCTCCGATCTTAATTTTTAATTCCTAATTTCTTAAAGCGAAAGGTGGTACAATGAACGACCTCGACCAATACTATAAAGTGCTGGGACTGTTGCCCGGAGCTTCCAGAGAAGAAATTAGCCAAGCCTACAAGGATTTAGCGTTCATTTGGCACCCCGATCGCATCCCCAAAGATAATCCCAGACTACTACAGAAAGCTGAAGAAAAGATTAAGGAAATTAATCAAGCTCGCGAAAAATTGCGATCGATTCAACCAAGAGGTCAGAATCAGAACGTTCAGCAAAAACATACTCAGCACAAAAACACCCAGCAACAAAACCCTCAGTACAGAAACACTCAGCACCAAAACACCCAGCAACAAAACCCTCAGTACAGAAACACTCAGCACCAAAACACCCAGCAACAAAATACTCAGTATAGAAACACTCAGCAACAAACTACCCAGCAACAAAATACCCAGTACAGAAATACTCAGCAACAAAATACCCAGCAACAAAATACCCAGCAACAAAATACCCAGCAACAAAATACCCAACAACAAAATACCCAGCAACAAAATACTCAGTACAGAAACACCCAGCAACAAAATACCCAGCAACAAAATACCCAGCCACCCAATACTCAGTACCAAAACACTCAGCAACCCAATACTCAGTACCAAAACACTCAGCAACCCAATACTCAGTACAGAAATAGTCAGTATCCAAACACTCAGCCACCACCGGCCACCCCAAAAGAATCCCGCTACTCTTCTGAACCCTCTTCAGGAAAATATGCTGGAAATTATGCGGGAAACTATGGGGGAAACCCTGCAGGGCCGTATTCAGAGGCGTCCCGCTACCAATCGCAGCCGCCGCCATCTCAGTCTTACCGCCAAGCTGGGCCCCAAGCTCCCGATTTGAGCGGTTCCAACTTCAAAGGAGCTTCCTTAAAAGAAAAGGATTTTTCAGGAAGAAACTTGAGCAATGCAAACCTGAGTGAAGCCGACTTAAGTGATGCTTTTCTACACAACGTCAATCTCACAGGCGCGAATTTGCACCAAGCAAACTTGTTCAGGGCCAATTTGTTAGGAGCTTGTTTGATCAATGCCAACTTGAGAGAAAGCAACTTAATCGGAGCCGATTTGAGCGGTGCTGACTTGAGCGGTGCTGACTTAACAGGAGCGAAAATCGGTTACGGCGATCGAGTTATGGTCAAACTTACCCGGACTACATTAACAGGTACAATCTTACCCGACGGTACTGTTCATAGCTAAAAGATTTAGTTTTTAGTCAGTTGTTGTAGAGGCGGGTTTTACCCAAAATATTTGCTGCAACTCCAAATACAAAAAAATTTGCCCTTCGCGAATTTTGGATAAAAACTTATATTCTGTCCGCTAGAACAACCGCAATAAAATTGGTTCGTAGTGAGGGCATTCGTCGTCAGAATTGTATGAGGACTTGCATTCCTCGCTGCGTACCCATAATGGTTAAATTATTTGACATGATATTACGCGATCGCGATCGCACAAACCGAGTTTTTTTTACCCTGTTCAAGAACTGCAACGAGCTCTTTTCGTTCACCAAACCCCCTTTCTGTCTCCAACACGGCTAATCGAGATTCATATTACAGCAACCGCCAAAATGGTTCCTGTTCTGTTTTTTCCTTCTTCCTTCTTCCTTCTTCCTTCTTCCTTCTTCCTTCTTCCTTCTTCCTTCTTCCTTCTTCCTTCCCTTATTAATTACTTCCGCCACGGCGATTGCGTAACTTTCGTCCAGCAGCCAGCATAGCGCCTCCCGCCATCAAACCCCCCACACTCATCGGTTCGGGAACCGGCTCAGCTTGAACCGTCTCCACAGAACCGCCTTTAATAAATACAGCAGAATCTAACTTGCCATCGCCCGCATCTTTAATGCGGATACTGAGAACATTCGTCTGATTTTGCTTGAGCAAACCCTCAAAACCTAAAACTTTAGTAAAACCGTCGAGCTTAACTATGTTAGCAGCAATACCTGTCAAACTTGGGTTGTCAATATAGTCTGGGTGATATGTAGAGCGATTATATGGATCGGGAACAAGATTATTAATCGTAACTGTTTTTCCGTCGCTCAGTTTTGCCATATTAGTGCCGTTCAGCAGCAGTTCAAAATCGTCATTAAATTCAGAATTGCCGAACTCAGGAAACTCCTCCGAAGCAAATACATATTGAAAGACTAACTTTTTAACCGTGCTATTAGCAAAAAAGCTGAGGTTTAGCTGAGTCAAATCCCCCTCTTCACCTTCAGGTCCAAAGTCCGTGCTTAAATCGCTGATCTTTGTGGTCGTGAAGTTATCTTTCCGATTCTTACCCCGTATATCGGTGACTTTACCAGTGCTCAGAACAACACCTGATGTCAAACCGAAGGGGTCATTAGTGAAAGTACCAAAAGCAGCCGGATTACCTGTAATTGAAACAGAGAAATTACTCAACCCTGCTGTATTAGCCCCCAATAAATTATTTTTTAAAGTCTCAGTGTTATTAGTTGCCCCTACGGAAAATGCCATTGCTGGCGCTGCCAACAAACTCAGAGCAGTAGTTAATGTAGCTGTTAAGGCAGCAATTTTGTGAGTAATTATCATAAAATTTTCCTGGAAGATACAAACCTGATTTTATGCCCAACTTCATTTTTACATTAGATAAGTATCAATGTCTAGTGCCTTTACAATAACTTTACACATAAGTGAATTTACGCTTTTGGTGATTATTTGTTTTGGTAATTGTTGGCAGTTAGTCAGCCAATAAACATCAGCGCAAAAATACGGATGCAAAAATAAACGTACACAGACTAATAATTTCAGGACTTACGCACTGGAGACAAAAGAAACCAGGTTTTAAATACCGTTTGCCAGATCCAAAATGACTAATGACTAATGACTAATGACTAAGGATCTCGCCCAAAAAACGTATACCAGCCTCAGATTCCTGTCGTAGAGATATCAAAATTTTTGACGCTAGTTCAACATCCCAGATTCATCTGTGGAGTAAATCTAAAATCGTTGAGTCGGCGAAGTCTCACCCCCGTCTAACATCTAAAATTTCTAATCGACTGACTGATGACTAAAACCCCCTTGCTTCTCCTTCCCCGCGCCGATCGGCAGCCCCTTCCAACCAACCATCCGCAGTCAGGACGATCGCATTAGCGTTTCCCCAGCCGTCAGCTTCGACAATCTGGTGTCCCCGCCGCCGCAACTCCGAAAGCGTCGCAGCCTCAAAACCTCCCCGTTCCACCCTCAGGCGATCCGGTTGCCATTGGTGGTGAATTCTAGGTGCAGATACAGCATCGCCGACATTCATGTCGTAAACCAACACATTCAGCACTATTTGCAACACCGTGGTAATAATCGTGCTGCCTCCGGGAGCCCCAGCAGCGAGGCGAAATTTGCCATTTTCTGTCACAATGACCGGCGTCATGCTCGATAAAGGAGTTTTGCCCGGGGCGATCGAATTTGCCTCCCCGCCCACCAAACCAGACGACAAATTCGGCACTCCCGGCGCCGCTGCAAAATCATCCATCTCGTTGTTGAGCAAAATTCCCGTACCCGCGGCCACGACTCCAGCCCCAAAACCCCCATTCACCGTAAACGTTAAGCTTACTACGTTGCGCTCTTTGTCAACTACCGTCAGGTGGGTAGTTTCGGGAGACTCCCACACCAGACGGTTCAAAGTTTCAGCGTCAACAGCCTTTACCTCGCTCGAAGGTCTGGCTTTGGACATTTGGATTTGCGATCGTCTCAATTTGCCATAATTGGTGCTAGTCAGAGCTTTGACCGGTACACTCACAAAACCCGGGTCGCCCAAATACTCAGCCCTGTCAGCATAAGCAATCCTCATGCTCTCCGCCAGTAAATGTAGCGTATCTGGACTTTGCCTCCCCAACCTTTTGAGATCCGTATCTCCCAGAATATTTAAGATTTGCAACAAATGAACGCCGCCGGAAGAAGGAGGCGACATCGCGCAAATTTCGTAAGTGCGAAAGTTGCCACAAACCGGATTTCGCCAAATCGGCGTATAGTTTTTCAAATCTTCCAGAGTGATAAGGCCGCCGTTTTTAGCCATATCGGCGGCGATCGCCCGCGCAATGTCCCCAGTATAAAAACTCTGCGGATTTTGTGCAATCTGCCGCAAAGTCCGCGCCAAATCCCGCTGCACCAAAAGCTCACCCGGCTGGTATAAAATGCCACCACGAGTAAAAACCTCCCGCGCCGCCCGGTTTTTTTTGAACACATCCTGTCGTCGCCCGGTAGCCGTGGTAAACCGCGAACTTACTGGAAAGCCATTTTCCGCCAGGGCGATCGCCGGCGCCACCACCGCAGCCCAAGGCAACTTACCATACTCGCGGTGAACCGTATAAAGTCCAGCAACAGTACCCGGAATACCCGCCGCCAAATGCCCGTCCCGACTTGCCCTTGGGCGCACCTTACCTTGCTTGTCGAGGTACATATCCCGCGCCGCCCGTTTCGGAGCTCGTTCCCGGAAATCCAGCGCTTGCACAGTCCCCGTTTCTGCCCGCCGCAGGAGCAAAAAACCCCCGCCGCCGATACCCGCCGAAAAAGGCTCCACCACCGAAATCGCCAAAGCCGTAGCAGCCGCCGCATCCACTGCATTGCCTCCCTGTTGCAGCAGGGCCAGCCCCGCAGCGCTCGCCAGAGGGTGAGCCGAAACTGCCATGCCCTGTTTGCTGCGCTGTTGCTGCTGCAAGTTTGGCTGTAGCTGCTGCTGGCAGCCGCCCAACACAAAGACTGTTAGGCAACAAGTATAAATTTGCACTTTGCTCAAGAACTTTGGCAACATTTTTTACGGGTGAGGCGAGGATTTTTTATAGTATACTTTTAGAAGGATCTTCCCTAAAACCTAGCGGTACTGAGTTCAACCGCAAATAAATTACCTGTTATGGCAGATGGGGAAACGATTTGACCCTGGGAACCTCTCGCGGTACAAGAGGAAGAGAAAAAAGAGTGACACCTTATGGCAATTTAATAATTAAACAAGTTGAAGAAAGCATCTTTTTTGAAAAGCTACTAATTTCAAAAAAGCTGATAATCCCAGACCAACTACCTTGCTGATTGAGGGTGGGAAATCCTAAAGAGGCAAATTAGATAAACCAATATTCTCAATTTTCAAAATATTTTTTTTCCTAGCCTGATTAAGCCTCGTCAGTAAATGAAACCTCAAAAATAATTAACTCAAACTTTTAGGTCATTGCTATGGTAATGCCACACATAGCAGAGTTAGCGTATCAGTTTTTTGGCAGTTGTTCGACTGGTGAGTTAATCAATAAAACAGGATTTACAGACTCTTGATATCAAGTTGGGTTAAAGGATGATAATTAGGTTTGTAGTCAGGACTAAGATTCCTCACTCGCCCGCTCCGGTTCCACGAGAAACAATTTTATTATCAGCGATTAACCCGAATCGCTCTGAGTCAGGAACCAGGTTTTTTAGTAGATATCTAATTCTCAAACCAATAATTTTGGGTGAGGTGGGGTTTTTCTGGGTAAGTTCTATTAAAGCAAAAATATGCGATCGACTTTAGGAAAATTCCCATCCCCCTACCCAACCCTAAATGCCTCGCAGCCGAGGCCTGTGTCAGAAAAATTGCCGCCCAAATAGTCTGCACTCCGTCTTTTAACGGCTTTCCCCCCTTATGGTAGATAACACTGAGGTTGGTAAGCCTGTTATATTGGCAGTATCTAGGCAAGTTTCCTGGCTACAGGTACTTGCACGTAAAGGAGTTAGAGTGTCTGCTGAGAGACTATACTTCGGCGAACAACTACCAAACCACACCTTAATGCAAGTTATGAACAGCCAAAAAGTCAGTGTAATCATTCCTGCATTCAATGCTGCCGACACTCTGGCCGAGACAGTTGCCTCCGTACTTAAGGGCACCCACCAGAATCTAGAAGTTTTAATTGTTGATGACTGCTCTACTGATGCTACTGACAAAGTTGCTGCTAAGCTGGTCGAGCAAGATTCGAGAATTCAATACTTCAGGAATCCCCAAAATTACGGGGTTTCTAAGTCGAGAAATTTAATGATATATCTGGCAACGGGCGAGTATGTAGCGTTTATCGACAGCGACGATACCTGGGAACCCAATAAGTTAGAAGTTTGTTTGAAGATGCTCGCAGACAATCCCGAAGTCAAAGCTGTGGCTCACGCTTTGCGATATTTAGACAAGCGTGGCAACAAGTTGAGTTATATTCCCACCTATCCTACCACTAAAGCAGAAATGCAGGCGATTAAGGAGACAGGCGAATGTCCTTGGGTTTTCCCGTCTTCTGTTGTAGTCGATCGCTCCATTCTTCTCAAAGAAGGTGGCTTTGCAGAAGATTGGCAGGTAGGAGAAGATACAGAGTTATTTACCAAACTTGCTCAAAAGTACGGCTTGCTAGCGGCGACGGCACCTTTGGGAAATTATCGAATTAGAGGCACATCTCTCACAGATAAGCACTGGCTGAAAAAGCGCATAGCTTCTGATTGTGTCAAGGAAAACCAACTCCGGCGCTTGCGGGGAGAAAAAGAGTTATCGCTCAACGAGTACGAACAGCTATTCTTTAAGAATTTGCCGCTTTTGCAAAGGCTTAACAAATTTCGAGAAGTTTTGGCACAGCACTACATGAGAAAGCTGGGACAAAGTTGGTTAAATCGGGAGGTTTTGCCTACTATTTTTTACGGCCTCGCTACCACAGTTCTCAATCCGCAAGCTACTGTGAACAAGTGGAAATGGATGAAGACTCACGAAAAGTTGAGTAAGGAAAGGACAGAAGGTATCAGTCATTCGCCACAATTAAACCCCCAGCGATCGTCTGAAATCGGGCGGCTTTCCTAAAGGATGTTATAGCTGTATGGGGGTTTAGTTAAGAAATTAGGTGCTGCCAATAAAGCCAAATCGAAGCCGAGCGCCCAGAGACTGGTTAATACGCGAGATTGGGGTTTTGAGCCGTATTTGACTGTTAATATTCTGTCGGGTCAATTACCCGCAATACCAGCTACAGTGCCTTGCCGTCGTGCGAGCGGACACGATATACAAATCTTTGAAAGCCGCCAGCCGATGTCAGCCTTAATTTATTCGATCGCCAACTTCCACCCTATACAGGGCGCCAATAGCAGCGCTCGCCCGCAGTGCTATTTGCTGTCAAAACAGTTACACTAAACAATGTATGAGTAAAAAGCAAAGTTTTTTGAATTAAAAAATGGGTAGCAAACCCATTCTTGAGGCAGAAAATAAAAGCAAAAATTTATAAAAAATTATGCCTTCTACCTTCAGAGGACGATCGCCTTTTTACTTAGAATTAGATTTAATTTATGGACTGGCAAGAAATTTCTGGCAACTGGGTATTAATTCCTTCAAGACCGATCGCGATCGTACATTTTCTCGGAGGTGCATTTGTGGCGACAGCACCGCAACTCACCTATCGCTGGCTATTAGAGGCTTTAGGGAATCAAGGATATGTTGTAGTCGCAACGCCGTTTGTCAATACTTTGGATCATATTGCGATCGCCCGCGATGTCCTCAACAAATTTGAAAATGCCCTCGATCGCCTACGCGCCACTAAATTGCTCAAATCTTCCTATCTCCCCATTTACGGTATGGGACACAGCATGGGATGCAAGCTGCACTTGCTGATCGGTTCTGTATTTGACGTAGAACGAGCAGGCAATATTCTGATTTCTTTCAACAATTATGCGGCATCCGAAGCAATCCCGATCGTCGAGCAAATTTCCCCCGTCTTTAAAGTCGAGTTTACCCCTTCCCCGCAAGAGACTAATCGCCTCGTCCAAGATAGCTATCAAATCCGGCGCAATCTTTTAGTCAAATTTAACGGCGACAACATCGACCAAACCCTACTTTTGACTGGTCTGCTAAAACAGAGATTCCCCGACATGATTACAGTTCAGACTCTCGCCGGCAACCATCAAACGCCCTTGGGTCAAGATGTTAGCTGGCCGATGGGTCAAATTTTTACGCCATTCGATGCGATCGGGCAATGGGTCAAACAAGAAGTGTATCGAGAATTAAATGAGTTAAAACGGACAATTCTGCGGTGGCTTAATCCTGTATCCCGCGTTTAAAACCCGATGAACCCATTAATCAGAAATTTCCTCTACCACTTCCAAAATATCCTGTTCATTGTTCGGCCTTGAGACAGGAGTATAATTTTTGATGATCGACAAACAGTTCCGTCCATCAGCCGTTCTCTCGTAACTAATACTGTCTGCGATGTCTTTAATCAATTTTAGGCCCCGCCCGCCGGGAGAGTGAATATCGACTTTTTCCGAAATATCTTTGATTTTTTTCTCTAAATCAAACGGATCGCCCGAGTCCCAAATTTTAATCTCTAAAGATTCAGCGAACACCGCCACCTGAATGTCAACAGGCAAATCCGCTGGTTTGCCCTTGTGAGCGTGACGCACCGCATTCGTAAAGCCCTCCGCCAAAGCTAACTGACACCGTATCCACACACTTGTAGGAATTCGCGAGTCGTACAATTGTGCAAACCACGACAAAACCCAGCTTAATCCGTTCAGACCTGTATTGACTTGAAGATCCGCTTTTTTTAGCATCGGCAACTTTTCGGAACCTTTTAATTCAATCACGCTCACCACAGAAGTTCTTCATCGGCCGGTGGGCAAAATACAACCAGACACAATACAACCAGACACAATACAACGGCGGCAAAATTGAATGGTAGTTTGAGGATACTAGCTTTGGTGGGCCGTCTAGCGATGTCTAATACACTAATCGGTTAGCGAGCATACCATAAATTGAACTTCCGTGTCAACCAGCACCTGTGGCAAATAAAAGTCTATAAAAATTTATATTCTGAGTATAAACTGAGTGAAGTTCGATCGCGCCAAATTTTCCTCAAACTTTAACGTAAATTGAACTCAACCACCCGCCGTCAAAAGCAATTACCTCGAAAGCGATGTCAATAAACTATACTCAATCTCAGACAAGGGCGCTGACAGGATATATTTTAAATGACCCCCAGACCTTGAAAAACTTGTAGTACCTAAGTGCCCATGTTTCAAATTCTGGTTATTGACGATGATACGGCTGTTCAAGAACTGCTGAGAAGAACCCTGAAAAAACAGGGTTACGAAGTAACAGTAGCAAGCAATGGCGAAGACGGTGTAGCCCAGGCGCAAAAATTGCGTCCGGCCCTGATCATTTGCGATTGGATCATGCCGCGCTTGACCGGCATCGATGTCTGCCGTCGAGTTAAGGCAGATCCGGATCTGTCAACTACACAATTCTTTTTGTTGACTTCTTTGGGCTCGATCGCCGATCGAGTCAAAGGCCTCGACGCCGGTGCCGACGATTTTATCTCGAAGCCGATCGAACTCAACGAGTTACAGGCGAGAGTACGCGCCGGATTGAGGCTGCACCAACTCAGCCGAGATTTGAAAATAGCCAAGCAAAGTCTGGAAGCAGAGTTAGCTGAGGCCGCTGAGTACGTGCAATCGCTGTTGCCAGATCCGATGACGGAACCTTTCAGCATCGAAGCAAAATTCATTCCCTCGCGGCAGTTGGGGGGAGATTGCTTCGACTACAACTGGCTAGATGCCGATTATTTAGCGATTTACTTGCTCGACGTAGCCGGTCACGGTTTGCGGGCGGCGCTGCCTTCTGTGGCCGTGCTGAATTTGCTGCGATCGCGCACGCTCCCCAACATAGACTACTACAAACCCAGCGACGTTTTGCGCGCCCTGAACACCACCTTCCAGATGAGCTACCAAAATGATAAGTATTTCACCATCTGGTATGGCGTTTACAACCGCATTTCTCGCCAGCTAGTTTATGCTAGCGCCGGCCATCCACCGGCCGTGTTGATTTCCCAGTCCCCTGCGAGCACTGCTAAAATCCAGCGATTAAAAACCCCCGGAATGCCGGTGGGGATGTTCCCCGATGCCCCCTATGTCGATAATTGCTGCGATGTCGAGGATTTGAGCACTCTCTACATCTTTAGCGACGGGGTATACGAGATCCACCAACCTGACGGCAATATCTGGGGGCTTGACCCTTTCGTAGATTTGTTAGCAGCTTACAACGGTGCAAGTGCCGACCAGTTAGAGCTGGTTTTGAACTACATTCAAAAGTTGAACGCTAAAGCAGTTTTTGATGATGATTGGTCTTTACTCAAGGTAAACTTTGGCTAGCTGACTTCTTGCATTGCATCTGCGACCAAATAGCAAGAAGCTAGCAGCCAAAAGATTTAGTTAGTGGAAGGAATTTTGCTATTAAAAGCATCGCGGGTCTGAAATATCTCGAAAACTCGATCCATGCTGGTGAGTTCAAATAAGATACGGATTTGCTCGTTGATAGAACAGACAACTAATTGACTCCCAGCGGCCCGGACTGTTTTGAGCGCCAAGACTAAAGCGCCCAAACCAGAACTATCCATAAATGTCACATCCGTGAAGTCTATCAATACCACATCGGCTCCCGCTTCCACTAGGTCGCTAATCTCTTGGCGGAATTGACTTGCCTTGGTGCCGTCTAAAATGCCAGAGGGCTGAATAATTTTAACTACAGGACTCATATTTTGCGGTGGGAATGTCAGAATTTCTAGCCAGACTAGGCTAGTATAGCTGCGAGATGGACTCCGAGCCAAATAAGAGAGGGGGAAAGCGCCAGAGCCTGAGAGCGGGAGAATAGTTTTGAGTGCAAAAGATGGTGCTCGTCGCGGATCGTAACGCTGATCAGAGTCGCAGCGCTTCGCCGGGAGTGAATTTTGAGATAGGGACAATCTTTGTTCTGCCGAATGCCTTCTGGTATTAATCAAACTCGGCTAACTTTGGCGCGGTAGAGCAGTCTGTCGCCTTGTCTGTAGCCTGTGTAGCGGACTTTGACGGGTTCTCCTGGCTCGGCTGTTCCTTCCATGAGCTGGTGCTGTTGGGGGTTGTAGGGAATCTGGACTCCGACTGGGGCGATCGACTCCACTCCCCAATGCTCCAATAACTGCTCGACGGGCCGCAGCAAGGGCAGTAGTTTCTGAGCCCGCAAATTGTGATTTTCCTGAGCTTTGCTCGCAGCAGTCGGCCACTGCAACATCCAAGATTCTAAAATTTGCACGCTAGATAGCTGGAATTCCTGCATCAAAGATTCTCGCTGCTGTTCGATCGAAGCTTGCAGGCGCTGATATTCTTGTTCTAGGGCGGTCGGTGGTGCCTTTTCTAACTCTACATAGTCTGGTGCCAAGGTTGTCAGCAGTTCGGTTAAGGAAATTTGCAAAGCTTGACTAATTTTGAGCAGGATGTCGGCTCGGGTTTTCAAAGCTAAGCCACGACGCAGGCGGATGACCTGAATTTCGGGAACTCCTGCTTTTTGGCTGAGTTCTCGATCGCTCGAAAGCCCCGCCTGTTCAATCAGGCGTTGCAGTTGAGGAGCATAATCTGGAATATTGGCAGTCACGAAAAACTCATCCAAATTAATAAATGGACATATTCTCGATCGTAAACTGTCACGAGCCTTAAGGAAATACATCTGTGGGGCGGGCTCCCGCGCCCACCCCACAAATGTTTTTGTGGCTATCTGACGCCTACTTTTTCCGGGGCTGTGGCTGTTGCAGTTGTCGCCGAACCTTGCAAATGTGCTTCTAGGAACCACAAACGCTTGTCAATTGTCCGCGAAATTTCGGTGTAGAGATCCGCTGTATCGGCATCGCCGAGTTCGCCTGTTGTGTCGATGGCGACTCGCAGGTGTTGGGCGTAGGGTGCGTAGCGATCGGCTAAAGCCGTCACGTACTCTTTGCCGTCTAAAATGTCGAAAGGAAATTCTGGCAAAATCGAATCTGCGGCGGCTGTGCGGGCTGTTCCTACAGCCAAACCGCCCAAAGCTGTGACCCGTTCGGCAACCAAATCGATGTATTCTTCGAGTTCTGTTGCCATTTCGTCAAATAGCAAGTGTAACTGGTAGAAGTCCATGCCTTTAACGTTCCAGTGAGCTTGCTTGACTTGAGTTTTTAAGTCCAGAGTCGTTGCTAGTGTGGCGTTGAGCAGTCCGACTACTTGAGAGCGGGTGGCGGCTGACATATCGATGCGGGTCGGGTAAAGATGTTGTTTTTGGTTGTTGGTAGTCATAGGTTTTTACCTTGTTATTTAGTGATTGTCGATCGAACATCTGAGAAAGCTTTGGGCGATCGAATGTTTGCCTGTTGTGAATTTCTGTTGAGAGGCTCAGGCTAAGTGCATCTGCAACACGGCACGGGGAGCTCGGCGTACTTTACAGCGGATAGTTTCTAAACCGAGACGCTGGCAAGCTTCGTATCGGTGGCAGCCGGAAAATCCGTAATATTGGCCATCTACTTCTAGCACATCGATGGGTTCGTTTAAACCTACCTCGCGGATGGATTCCATGAGGGTGGCGACTTTGGTTTGGTCGTTGACTCGCGGCAGGGGGCGGCGAATCTGGTTGAGGGGTATTTCTTCGATCCTCATGGCGACTGTCTCTTTTGCTTCTTATTAAATCATACTCGTAATGACTTCGTTTTGGCCACAAATATGAGGACTTACCCAAAAACCTGCTTTCGAGATGATTACTCAGTAAGATGGAGACGAACAAAGCAACTTACAGGCAACCCCTGATGAACTCAACGACTGGCTTGTTAACTCGCATTACCCAAACCCCCGGTCAGTGTGGTGGTCGTCCCTGCATTCGAGGAATGCGAATTCGAGTCACCGACATCTTAGAAATGCTGGCTGAGAACGTCAGCGTTACTGAGATTTTAGAAGATTTCCCGGACTTGGAGCTTGCAGATATTCAAGCTTGCTTACTGTTTGCTGCACGACGTACCGATTTCCCAAGACTGACGGCATGAAGATATGGATCGATGCTCAACTGCCACCAACTCTCGCAAATTGGCTGACAGATAACTTTAATTTAGAAGCGGTTGCGTTGCGAGATATTCAACTTCGAGATGCCCAAGATACCGAAATTTTTGAATCAGCACAAGCCGAAAAAGCTGTGATTATGACCAAAGACAGCGACTTCATCGATTTGGTATGTCGATTAGGAGCGCCCCCTCAAATTTTGTGGTTGACCTGTGGCAATGTAACAAACCGTAACCTGCGACAATTGTTAACTGCCACTTTACCTGATGCAATAGAACGATTGCGTCAAGGAGAGGCGATCGTCGAAATCAGCAACAACCCTTGAAGCCAATATTGCTGATAACGGAATAATGATTTCGTTCAGCGACTACTAAACTCTGCATCCACACCGAAATCGCTCAACCGTTCGTTGCGACGAGATTCTTCGATTGCGGTCTACACTTTTCAAGTTTCGAGCTTTCAAACTATATTTTCCCTTGTCAAGTGTCCATTTACTAAAAAGCATTCTCATCTTCACTGAGATGACGGGCAACTACACTGTATGGATAATCATTTTGCTCAACATCTACCCCAATAACCACAACTCGACTGACAGGATAAATGCTCATAGCTTCATCCAGAGCATTTTCCATTGTTCGATTTCTTTTTTCTCTATCAATACGCTTATAGGCGAAGCCAACGACTGCTCCGCGCTCTGGAACTATTTCATTAGTCAAGATACAAGTATTATTGTGATCGGGTAGTTGCCAAAACTTATGGACAATTTTTTTAATTCGTTTGAACCCTTCTTCAAAATTTGTTTGATCGTCATGAGTAAAATTGAGAAGTACACAACCAACTTCAGTCCAACGCTCAGAATGCCGTGATTCAATATGCTGGATAATGCTTCTCCACCAACGTGTTAATTTACGCTGCGGTTTAGGAGTTTCACTTTTAGGTAATTCCTTCATAAAAAATGGATCAAAAATGTTGGACATACCAAGTAAGGAAAGACGCTGTTGAGTAAACTCAGCATTCCCAATGTTAAACCCTGTATCAATATAGAACGCAAGCAAATCAATCTCATCGCCATTATAATCAGCATTTTTCTCAAATTCTGCTCGCCGTACTAAGTAGTGTAGTTTCTCACAACTTCCCTCCAAAATTTCAAAGATAATTTCGAGATCTGCAAGAGACATAGTTGGAGACATTTCAATATCCGATGCAATTAAACCCGCTTGTTTCAAATCGGTGGCTCGACAAAAAAGAGTCCCCAATGACTCTAAAGTGATACTCAAGCGAACCACCTCACGTACTTTTGAACAGTCAACTTCATTTAATTCGCCTTTGCGATTATTCAACTGATGCAAACCTGGATTTTTTATTAGGTAATCAGAAAATCTTTTGGATTGAAGGGATGGTTCTACCATTAATTTTTTGACAATCTTCTTTAGGCTCTCAAATGCCCCACGCTTTGTCGCTTCAGTCACTCTACCTGATTTAGCCTCCACAACTAGCAAATAAGAGTCGAGTAAAACCAGAAGGTCAGTTTCAAAAGTCTTCTTGGTTGTAGCATCGAACCATTTGCTACCTTGATAAAGCTTGGCAGATGGGAAAGCTTTTTGGAAAAGCTGATAAATCTCTTGCTCCAAAAATTTTCCTCTACGCTCTTCATATTTTTTATAAATTTCAGGATGAGGTTTAATAATAGCTTCCATAATATCTATTAAATAATTTAAAAAGAGTGTTATGACTGGGCAGAAATAAGTTCCAACCTCAAGCTTGATGAGAGGTTTCTGCCAAACAGGATTGCCAAGAAATAAATGTTCTGAATTCCAGTTTGATAAATCTCCGAAAGATAGCGACCAGGAATCCAGCACATTTTTTAATGCTTCTGGATTAATAGCTTTTGGGTAAGCATCTACAAACGTATCGAGTGTTAATGTGTAAATATGTTTTAGTCGTAGATCACTTTGACTGAAAATAATACTTCTTAAGCCGTCAAGAGTTAAATCTTTCTCTTGAACAAAGGCTGAGAGGTCTTCTGGAGATGAAGTAAGATCGGGAAAAGCTTGATAATATTCTTTGATAGCTGTTTCGATGTTTTTGGCGCGGAGCGCAGGCATAACCAAATTCCGATGCTGATTAATTCTGTACTCAACAACATCGAGTATTTGGAACCACATTTCAACTAAACAACCAACTCGAACTCCAATTCTTTGCTCAATCGTATCATCCAGGCTTGAGAATAAATCCGAAACAATCCGCTTAACTTGTTGTGGATATCCCCAGTTACGTACAGCTTGAGTATCTGCCCTGATCCTTTCTACTGTGATAAGCTTCTGATGCTGCTCTATGGTTGTCGATGGATCTGCTAGGGATAAAGGCTTCATTTGAAATCCACGTGTGACATCCTGAACCAGTTGGCGAAACTCAACAAAGTCTTGTGGTAGAGCTGATCTGAAATCAAATGAATCTTGTGAATGCTGAAGAAGAAGACCTTGTAGAAATTCTACATGATGTTGAAGGATTGGATTTTTTTCAGTCCATTCACGATTTATACCGGGTGAAGTAGTTAAATCGTAGTAGGCAAAAAACGATAGTAAAGAACAAGGCTCAACCTGAAAAACTTGTTTTTGCAATGTTTCAAAAGAGGTCTCAAATTGTTGCCCGAAGTTTTCACCTAATTTCTTAATTAATTCAACTCTTGCGTCTTCAGTCATTCCCTCAAACGGTGATGGCATCTTGTGATAAGTGAATCCAGTAAATTCTTTTTCGACGCGACGAGTACCAAAACCTCTAGACTGGTTTTTATTATTTGCCTGAGCAGAATTTTTCTCTTTCTTCCGTTTCTTCTTGGTCACTGAAAAACTCACCTAAACCCTGATACTTAGTTCTCCATCCCAATGATAGCGGGACTTTATTAAAATACTCAACTCGGACAGATAACTTTGATAGACCGCCCCGATATAACCTAAGCAGTCGAACTATTATTAGGGTGAAACTTTCCACTGGGACAGAATGTCAACTCAATCCAGCAATAATATTGACGCTCATAGCCAGAATAGCGGTGTTAAAAAAGAACGACAGCACGCTGTGAAAAAGCACGAGATACCTCGTGGAACGAGAAGTTATCTGCACGTCTGCAACTTGGCAAGTCATCCCAATACCAAAGGAGAAATATAAAAAATCTTTGTAATCTGGTTCCTCGTCGCCCGGAAAGTCCAAACCATTCGCCTGCGAGTAGCTGCCGTGCTGTTTGCTGCGGTTTTTGTAGTAGCTGCGGGCATAGTGCATCGTGAAAATAGTGTGGACCTGCATCCAAGAGCCAACAATTGTAAGAACAGAAAGCCCCAAGTGCAGAAATAGCAAATCGGGGGGCAAGCCTTTGGTATCGCGCAGCAGGAAGAAGATAGCCAACAAGCTAGCACAAGCGGCTGCTACGATCGTGCTTAAGATTGCCAAGCGGCCAGCATCCAACTGCTGAGCGTGGTGGCGCATTATTTCGGGAGTGCCTTGCAGCATCAGCATCCAAGTCAAAAGCAGGAAACTGACAGCGCCCGCGTTCCAAATGCACAGTGTCCGAGTCAGGAGGAAATATTGAGGTGGCAGGAAAACAGCGACTGCTATAGCGAACAGAACAGACGCAAACAGGCGGTGCCGGACGCTCCAGAGCCAGTGCATTTTAGATAGGCGAACGTTTTTCACCATGAAGTTAGGAACAGTAAGGGTTAGAAAATGCTAACTACTGATATATTGCCAGGAAATCGCAAAAAATAATGAATTGGTAACACGCAACACAGGCAGGATTTTTCATGCCTTTCGATAGATCGATCGACCTCAACCTTCTAGGTACAGTGGGAGAAAAGATAAATTGTGGCTTGAAATTATGGCATCCTCCCAACCCCTCAAAGGCATTGAATTGATCGACTGCGCCAAAGCTAACGCCCAACAAGGAATCGCCACAGCCGCGAACCTTTGCGGCTACGGGAGCGACCTCAACACCTTCGAGCGGGAACTGAAAAAGGCTTGCCAAGACATCGGCGTCGAAGTCAAGGAGTTAAGCGACTTGATTACGGCTCAGCAGATGATGAAACAAGGGATGGGTATTGAAGTCGCTCCAGATACTCCCTCAGAACTCTAGGCTCAATCTCCACCGCACCAGTTTTAGAGCTAAGATTGCCGCGACACCAGTATTTTGAGTCTGCTAGCTGAGGCAGGCTAGAATGTTTTGCATGGGAGCTTCCGACTTTTGGCAGGAGTCGCGTTTTCTCTCGGGAAGAGGGTGCTTTCTGGAGGGTGCACAGATTGTTAGGAGGACTGTCGTGTCAGATCAGCAAGACCGAATTATGCGTTTGTTTATAGAGGAGGCTAAGGAGCACCTCGATACTCTAGAAAATGGTTTAGTGGATTTAAAGTCCACGATGAAAGACCCCGAAAGCGTCCAAGAGATGTTTCGAGCCGCCCATTCCGTGAAAGGAGGGGCGGCTATGCTCGGCTTAGATAGTATTAAAACAACCGCTCACCGCTTGGAAGATTGTTTTAAGGTGCTCAAGGACGGGCCCGTCAAGCAGGTTGACCAAACGGCAGAATCCCTATTTTTAAAGGGAGTTGATACGCTTAAGGACTTGCTGGGGCGACTGGAGGGGCCTTTCGGCTTGAGGAATGAGGAGGGAGAAAAACTCGTGCAGCAGGTGATGCCTGTTTTTGCTCAACTGGAAACTCACCTCAATAAATTGGCGTCGGGCAAAGTGCAGGCTGCTGCTGGGTCTGGTACGCCCTCAGCTCCAACAGCGGGCGCTGTGCCGCCAAATTTTGCTGTTGAAGTGATGACTTTACTGAAAGAAATG
Source organism: Microcoleus sp. S13_B4 (assembly GCF_036700885.1). Taxonomy (NCBI): domain Bacteria; kingdom Bacillati; phylum Cyanobacteriota; class Cyanophyceae; order Oscillatoriales; family Microcoleaceae; genus Microcoleus; species Microcoleus sp. S13_B4. The sequence continues at coordinate 229,865 of NZ_JAUBPU010000003.1, forward strand.
TTGCAGGTGTTCAAGCAGAAAGAATCGGCTGCTAGTCGCTCTGAGTTGACGGCTGTGTGCGTTCGCCTCTATAAGTTGGGAGGTAAAATAGAGACTTGGCAAAATTTAGTAAAAACAGCTAGAGCAGCGATCGTTAATCCCAAAAACTCTTATCAAGTCTTAGCTCCGCTGATTATCAAAGAACTCAAGGAAGCTGGCGATTTAGTACAAGGGGGGAAAGCCAAGACGATCGTTCCGAGTAAAAATTTGCTACTTTTGGCAGCAAGCCCAAAACTAGCCGCCCCAGCCGCCCCAGCCGCCCCAGCCGCCCCAGCAGCAGCGTCGAAGCAAGTCGCACTTCCGGCCGAACCGAAGGCGGTAGTCAAGCTTTTGCTCAAAACTTTCAACAAAAAGCAACTCTCGGAAATCGCCAAGTTACTGGTTAACGCCATCAAATCCTCGAACTAGGAGTTGTTGCAGTAGAAGATAGAATCAAAGCAATATTTGTGAGGCGGATAATTTTATGGTGGGTGCTGGCAGCCGCTCGTTGAGCAGCAACTCGAAAAAATTCACTCATTCGAGATTTTTGCGCTCTATCTTCTACTGTTGGGCAACCCTGCGTTAGAATGATTGGATATGTAGGCGTGCAATATTGTACCAGAATTAAAAATCGAGCAGGCTTTATAAGGCGGTAGCTGTGAAACCAATTCGTTCATTAGAAGATGCTTTAAACCGCTGTCAGGCGATGGGAATGCGCTTGAGCCGCCAGCGTCGATTTATTCTAGAACTTTTGTGGGAGGCAAAAGAACACCTCTCGGCTCGCGAAATTTATGATCGCCTCAACAAACAAGCGCATTCGATCGGTCATACTTCGGTTTATCAAAATCTAGAAGCTTTGTCGAGAGAAGGGATTATTGAGTGCATAGAACGCTCGGAGGGACGCTTGTACGGCAATGTCAGCGACTCTCACTCTCACGTCAATTGTCTTGATACGGCTCAGATTCTGGACGTTCATGTGGAATTGCCGATCGACTTGATCGAGCTAATCCAAGAGCAAACGGGTGTCAAAATTGTAGACTACCGGATAGATTTCTACGGATATCGATCTGCCGAGTCCGCCACGCAAGCATCGAGTGTCAGCGATACGCCAAAGGCTTCGTAACGGATAAAGCAGCGGCTGTTGGAAGCAAAACAGATCTTTGTGCTCGGCCTGGCGGTTGTAGAAAATGATTTAATTATTTTGCTGGGTGCGATCGGTTTCTTTGCAGTCGCCAGCCGGAATTCGGCACAGTAGAAAAAAAATGAAAACAGAAAAATGAAACTCGATCGGCAAGTTTGGCGATCGGGAATAAAATTTACGACTAAACCCAAAAAATCATTTCTACCCTCTACACGTAAAAGTGTAGACCAAATCCGGCTGTAGTACCCCTTTATTTTGAAATCGGCTTGTAGGAGACGAAAGTTTGTGGAGGATTGGTTTCAACCGCTGAGTCTGATAAGGGAATTTCTGACCCGGATTTAATATTAGACCTTAGTTTAATCCCTCCCACAATTTATGTGCAGAGTCAATTCTAAAATCTAAAATCTAAAATCTAAAATTGCTCGACAGACGGGGGCTTAATACTGTTTTTTCTGCTAAACGGCCCCGGGATCTGTCAATAACTGTGTGATAACTGGTATGATTTACGTGCTTCGAGAGCCTAAAATACTCGGAAGCAACCAGTGGGGCTGGACACGAACCTCACTATAAAACGCCGTAGAGGGAAAAATTTCCAGTACCTTGAAGGAAGTTCTCGATCTCCTTAACAAGAGTCAGAAGCCGACATCACAATCTATGATTTGATGTGGGAGTGTCAGGCTTTACAGCGCATTACAGGACAGGCTGAAGTAATGGCGAGACGACAATCTGACCAATTCCACACACCACCGCAATACAACCCATCCCCCAAACCGACGGCACAGTTCAGTGCAGAGGCGACAGGCGATGCGAGTTCCTCAGTAACGGCGCTGCCGATTGAGGGCAAAAGAACTTTTTGGCAGTGGCAACTTATCTGGCTGAGTCTCCTGGTGGGATTTGGAGTAACCGGTGCCGCTGCATTTCTGTGGTTGCTGACGATGCCGCCGCCGCCCAATTGCCAGCAACTGTCGCCGCTCGCGGCGGATGGAGAGCGACTTTACTGCGCTCAGCAAGCTGCTAAGTCGGGCAAGCTAGAACAGCTAGAATCGGCAATAGCACTGGTGCAGGCTTGGCCGAAAGAACACCCTCTATACTCGCAGGGTCAACATTTGATCGGGGAATGGTCGAAAGCCATGCTGGGATTCGCCAGGGCGAAAATTGAGGTGGGCGATTTGAAGGGCGCTCTGGAGATTGTGGCGAAAATTCCGAAAACCAGTCCGTCTTACCCTGATGTACAGGAAGCTGTGACTGCTTGGGAAAAAAATTGGCAGGAGGGTCAAAAACTCTACGATACAGCCCTAGCAGCTTTGAAAAGTGAGGATTTAAGGAAGGCCTGGGATTATGCTCAAGCTCTGTTCAAGCTGGAAAATGTTTTCTGGAGTCAGAAGCGGTACAACGAGCTGATCCAGCAGATTTCTTTGGAAAGAAACGGCTGGCAGCGCTTGCAAGAGGCTAGAGATTTGGCGAAGGACGGAACTCCGCAAAAGTTCGCTGAGGCGATCGTCCTGGCTCGTAAAATAGACTCGCAGCTTTTTGCCCGCGCTAAAGCTGAGAAGGAAATTGAGGGCTGGAGCCGGACTTTGCTGGCAATGGCTACTAAACGGTTGGGGGCGAAAGACCTGCCGGGGGCGATCGAGGCTGCTTCTGTTGTGCCGCAGGATTCCCCGCTGTTTGCGGAAGCTCAAGATTTGATGCAGTTGGGTAGGGCTCAGGCAGTGACGTGGAACCAGTCGATATCAACTCCGCTGCCACAACACATTTTTAGCTTGCTGGAAGGGCAGGGGGCTGCTAGCCAAATTGCTCCGGGTCGCCCTCTGTACAAGCAAGCTCAAGTTCAAATTGAAAATTTGCAGGTGCAGTTTCAAGATTTGCTGCGTCTGCAAGTGGCGAGCACGATCGCTAGTGTCGGTCAGATAGGGACGTTTGGACTCGCGATCGAGCAAGCGCAAACCATCGGACTTAAGCAGCCGCGGCGGGTTCACGCTCAAACTTTGGTGGCTGCTTGGCGTCGGGAAATTCAGCGGATCGAAGACCAATCTTTTCTGACTCTGGCGAAGCAGTTGGCAGAAGCGCAAACCGTTGAAGGACTCAAGGCGGGCATCGCTCAGGTAGTTCTGATTGCTCAAAACCGCCCCCGCAGGGTAGAAGCGCAAACTCTCTTGGCTCAGTGGACGAAACGCATAGAAGTTATTCAAGATCAGCCTTTTTTGGATGAAGCCATCGCTCTAGCGAAGCAAGGAAAACTTAGTGCTGCTATTGAAAAAGCTTCGGCAATTAAGAGCGGTAGGACTTTGTACGCGAAAGCTCAGGATAATGTCTATCAGTGGGTGAGCGAACTGCAAGTTGCTCAAGACAGACCGATTCTCGATCGAGCTGCGGAATTGGCATCTCAAGGCAGTCTAGGAGCGGCGATCGATACGGCTTCCCAAATCGGTTACGGTAGGGCGCTGTATTCAGAGGCTGCAGGTGCGATCGGGCGCTGGAGTGCTGAACTCAGAGCCAACAGTGCACCGCCGCCGGAACCCGCTCGCGAGTCCGCGCCAGAACCCGCTCGCGAGTACGCGCCGGCTCCCCGACAAGAGGAGTACGCGCCGGCTCCCCGACAAGAGGAGCAGGCTCCGGCTCCCGAGCAGGCTCCGGCTCCCGAGCCTTACTATCCGCCCGCGAGCCAACAGGCCCCCGCAAGGGAACCGGAACCTTACTATCCCCCCGCAAGGGAACCGGAACCTTACTCTCCGCCCGCGAGGGAGCCGGAACCTTACTATCCCCCCGCGAGGGAGCCGGAACCTTACTATCCCCCCGCGAGAGAACAGGCCCCGGCTCCGGCTCCGGAACCTGCTCCTCCTCCGGCTCCGGCTCCGGAACCCGCGCCGCCCTCGATTCCTGACTCGGCTGGTCCTCCTGATGCTAATTTGATCCCCGAGTAATGGGGTTTTCGCGCGATCGAGCTCTAAAATCTCCAATCTAAAATCAAGTGAGTAATTTGCAACTGCTGACGATCGATAGCGACCCCATTTTCCGGCTGGGGCTGCGAGTCGCTTGCGAGCAGTATCCAGACTTGCAAGTTGTCGCAGAGGTTTCAACGCGAAACGAGGCTTTGCGGGTTCTAGAAGCTCGCTCCCTCGGCTCTGAAACAGCCAAGAAGCCGGGAGATTTGGCAATTTTGGCTGTTGAGACCCTAAATTTGCGATCGGGTCAAACAGAGGCGCTGGCATTTTGTCGCGAACTCAAAAGTTTGTACCCCAACCTGCCCCTGTTGCTGCTAGGCGGGCCGCTGACACCGGAGTTGTTGGCGGATTTACAGGCGGCAGGCGCGAATGGGTATTCTCCTAAAGGTAGAGATATTTCTCTGACAATCGAAGCTGTTCGCGCGGTGGCATTTGGTCACACTTATTGGGCGACGGATGCGGCAGCTAACTCGGAAATAGAACTAAATGCAGCGGTGGTTCAAACCGTAGAAAACTCCGCAGCAATTGCAGATAAAAATGCAGATAATTCGACCGTTGATACGCCAGTACACAAAAAAATGCTGGCTTATTTTTGTCGTTCTGGACTACGGGAAATAGATGCAACTTTGGCGGTTGTCCAAGCTGATTTGCAAGAGTTCAGAGCCGCAGATGCGACGGATTTGCCCTCTATTTTAGATGGGGTTGTACTCAGCGGGCGCCGCAGAGAATTACTCGCAGCTCGTTGGATTGTCAGTCAGTTATTATTTGAAGGAAAAGGGGAGAAGGCAAAAGGAAGAAGGAAGAAGGAAGAAGGAAGAAGGAAGAAGGAAGAAGGAAGAAGGGAGAAGGCAGAGGCAGAAGGAAGACGGGAGAATTTGTTGAATAATTCTCTGTTGCAAGTAGCGAATTCTCAAGTTTCGGCGAATGATTTGGACGTGGCAACTAATTGGCAAAATAGCTTGTTTGACTCTGTGGCGACTAAATTCCAGTTTGAGTTGGTGAATTTGACTGGCTTGCCTTTGGAAATCGATATTTTGCGATCGCCCAAAAAGCGTGAATTGATGAGTTCCATCCTGCGGAAGTTAAAGGATTTGCTGGAGGAATTGCGCTTTTCGCAAGTACAGCAAACTCACTTGTCGCAAAAAATGCCTGCTATTTTACGGAATTTGTGGGAGGCGACAATCATAGATTTTTTTGGCAGATACTATACACTGCAAACGAAAGAAAATCTGGTTTTTGATGGCAGTCAAGCAAGCTTAAAACTGGAAGAAAGCCAAGGGGGAAGCGGTGCTTATCTCTTGGCTGGCAGGGGCGTAGAAGTAGTGCCGATGCTGCTGGCAGATGCTGATGTAGTTGCCGCAGAAATCCTTGACAAAATACCGATGACAGTTGATTTTTTTGCACATTTGCTATTTGAAATTCCTCTAACAGTTGACAATGTTTCTTGTGTTTCAGGCAGCCCGGAAGCAATGCAGCGAGCTGAAGCTTTGTTGGAAAATTTGGCAATACAAGTTGCTAGCGGAGTGGTACAGCCTCTACTAAATAATTTGGCAAATATTGAAGAAATTAAGCAAATTTTTTACGATGGGAAGTTGATTTCGACGCGAGAAATTGAGAGGTTTCGGAATAATTTGTCGTGGAGATATAGCTGGGATAGATATTTTGTGGAGCCGAAAGCGATTTTTGAAAGCAAGTTTTGGCTGTTTGTTTTGGGCGATTTGGGAATTAAGAGAATTTCTATTTATTCTCCGAGAAATCGGGAGTTAGCACAGCTTTCTGGGTGGCAGTTAGCCTTGACTTTGCTGCTGGAAACCAGGGATGCGATCGCACCTAGAGTTCGCGCGGTTATTTCGCTGTTGGGTGCTGCTGTTGTTTACGTTTTGACCCAGGTAATAGGGCGGGGAATTGGTTTGATCGGGCGGGGAATTATCCAGGGGATTGGTAATTCTTTGCAAGATACCAAGTTTGGGAAAAACGGGTAACAGGAAGTTTGGGAACGAAGCAGTATAAGGGGTTTAAGGGATTTACATTAATACATTAATCAGTCAAATTTGATAGAATTGGTGATGGGTGATTGGTAATTGGTGGTATTATAGATAGTAACTTAATGCTATAAGGTTGACTTTTTATGAGTATTATGATATCGATAGATGCCGATCGCATAAACAGTTTAGATTTGTCTCCGGTGCGGACTGTGATTGAAAAGTGGCTGGCAGAAGGAGCGATCGCCCACAACGAACAACAGCTACAATTTGAAATTGAGTATCCGCGCGAAGAGTTAGATCCGCGAGAAATCTCGGAAATTCCCGAAGTGCGGCTGTGGTTTATTCGCTTGGATGCTTGTTACCCTTGGCTGCCATTTTTGCTGGATTGGAAAGCGGGAGAATTGGCGCGCTATGCCGCGATGTTGGTGCCACACCAGTTCCACCGCACCCAAGGTATTCAGTACAATCCTGAAGCTTTGGAAATGTTTTTGATGAGCAAAATATTCGTGTTGACTGATTGGTTTAATCAGCAGGGAATTCCCAGTAAATCAAAGTTGATGGCGATGTCGCAGATGTTTGGTTATGATTTGGACGATGCTTTTTTTGATGTGATTGTGCCGCACAAATAAGCTGTAAGTAAGCCCACCTAAATTGTATTTTTTGGGCGGGCGGGACGCCCACCCCACAAGAATTCGCTCAAACTTGACTGTAAAATTTAGATGCTTCACCCTACTGTGGCGAGTAGGGGTTGGCTTCTAGCCCGCCCAAAAAGGCGTAAGGTACGCAGTGTGTACCCCACAAATAGCGTGGTAAGCCCTCTTCACAATTTTCTCAGAATTGAGAGCTAGTTTAAATAAACAACGATCGCCCCATTCAATCGATCGAGGAAATTTACCATGACAACAGATTACCTCATCGTCGGCAGTGGTTTATCAGCACTGGTTTTCGGAGCTTTGATGGCAAACTCCGGCAAAACCGTACACATCCTCGAAGCTCACGAGCATCCCGGAGGCTTTGGTCACACCTTTACGATGGCCAAAAAATACACCTTTAATGCCCAATTCCACTACGTTTGGGACTGCGGCGAAGGACATACAGTCAATCGAGTTCTCAAAAAACTCGGTCTCGATCAAGATGTCACCTTTGAGCGGTACGATCCGAATGGCTACGACCACATGAGAATGCCTGGGTACGCGCTAGATATACCCTCGGAACCAGAGGAACTGATCCGCAGATTGTCGGCGCTGTTCCCCGAAGCAGGCGAGAGAATTCGCCAATTCGTCAACGAAGTCGAGAAAACCGGCGAGGGACTCAGAAAACTCGCTCCTCCTGTAAAACCAATTGAATTGCTCAAAAACTTCGGTGACGTATTCTGTGCCGTCCAACACCTCAACAGTACACTTCAGGACGTTTTCGACAAGTTCCAACTCCCCCAAGCCGCCCAAACCTTATTAGCCCTGCAATGGCCGGACTTTTTGCTGCCCCCAAATCAGCTTTCTTTCTATGCTTGGATTGCCTTGTTTAGAGGCTATCAAGAAGGTGCATTTTACCCGACGCAGCATTTTGAAGATGTCATTAATTCTTTAGTTAAAGTCATTGAATCCAACGGGGGGAAAGTTTTATTAAACCATGAAGTCACTAATTTTAGGGTGACAAACAGAACAGTAACGGGAGTTGAAGCGATGGATTTGACTACCCATCAAACCCATGAATTCACGGGCGACACGGTGATTTGCAACCTTGACCCGAAAAGAGCGGCCAAGATGATTGGAGAGGAACTGTTCTCTAAAAAAGTACGACGGAAACTCAACTATGAGTATTCTGCATCTAACTACATGGTGTACTGCGTTGTCAAAGATATCGATCTCCGAGACTATGGATTTGGCAAGTGGAATACGTTTCATTCGGAACACTTGGATCTAAATGAAGCTTTTGCTCAAATGTATGACCAAAATGATTTTTCTCGTCCGAGTTTTGCAATTACAACGCCAACTTTACTCACGGAAGCGCGGCGGGATTGTCCAGAAGATTGTCAAATTGTGGAATTTCTGACTGTTGCTAATTACAGCTATTTTAAACAACTTTGGGAGAGCGATCGCAAAGCTTACAGACAGAAGAAACAAGAGATTCTCGACTCGATTTTAGATGTTGTGGAAAAACACTATGTTCCGAATTTCCGCAAACACATGGTTTTTCATGTTACCGGAAGTCCGACGACTAACGAGCGCTTCTGTTGGTGTCCTAACGGTAATTCCTACGGTTCCAGCCTGACGCCGCGCAACATGGGGGTCGATCGGCTAAATCATGAAACATCCCTCAACAATTTCTATTTCTGCAACGCCTCATCGGGCTATCCAGGCTTTGCGCCGACATTTTGGACGGGGGCGCTGCTTTATCAACGTTTATCCGGCGATGCGATTTTAGGCTAGGAGGAATTGGTTACGCGGCGATTGAAATCGCTACTACAGAAACGAAGTCTGCCTCCGCAGACTAAAAAATAAAAAGGGCATCACATCCAACCGGGCAACGAGAGAAAGCTAGAAAAACGTTCTTCTCCCCCCTTATTAAGGGGGGGATCGGATCGTCTCTCCAACAGCTCTTAAGCATTCGATGATTAATGTTCCATTCTATCAAGTAGGAGTGAACTATGAGAATTGCAATTGTTGGGGGCGGAGCGAGCGGTATGGCAGCAGCCTACTGGCTCGATAAACAGGGACATCACGTCACTGTGTTGGAAAGTCAGCCGATTTTAGGCGGACACATTCGGACACTTAACAAAAATGTTGCAGCCAATCAATCTGAGTGTAATGAAATATTAGAAAATGGGGTACTGGAATTTCCGACTGTGTTTTACAATTTCATGGCTTTTATGCAGGAGCTAGGCGTTGAATTAGAACCTGTGCAGATTGGTTCAGCGCTGTTTTTTAAAGATGGCACCCACTTTTTGTCTGCGGTTTCTATCCAAAAGAATTTCACCGGAATCCAACGCCTGATGGAGTATTTGCGACTGGATAGTCTCTACGCTCGTTCGGCTGGATTTATTTTAAAAATGCGGTTTGCTAAACAGCACGATTTCTACGATGTACCGCTTTCTGAGTCTTTGAAAAGCTCGTGCATCCGCAATTATTGGCTGAGATTGCTGACGATGTATAGCTACTCGATACCCTTTGAATTGCTCGACAATTTTCCGGCGGAATTAGCGATGCCTGTTCTACGCGAATATGCCTCGGTCAACTGGGTGAGGATTAAAGGCGGGGTGTATTCTTACATTCAAAAGATTTTGGAGCGGTTTAAGGGCGAGATACGGCTAAATGTAGAGATTGCCAATATTTTTAGAAGTGCTGATGCTGTAAAAATTGTGCTTTCTGATGGGGAAATCCAGGAATTTGATAAGGTGGTTTTTGCGATGCCACCAGATCAAGTTATGAGGCTATTGTCTGATCCGACGGATGCGGAAACAAAGCGGTTTTCGGGGTGGAAAGCCAATTATGCAACCACTGTACTGCATTCGGATACATCAATGTACGATCGCTACGGTATCCGCAAGTTATCAGAATTTGATTTTTTCGAGACGGACAAAGGGTGGGGCTATAATGCGAGCTTGAATCAGCTTTGCGGCATCTCCTCGCCACGAGAGTACAGTTTAGCTTTTCAACTGCAGGAGTCGATCGCCCAAAAGCACATTATTCACATTCAGAAACATCACACGCCACTCTACACTGTCGAGTCTTTTCGATATCGAGATGAAGTTATAGAGACTAATGGCGAGAACAACACTTATCATGCGGGAGCTTATTTGGGGGATGGTTTGCACGAAGGAGCCATTACCTCTGCTTTGCGAGTCTCGAAATTAATCGGGTGAGCTCAATTGTGATGCTACAAACTCTCGCAAATATCAGTAAATTTCTTGCCGGTGCAACACTCTCACAAAAGTAATGATGTCTGCATCAAAAGTTAAACCAATGCGAGAGTCGTCCACTCGGATGCGAAATTAATTTTTGGCGTTGCCTAAGCTGCTACACCACGGGCTGCTGTTAAGTAGACATCATTACTCAAAGATGGGGGAATTGTTGATCCGGCTAACTGAGTACCCTCAAAGTTGGCTCCCGTGAACGTTGCCCCGCTCAAGTCGGCTTCACTCAAGTCTGCATAGCACAGTCTAGCCCAATCGAGGTTTGCCTGCACCAAAGAAACTCCCACCAGATTTGCCCTGGTTAAATCGGCTCCCATCAACTGGACGCCCCGCAACTGAGCCCCGCTGAGATTGGCAGCTAACAAGTTCGAGCCTTCCAGGTTTACCCCGTTTAGTTTGGCTTCGCTCAGGTTGACGCCATTCAGATCCGTCCTGCTCAGGTCGATGCCATTGATGTAAGCTTTCCTGAGATAGATGCCTGTTAGTTGAGCGCCAAAAAGCTTTGCACCGCTGAGTTTTGCCCCTCCGCAGTTGGCCCAGTTGAGGTTGGCTCCGGTCAGGTTAGCGCCCCGCAGGTTGATGAACTGCAGGTCGGCTGTACATAAATTGGCGTTCCAGAGGATGGCGCTCCGCAGGTTGCTACCGATGAGTTGGGCGCCACTCAACTTGGCCCTGGGCAGTTTTGCTTTGACGAGGAAAGCTCCGCTGAGATTGGCTTTGGTAAGCTCTGCGTCCGCTAGTCTGGCTTGGCCCATTTTGGCAAAACTCAGATTTGCCCTGTAAAGGTTTGCGTCGTTAAGTTCTGCTTTGGTCAGATTGGCCCGACTCAGGTTAGCTCCCGACAGGTTAGCCCTCGAAAGGTTTACGCCAGCCAACATAGCTCCGCTGAGGTTTGCTCCGCTGAGGTTTGCGTCAGCAAAGTCTCTGTTTCCATTTTCGTACTCTTTGAGCAGCTCGGTTACTTCCATACGGGTCACATTCCTTATAGCGGAAATTTATCTAGAAATAAACACTCTTTATAAGTATTTTATCTCAAACGGAGCTGACTGGAGCGCACTTTCAAGAAAGCTGACAATTAAATTTATATTTATACATATACTTTGTGCTTTTTCCAGAGTCCCGACCGTTTTGAGGTCATAGTCTGAAACCCTTGATTTATCGTGGGTATCTAGTGTGCTTCGGCAAACGTTGCGATCGTACTGAACCCTGTGAAACCGTTATTCTCAGTAGGTAAGCCATCAAACACTGTCCGAAGTGTTAATCAATAGTTAAAATCAATATTCTTGTTGTCCACTCTGGCTAACAGCTTTTTTAAGCGGAGACTGCAAATTTGTTAGTTGTGTTTGCGTCAGGTGTCGCGAAGGCTGGCATGGTCATAGCTCCATATTTTATCTACTGTCATTTTTCAGGAAAATTAGATGTGGAACAACACCTTAATCAGCGATAATTTTTCTCTGTTGTCTCACAGCAGTTATACGATCGTGCTTTTCAATATTTCTTTGAGTCGAGCGGGCTGAAAAGTAATTTCAGACCTTGTACTTCTGAGGAATTTATCGATATGCCTAACGGTAGAGGGTAGACGTTCACAACCTAGCGGATAATATACTGCAGATGGTACAAAACTAAAAGCGAGTAGTATCTGTATAGGAGCACCCCCTCTACGGGCTGTTAGGCAAATGTGTCAATCTATGTTATGGTGAGTCAAAATTGAGGAACGATCATGTCAAAAGAAAGAAAAAGCAATAAAGAAGTCAAAAAGCCAAAGAAACAACCTGATGGTGTTGCTAAGCCGAAGGATGACAAAAAAAATTATGGTAGCACCGAGGGCCGCAAGTAGAGATAGCTGGCACTCTCTGAACTGTGATTAATTTTGTTTAAGTTTTATTAGTATCAATCCTGAATAAATTGCAATATCCTATTTTGGGATAATCCGAAAACAGGTTTATTATACCTAGGGTATATGCAGTCCTAAACCCAAAGTATAATGAAATCTGTTTTTAGCCATGAATATGAAACATTCTGTCGCCGATAGAATTTAAGACCGTCTATTTAGACTTTGTTGAATAAAAATATAGTTTGATCGCCCCAATCTCTCACAGCGATATCTCAGTCACCGCAATATTACCCTCAAAACACACGTCAACATCAGTGCCCGCCGCCCGATCGCGCGACCCATATTCTCCGGCATAATAAAAGTATTCTCCCTCCACCCGGTAAACCACAGGCAGTGGCTGCGTCGAAGGCTGGCAAAACACAATTTCCGGTTCCCCGCTTCCGGGGGCTAAATGCGGCAAATTCACATTCCAGAAATACCCAGACTTTGGTTCTCGGTTCAGCAAATCCGCCAACACCCGCGATGTCCAGCGAGTCGCGACATCCCAGTCTATTTCGAGCGGCCTTTTAATCCGGTGGGAAATTGCGATTCCCGGAATACCGTGCATGGCTGCTTCGCGCACAGCCGCAACCGTACCCGAAATATACACGTCAACCCCCAAATTGCCACCCGCGTTAATACCCGAAAGCACCCAATCCGGCTTCGCACAAACGTGATGAAGAGCGATGCGGACACAATCGGCCGGTGTTCCCCCTACAGCATACTCAAATTCCGATCGCCGATCGACATGAATCGGACTGTGAGCCGTCACCTGATGCCCGCAGCCCGACAATTGCCCCTGCGGAGCCACCATAATTGTTTTGCCGCTGACAGCCTGCAAAAGTGCCTGAATCCCCGGAGCGTCTATGCCGTCGTCGTTGGTTAAAATTATCGTCATTAAAAATGTGTCGGTTTTATAGAACCGATTTGAGAGCGCAGATGCTGGCAACCTTCTGGTAGCTTTAGCCCAAATTGGTTGTTGGTTAGTGGCGATCGTCAGTATGAGCATTGCCACACATTTATATCATGGCATTAATTGAACAGTTGTCCCAGAAATGTGGCGCGCCACATTTTAGCCCAGTCGCACCTTGATATGACAGCTAAAGCGACTTGTTACGCTTGCCCCAGTGCAGCATTCATGACATCAGTGTCGATGCAAACATCAATTAATCACATAATTTTTTCCTCGGCTCTCCCCGATGCTAGGTGTTAAAAGTAGGAGATGATACTAAGTATCTGAGACTGAACGTTGAAACCCTCGCTCCTGCTAAATTATTAGCTTGCGTTATCACCATAAGTATGAGAGAGCCGATAATAAGTTAATGTCGATTCCTATTGCGCTTTGAGGCAGGGGATGGGAGAATAGATATGAAATTCTTATCAAAGATAGTATCTAAGTTACAGTCCTCATTTCCCATTCATAAATCAAATACTTATCTACACTGTTACCATTATTACATTTTAACTCAGGATAGCCACATGAACTAACCCACTAAAAGCAATACCAAAGCAGGCTGTGCCTTTCCACAGTCGATTATGACCGCAAGTCAGGATGAACTGGATAACATCGATTTACAATAGTTAATGAAAAGGGTAAGGTGAAAAATATGATGGTTCTTTCGGGATACGAAATTATAGAAAAAATTTACGAAGGAGTAAGGACTATTGTATATAGAGCTAAAAAAGATGGTTACAGACAACCAGTTATCATTAAAATTATTAAATATGATTATCCTAGCCTTGAACAAATCACCAATTTAAGGCAAGAATTTATAATTACTCAAAATTTAGATTGTGAAGGAATTGTCAAAACTTACAACTTAGAAAATTATCACAATAGTTTAGCGCTGATATTAGAAGATTTTGGGGGTCTATCCCTCGATCATTTGATGGCAGCCAATAACCTGTCAATAACGGAGTTTCTGAGGGTAGCGATCGCTCTATCCGAAACTTTGATCTATCTCCATCAAGTACCGATCATTCACAAAGACATTAAGCCCTCAAATATCATTATCAATCCAGCGACCGGAAAAGTAAAACTGACTGACTTTAGTATTTCATCGCGCTTGGAATTGAAAAACCAAAGCATTAGCAATCCCAACTTGCTGGAAGGGACTCTCGCTTATATGTCACCCGAACAAACGGGGAGGATGAATCGAGCAATTGACTACCGCACCGACTTCTACTCTTTAGGAGTGACTTTCTATGAAATGCTGACCAACCAGTTGCCATTTACTACCACCGATCCGATGGAGTTGGTTTACTGTCATATTGCCAAACAACCCGTCCCACCTAAAGAGGTAGCAGAAATTCCTCAAGCGGTTTCAGATATTGTCATGAAACTGTTAGCAAAAAATGCGGAAGACCGATATCAAAGTGCAGCGGGATTAAAATTTGACCTGGAAACTTGTTTGCAGCAATTTCAGACAACTGGAAAGATTGAAAATTTTCCCATCGGTCAACGCGATCGCGGCAACCAATTACTCATTCCCCAGAAGCTTTATGGTAGAGAAACCGAAGTCCAAATTCTTCTAGATGCCTTTGGACGAGTCAGCCTCGGTGCTACCGAAATGATGTTAGTTTCCGGTTATTCCGGGATTGGTAAAACTTCAATCGTCAATGAAGTTCATAAACCAATTGTAGCAGCTAGGGGATATTTTATTGCGGGTAAGTTTGACCAGTTTAAGCGCAATATTCCCTATGCGGCGTTAATCCAAGCATTTCAAGAATTAGTTCGTCAGCTATTAACCGAAAGTTCTGAACAGATTGCTATTTGGAAAGAAAACTTATTAAATGCGCTAGATAATAACGGTCAAGTTATTATTGATGTTATCCCCGAAGTCGAACTAATTATCGGTAAACAGCTTGACGTTCCTCAACTGGGTTCATCGGAATCTCAAAACAGATTTAATCGCGTATTTCAACAATTTATTCGTGTTTTTTGTCAACCCGAACACCCGCTAGTCATATTCCTAGACGATTTACAGTGGGCAGATTCGGCATCTCTAAAGTTAATCCAACTCTTAGTAACTGACCCAGATAACAAATATTTGTTAACGATTGGAGCTTATCGAGATAACGAAGTCAGTCCCGTTCATCCTTTAATTCAGACAATAGAAAAAATTCAAAAAAATGAAACGGTGGTGAATAATATCACCATTCAGGCGCTGGCTTTGGATAGCGTCAACCAATTAATCGCCGACACTCTCGATGCCAGCGTAAATTCAGACAAAATAAAAGTTTTTTCAGAGTTACTTTTTAATAAAACCCAAGGGAATCCGTTTTTCTTAACCCAGCTACTCAAAACCCTGTATTCGGAAAATCTGCTGGTTTATCAGGTAGACACAGACCGCTGGGAGTGGGATATTCAACAAATACAAGCAATTGGCATCGCCGACTTCAATATCGTTGAACTGGTGGCTCGCAATATTCGCAAACTCCCTGACACAACCCAGAAATTATTAAAATTAGCCGCTTGTATCGGTAACCAATTTAACTTAGAAGTTTTATCAATTGTCAATGAAGAATCAAACATAGCGACGGCTGCTCATTTGTGGGAAGCACTGCAAGCGGGTTTGATTCTGCCGCTGTCTGAAAATTACAAAATTCCTCTACTCTTTGCCCAGGAAGAGTTGGCATCTATACGCGATATCAAAGTTGACTACAAATTTTTGCATGACCGCGTGCAGCAAGCTGCTTATTCTTTGATTCCAGAGTCAGAGAAAAAAGCCACTCACCTGAAAATTGGTCAACTGTTGCTGAATAATACAACAGAGCAAGAGCGAAAAGATAATATTTTTGCTCTGGTTAACCAACTGAATTTTGGCACAGATTTGCTAACTAATCAGTCAGAAAAAGATGAGTTGGCCCAATTAAACCTGATTGCTGGACAGAAAGCCAAGGCAGCTACTGCATATGAAGCCGCTGTTAATTATTTGAATGTAGGTATAGAACTCCTGAGTCAAGATAGCTGGGAAAGTAGATACGATCTGACATTTGATTTTTATCGGGAAGTGGCGGAAGCCGAATATCTCAATGCCAATTTAGAACGAGCAGTAATTTTGTGCGATAGCACTCTCAAAAAAGCCAAAACAGTCCTCGAAGAAGTCAACTTATATGTGCTGAAAATTAGGCTTGAACTGGCTAAAAACCAGATTAAATCTGCTTTAGATACTGGGCTACAAATCCTAGAAATACTGGGAGTGACAATATCTCAATTAGCCCCGCAAGAACTTAATATTGAGGAGTTAGCTACGCTGCCAAAAATGACCGATCCCTACAAGCTGGCGGGTATGGAGCTTTTAGTTCTAATTTTCCCACCAGCTTGCTTCGCAGAAAGCCCGCTATCGCTACCAATTCTATATACTATGATCGAACTTTCTCGTTACTATGGGAATTCGCCACAGTGTACTTTTGCCTATTCTATTTACGGAGCACTGGTGTCTTGGCTCATACCAGATATAGATTTTGCCTATCAACTTGGTAAACTTTCTTTACAAGTATTAGAGCAGTTAGATGCCAAAGAGTTTCGTTCTAAAATATTGGTTAATGTTTCCATCTGTATTACGCACTTCAAAAAGCATACTAGGGAAACTATAGAACCCCTTCGTCAAGCAATTAATAGCGGCTTAGAATTTGGAGATATAGAATATGCTTGTCATGCTGCTGATTACTACTGCGCTCATCTGTTTTTTAATGGCGATCATCTAGACTACGTGCAAGAACAACAAAAACACTATATTGATTTTGCCGATAATCTTTCCCAAGAATATCAGTTTTATCTGCTCAAAATAATTGGTCAATTAGTCGCAAATTTACGAGGCATAACAGATAATAGCCTGATTTTAACTGGTGAATTTTTGAATGAGGGAGAAGCTATTGCTTATTTGACAAAAATTAATAATTTAATGTCTTTATTTAGAGTGCTTTTTGCAAAAACCCTACTTTGCTATTTATTTAAAGATTATAAAAATGCTATAATTCATGCTAAAACAGCGTTAGAGAATTCAATGCTTGTTCAAGCTAATATTAGCTTTAATAACCATGTTTATTACTATTCTCTGGCTCTCTTAGCTCAGTATTTTCAGGAAAGTGAGGAAAAGCAGCAACAATACCTGAAACAAGTAGAAGAAAATCAGGAAAAGATGAAATATTGGGCTCAACATTGCCCAATGAATTACCAGCATGAGTATGACTTAGTAGAGGCAGAAAAAGCCCGCGTATTGGGGCAATCTTTCTCAGCAATGGAATATTACGACCGGGCGATAGATGGAGCCAAGGAAAATGGATATGTCCAGCACGAAGCCCTCGCCAATGAACTAGCAGCAGAATTTTATTTAACTTTAGGTCGTCAGAAAGTAGCGCGTACCTACCTGATTGACGCTTACTATGCTTATATTCGCTGGGGAGCAAAGGCAAAAGTTAAAGATTTAGAAGAGCGCTATTCTGAATTACTCGCACCAGTCGTCGGTAGGAAAAACAGCCCTCCGAGTCGAAGAGACGCAACGATTGTTCAGACCAGAAACACTATCACTTCTACCAGTTCAGGTGCTGCAAACGAGCTGGATTTATCAACAATTATCAAAGCCTCCCAAGCGCTCTCAGGGGAAGTTCATTTAGATAAGTTACTCTCGAATTTGATGCAAGTCTTGCTGGAAAACGCCGGAGCAGAAAAGTTTTATTTCATCATACCTGACCCAGCAGGTAAGTGGAAAATTGAAGCTCAATGTACGGGTGAACAATGTCAATTAATATCCAAGTCAGCGACTGAAAGTCAAGAGATTCCTATCTCGCTGGTTAATTATGTAGAACGCACGCAAGAAACTCTTGCGATCGATGATGCAACCACTGAAACTAGGTTTGCATCTGACCCGTATATTATTCAGCAGCGACCTAAATCTATCTTGTGTAGCCCCCTGATTAATCAAGGTAAGTTGGTGGGCATCTTATACCTAGAAAATAATTTAACAGCGGGAGCTTTTACGCGCGATCGCTTAGAAGTCCTCAACATCATTTCCGCCCAAGCTGCGATCTCCATCGAAAATGCCCGTCTCTATCAAACTTTAGAAGAAAAAGTGCAACAGCGCACCGCCCAACTCGCCCAAGCAAACCAGGAAATTAGCAGCCTCAATAACAAACTTAAAGCCGAAAACATCCGCCTCAGTGCTGAGTTAGAAGTCACGAAACGACTGCAACAAATGATCTTGCCCAAACAATCAGAACTAGATAAAATTAAAGGATTAGAAATAGCTGGATATATGCAACCTGCGGATGAAGTTGGCGGCGACTACTACGACGTGCTAACCCAAAATGATCAGGTAAAAATTAGCATCGGCGATGTTACGGGACATGGTTTAGAAAGTGGCGTATTAATGATTATGGCGCAAACCGCCGTCCGCACTCTCCAACAAATGAACGAAACCGATCCGGTGAAGTTTCTTGATGTGTTAAACCGCACCCTTTATGCCAATATCGAGCGCATCGACTCGTCTAAAAACATGACCTTGGCTTTGTTAGATTATCAAGATAGTAACTTTACCCTCAGCGGTCAACATGAAGAAATAATTGTAGTCCGTACTGATGGTAACATCGAACGAATCGATACAATGGAACTCGGCTTTCCTGTGGGATTAGAGGAAGATATTGCTGATTTTGTTTCCCAAGTTCAAGTGCATCTTAATCCAGGGGATGTAGTAGTGCTTTACACAGATGGAATTACCGAAGCTATAAATATAGATAAAGTGTATTACGGCATAGAAAGATTGTGCGAATTAACCAAAAAAAATCGCCACAAAACGGCTGAACAAATTCGACAAGCAGTAATCGATGATCTGCTGCAACATATTGACAAACATACAGTTTTTGACGACATTACGTTGGTAGTCATAAAACAGAAATAACGCAAGTTTGTAATTGGTAATTGGTAATTGGTAATTGGTAAATTGTTTGAGCGGCTGACGATCTAAACCGACTTCACGCCCAACAATTTTGGAAATGGTGCGCGGACTCAGGAAGGTGCGATCGAAAGCTGAGCGCCACGTCTGTGCTAAATTGGGCGATCGGCGAATTTACTGCAAACATCCACCTAAAATCCAAAATTCCTCAAACACATCAACCAACTTGTGGTAAAGTTTTGTGTCGATCGCCGGTTAGCCGAGCCCGCCCCTACGGGGGCTACGCCAACGAAGAGGATCGGCCAAATATCAATACAAGTTTAGTTAAACGCTCTTACAGCAATGTTTTTGCCACTTTTCCCCCTCGCTCAAACAATCGCCGCACCTCCCGCCCAACAACAACTGCTCATCCAGCCCGAAGTCCCCGTACCCGAAAACGAACTGGATTTGCCGCTGCCGCCAAGCAGCAGCCCGCTGAAAACCCTGACAGTGCCCCAGCAAGTGCGCGTTTTGCCGGGACAACTCGACAACATCCCGGTTTTCAACAGCAACAGCCCCGAAGTTGTGCAAACGGAAGGCATTTTGCTCTCCACATTTCCCCCGGAAGGAAAACAAGTACCTTCTGCACACTTAAACTTTCCCTTCAAAGGTCGATTTGATATCTTTGCCCACCACATCGCCAAAGCTAAAAATCGCGCCGAAACTCGCACCTTATTTCAAGGAATAATTGTCCACAATCCCAACTCCGAACCTGTTACTTTAAAAGTATTGCAAGGAGCGACTTATTTAACTCGGCCGGATGCCTTGTTTATCGATTTGCCGTCGTATTTAGAGAATCGATTTGGGACTGTGTTTGCAGGGCCTGGAAGCCGCATCACGAGCGATGTATTGCGGGGATACAGACAAAGCATTTTGCCTGCTGCGATCGAGATTCCGGCAAATCAGAGCCGAATGCTGATGAATTTGCCGATACCTGTGGGGAATGTCACACCTTCTTCCAATGGTCGATCGACTTTAATGCGAATGTCCAGCAGCAATTCGGTTTATGTAGCATCATTAGCAATGTTTGCTCCTAAAAGTCAAGGAGGAGTCGAGCAAGATCCGACTTTAGAACAGTGGGAAAATATTTTATATACCAAAGGTTTAGCGGGGCCGAGAGATTTAGCACCAACTCCCAGAGGCGAAAATCCGGTGCAAAAAATTTATGGGCGCGTGGCAGGAGTAGCTGAAGGTTCCCAGTGGCAAGCTAAAATTACGGACAATTCGAGAACCGATTATTTAACTATTCCCAAACGCGGCGAGTCATTTTCCTATGCTTTGAGCACAACGGACACGGGTACTTTTGGGACTGGCCAAGTTCAAAGCGCTAAAATGTTAGCTCGCTATCCCGATACTGCTTATTTTGCTCACGGTAATTACGGGATTCAATACAACTTAACTTTTCCGCTTTATAACAAATCTCGCGAGTCTCAATCTGTTAGCATTAAAATGCAAACACCGATTAAAGCAAATACAGAATCGGGGGGATTGATGTTTTATGACCCTCCTGAAAATCGGATATTTTTCCGAGGTACGGTGCGGGTGATGTTTAAGGATGATACGGGCAAGACTTTGACGCGCTACATTCACATTGTGCAGCGGCGGGGACAGCAGGGGGAACCTTTGGTGAATGTGAATATGAAGCCGGGGGAACGCCGTTTGGTGCAGGTGGATTTCTTGTATCCGCCGGATGCGACGCCGCCGCAAGTTTTGACAGTGCGATCGAGTAATTAGTTTGTAGTCAGTAGTCAAAGGTTTGTAGTGAGGACTTTAGTCCGCATCAAGAAAAACTAAAATGTAGTCCATTTGGCTTTTTTTACCTGCTCACGCACTTGCCCATGTAGCACTCTCATCAGCTCTTCTATCACTCCCTGTGTTCGCCACTGCAAGTAAAGCCAATATACGGCCATTGTAAGGGGGCCAATCCTTGGGTAGGTCTTACCAATTGCAGCCATTTTTTAGTTGATAGAAGATTCCATCTAAGATTTCTCTTTTTGTCCAGTTACATGGTTTTAGTTAGCTTCTTCCTGGGCAATATCTCATGTAGTATGGGTTCAATTATTTCCCATTCTGAATCCGTTAGACTGCTACAATAAGGCATGGCTGCTGCTGGATAATGCTTTTGCGGTCACGTATAACAGCGTAAAAGATGTCAAACGGGTTTTATAGAGGCTCAAAACCTTTGCACCTTGGTTGTTCGTCTCTGGCTAAATTTGGGAATTCACCAATAAACCTACTATTTTTCAAGCTGTGTAGCCTCGTTTTTCCACTGCGTACACTTTTTCAGCAAGCCCTAAGTAGAAATCATTGACAAACGTCTTCAGATGAAACCCTTGCCTGACAAGGCTTTCAGAGATAGCGTGAAAAGTAAGGACAACATCCGTTGCACCAAAAAGTCGCGCCACTCCGTTCTTAGATTGAACCCGATCGCCTTTGACCAGTTTGTTTCGTTTAAAATATAATAAAGTTTTTCCTGAATCATGAGAAAATAAATTTTACTGGCCTATCTATAGGGGAACATCCATCATGGCAAGAAGTAGTAGCGGATTTTGGAGCGATTTCTGGAAGTTTTTAGTTCAGGGAAATGTCCTTGAACTGGCAGTTGCCGTCATCATTGGTGGAGCCTTTGGAAAAATCATTGATTCTTTAGTCAAAGATATTATTACTCCCATTCTTCTTAATCCTGCTTTAACGGCTGCAGGAGCTAAAGACCTGGAAAGTTGGGCACCAGGAGGTATAAAATGGGGTGTTTTCCTGGCATCTGTAATTAGTTTTGTGATTATCGCCTTTGTTATTTTTCTATTACTCCGAAGCGTAGAATCTGCAAAAAAAAGATTAATTCGTCGGCAAGCAGCAGAAGCAGAAGCAGAAGTTGCACTTGTTGATGCTGCTACTCTCAACCAGGAAAAGATGACAGAAGTTTTAGAACGCTTAGCAAAAGCATTGGAATCGCGTGGTATTTAGAGCCTACGTAAGTAACCAAACGAAATTAATTAGATAAAGACTCTTTACGTTGTAAGGCTTTCAGGGGATATTTTGTGTGATTAATTTTGTACAACTACTTAATACTTGATTTTTAGGGGATGCAGGCAAAAGTTTAGGCTGTTATCCCCTTTTTTGCACACTCACACTAAAGATATTTCAAAAGCCTTCTTTGCGATTTCGTAACCGGCATCCTGAATCTAAAGTTTGGTGGTGATAAACAGTATTTTTCATAATTTTTCTTTTACGTGTTTCCAAATTGCGTGCTTTTTTAACGCTGAGAAATTACACGTTATTAACGTTCAATTTGGAGATGATTTCTTTATTATCGAGGGTATGGCTGTAGGCATAGTTCAGGCCTATAGAACCCATTTGACATCTATTCCAGACTTATTACCACAACTAGGTTTGGGGCGAATCAGTAGAATCCTAAATTTAGGCTAGAATAGTTGCCCTGTAAGGATTTTACAAAAGATGTCAAATGGGTTCTATAATAATAAAAATCCTTTTTGCAATACTGAGATGTTCCCAACTGAAGTCCTGACTACGAACCTCAGAGTAAGGTTTGTAGTCAGGACTTTAGTCCTAATTAAAGTGTCAAAGATTGAGGATTTGTCTCAATCAATTTAGCTAAATCTTGCAAGAAAGATGCAGCGTCAGCACCGTAAATAATCCGGTGATCGCAAGTAATATTCACCTGCATTTGGCGCTTCACTCCCATCAAACCATCCTCGTTTGCTACTACTTGCGGCCGCGAAGAACCGATCGCCAAAATCGAGCCTTGATTCGGGGGTAAAATCGCGTCAAACTTATCTACACCAAACATTCCCAAATTGGAAAGAGTGAAAGTTCCCGTGCTGTACTCATCAGGCTTCAACTGCTTGGTGCGGGCGCGATCGACTAAATCCTTCCAAGTGCGCGAGAGCGAATAAATATCGAGGCGATCGGCATTTTGCAACACCGGCGTAATCAAACCGCCGCCATCCATCGCCACCGCTACCGCCACATTAATATCAGCGCGGTATTGAATTCCCGACTCCACATAAGAAGCATTCAGCAGAGGATGTTTTTGTAAAGTTACTGCTACAGCCTTCGCCAGCATAGCCGTCATCGTGACGCCCTTCGACTTAATTTGTTTGTAGAGTTTGTCGAGATTATCAGTAGTAATTGTGTAACCCACGCGGAAAGACGGCACGCTCAAACTTGCTTCCATATTCCGCACCACCGCATTTTGCAGCGCATTCATCGGTACTCTTTGGCCCGAAAGTGCGATCGCGGGGACTGGTACGGGTGCAGGTTTGGCTGCTGCGGGGGCGGGTACGGGTGCTGTGGGTGCTGGTGCTGCGGGGACTGTTACGGCTTGCTGAACCGGAGCGGGTTGGGCTTTGCCGGCTGCTGCTTCTACATCCTCTGCGACAATGCGACCGTTGGGCCCGCTGCCTTTGATAGAATTCAAATCTACTTTAAACTCTTTGGCTAATTTGCGAGCGCGGGGAGAAACGACGCTGCGGCCGTTTTGGCGACTAACATTTTGCTGCAAACCTGCTGACGATGTAGCTGCGCTCACAGGAGCGGGGCTGGGAGCAGGGGCTGCTGCTGCGGTTGGGGCGGCGGCTCCTTGCTGCTGAGCTACGGCGATTTCGGCTTCTGTTTCTGCTACCAGAGCGATTGCCGCTCCCACGGGAGCAACTTCGCCCGCAGCTACGATAATTATTGCTAAATAACCTTCGTAGAAAGACTCCACGTCCATGTCGGCTTTGTCGGATTCAACCACTACCACCGTTTCGCCTTTTTCTACTTTGTCTCCGGCTGATTTGACCCAGGAAACAATTTTGCCCTCTGTCATGGTAGAACTCAGGGCTGGCATGAAAACTTCGCGAATCATCTGTAAAAAGTCCTTTTGTGTTGGTAATAGGTAATCGGTATTTGGCAATTGATCATTGGCTATCGGCCACCGGCAATACTTATTATTATGCCAGTCTCTCGCATTCTTGATGTGTGACTGTTGACTCAAAATCTATTGCCAATTACCGATCGCCAATTACCACTTACCAATTTCTAAATATCACCTCGAATTTCTTCGACTATACCGTCGCGGAGGAGAATTTCTACTTGCATTTTTTGAATCAAGTTTTCTCCGAGCCCGACAGTGAATGTGCCGTCAATTTGACCTTGACTCACTTCTTGTTCCAGGTCTAGCACCTGCACTTGCTGAAGCTGTTGCAGGTTTTGGTTTTTCTGTTCTAGCAGTTCGCTTTTTCTTTGATTCACCTGCACTTGAATGTTTTCTATTTGCTGCTGTACTTGCGGGCCTGGGGGCTGTAGATTTTGCTGTTTGATTTCTGAAATCATCCGCTGCCCTTGCATTTCTAACTGTTGTAGCTGAGAGTCTATTTGGTTGATTTGGGCTTGGAGTTGCTGTTGAGCTTCTTCTTTCCAGCGGGGAGTAACGACGACTTTAACGTTAATCGATCGCTTCAAGAGTAATTGTGGTTCCATAAAGTTGTTGCTTGTCAATTAGGAATTAGGCATTAGTCCTGGGCCATTAGTTGGTAAATATGAACTAATGGTCCAGGACTGAGGACTCGGACTCGGGACTCGGGTGTTGGGATAATTTTTTCTTTTCCATTCCCCAAGTCCTGCGAATATTTCAAAACATCCCGTCAATCATATCGCGGTAGTGTTGCGTCACAACCGGGCGCTTAATTTTCAGGGTCTGGGTCAACATTCCATTTTCGATCGAAAATGGCTCCTGAATCAACCGGAACGGGCCGATGCGATCGTCCGCGCGGTATCCAGGGCGATTTTGCACCTCTCGGGTCAATTCTTTGCGGAATAAGTCTTGAATTGTCTTGCTATTCCAGTCAATTTCGTGTAATGGGGGATTCTGAGTTTCTGCCCATTTCTGCACGGCTTCTTCATTAGGGACAATTAACGCGCCGACGGATCTCTGGTCTTGACCTACTAGCATAATTTGGTCGATGTAGGGGCTGCGGACGCAGGCGTCTTCTATGGGCTGGGGTTCGATGTTTTCGCCGTTGCTGAGGACGATCGTATCTTTGGCCCGCCCGGTCAAGATTAAATCGTTTCCCGGTGTCAGCCAGCCCAAATCGCCCGTGTCGAACCAGCCTTCGGAGTCTATGGCTTTGGCAGTCGCTTGGGGATTGAGATAATAACCTGCCATGATTTGCGGCCCGCGGCCCAATACCAAGCCGCGCTGGCCTGTGGGCAGTTGCTGTCTGGTTTCTGGGTCTACAATTTTAATTTCCGTATGGGCGATCGGCTGTCCTGCGGAACCTTTAAGATTGTGCCAAGGGCGACGCACAGTTAAAACCGGCGAAGTTTCGGTTAAACCGTATCCCACCAACAAGCCGATATTCGCTATTTCAAAGAAATTGTCTAAATGCGTTGCCAAAGAACCGCCACCGCTAATCGCCCACTTAAAACGTCCTCCCGTAGCTTCCCTGACTTTTTGATAAACCAATTTTTCGGCGAGGGCGTGTACCGGCGACAACAGAATGGTTTTGGTGCGGGCGATTAATTTTTCGGAAGCAGAAGCCGGTTTCAAACTAAGAGTTAATCCTTGGAAAATGCGGCGGTTCTCGATGTATTGCTGGCTGGAAGATAACAGAAAATTCACCAATTTTTGTTTGTTAGGCGGCTGTTCCCGAAACTGCTTTTGTACGGCCTCATAAATCGATTCCCAGATGCGCGGAACACTGACCATGTACTGGGGTTTGCAAGTTTTAAAGTCTTGTTTGAAATAGCGAATATTGGTGTAAATTTGGGTGCATCCCTGGGAAAGCAGGAAGTATTCGACGCTGCGTTCGTAGGCGTGCCAACTGGGCAGGATGCTGAGTGCAGAGTCGCCCGGTTCGGGCTGGAGAATTGTGCCGAAGGTGGTGACTTGGTGCAGGAGGTTGCTGTGGGTCAGCATGACACCTTTTGGTTTGCCTGTGGTGCCGCTGGTGTAGAGGAGGGTGGCGAGGGTTTGAGGCTTGTAGTTGGAGGGTTTGAGGGGACGGTTGGCCCCTGTGGTCATGACTTGGGAAAATTTGACTGTGCTTAGGGTTTGGCTGGTTTCCGGTTCTTCGTCGGAGAGGAGGACGATGAGTTGAATGGGCAAATCCGGGAGGCGGTGTTGCAGTTTTTTGAGTAATGCGAGGTTTTCGACTACCACGGCTGTGCTGCCGCTGTCTTGAATGATGTACAGGAGTTCTTCGGGGTCGGCGGTGGCGCCTCGAACAACGTTCGCGGCCCCGGCCATCATGATACCTTGGTCGGCTATCAGCCAGCGGGGGCTGTTGTCTGCGAAGAGGGCGACGCGGGGAGGGACTGCTTCTTCGGGATTTGGTTCGATGCCGAGGGCTTGGAGGCCAGCGGCGAATTGCTGGATTTGCTGGTAGAGGTCGGTGTAGGTGAGTTTGATTTCTGGCTTGCTGTGGGGGTCGTGGAGGGCGACGGTTTGACCGAATTTTTGTTTGACGATCGCCCAAATTTCGGGTACTGATTGGATGGAACTGTAATCGATCAGGCGGCTGAGGTTAGCGCGATCGCGATCGGTCATTTGAGATGATGTGTAAGATGCTGGGCCGTTCATAGGGTATTTTCCTCAGTTTATGGAGATAAAATTATTGGCTATAAGTTTAAGATCGCAGTTATTTTACAACTTTATGGCAGTATCGTGACAGTTTGCCAACCTGCCATTGTCTATTTAAAAAATTAGGGATGCAAGATGATGAAAATTATAGTTGCACAGAAACAGATGAATTTACCAAGATTGATAGTATTTGCTTTGAGTGCGATCGTACTAGCATTATCTGGAAATCTACTTGGAGCCGAAGTTGCACAGACGCAACCGGGAAATAGTAGACGAACATTTGCCGATTGGTGTCGCCAAAAAGCTTCTTTGAGTCCTGAAACTAAACATACTGTTGATGTGCTGTTGCAGAAAGCTGAGACTACTGAGTGCGATGCAGCCGATCGGAAACTTTCGAGTCTCACGGGACTCAGACTCATTGACAATAAAATCAGCGACATCAAACCGCTAGCATCTTTGACTAAACTGACTGCGCTCGAACTCTGGAACAATCAAATTAGTGATCTCAAACCGCTAGCATCCGTGACTACATTGACTCGGCTCTACCTCCACAACAATCAAATCAAGGACATCAAACCGCTAGCATCCTTGACTCACCTGACCGATCTCTTCCTCTACAACAATCAAATCAAGGACATCAAACCGCTAGCATCCTTGACTCACCTGACTAGGCTCTTCCTCTACAACAATCAAATCAGGGACATCAAACCGCTAGCATCCTTGACTCACCTGACTGATCTCCACCTCCTCAAAAATCAAATCAGCGATATCAAACCGCTAGCATCCTTGACTCACCTGACTGATCTCGGCCTCGGCGAAAATCAAATCAACGACATCAAACCGCTAGCATCCTTGACTAACCTGGCTACGCTCGGCCTCAACAACAATCAAATCAACGACATCAAACCGCTAGCATCCTTGACTAACCTGACTGGGCTCGGTCTCGGCGAAAATCAAATCAACGACATTAAACCGCTAGCATCCTTGACTAACCTGATTATTCTCGACCTCGAAAACAA